>JAUNHU010000029.1 GCA_030523825.1 Lautropia sp. | reverse complement strand
GGCGCAGATCGTTCGCAGGCCGACGACGCTTCTCCGAAGGGGGAAGACAGCGGCCGGCTGGTGCTTCCCGAAGGTGAGCCGCTGGTCGAGGCGCTGCTTGCCTTCCTGCGGCGGCGCTCGCCCGGCGTGCGCATCCAGGCCGGCGATTTCCGCCCCGAGAACGTGCCCGAGCACATGCTGATGAATTTCAGACTCGTCAATGAGCACGGTCGGGTGCTGGCAGTTTCCCGGCAGCTGTCGCAACTGCGGGCCGCCTATGGCAGTCGTGCCCAGTCGGCCTTCCAGTCCGAGTTCTCGCGCATCGCGTCTCAGCTCGCTACCCGCAAGGCAGCGTCGCCTGTCGGGGCAGACGGGCGCGAGGCAGAAGGTGGCAGAGCAGGCGCAGCAGAAAATGTCCGCAAGGCAGATGCCGCTGCCGGCCGTGGTGCCGCAGGGCGTGGCGCGCAGCAGGCTGCCGGCTGCGCAGCAGCACGCACGGGCGCAGCCGCATCGGGCAAGGGGGGGCAGGGGAGCACGGTAAAGGCAGGCTCATCCGGCGGCCTGTCGGCCAACGATGCCGTCACCCGCGCCGGTGTGCGTCACACCCGCTGGGAATTTGGCGATCTGCCCGAATTGCTCGAAATCGAGACGAAGGGTGGCGGCCGCCTCATCGGCTTTCCGGCGCTCATCGACAAGGGCGATGGCGTGGAGCTGAATGTGTTCGACGATCCGGCCGTGGCAGCGCGCCAGCACCGTGATGGCGTGATGCGCCTCTTTGCGCTGGCCATGAACGAGGCCGTCAAATCCTTCGAGAAGGACACGCGCAAGAACGCCAGCCTCGAAATCGGCTTCAACAACCTGCCGGGCAACCAGACTTCCGGAATGCCGCTGGCGGCCCAGCTCATCAAGGCGGCCATCGTGCGCAGCTGCTTCGTACACGGTGTGCCGCAAACGGCAGCGGCCTACGAGACGGCGTTGCAGGAAGGGCGCCAGCGCATGCTGCTCACTGCGCAGGCCATAGCCAAGCTGCTCGCCACCATCACCGACGAGCACACGCAGCTGCGTCGCAAGCTGAATGGCGCACGGCTGGAGAAGGACGTGGCGGCCGACATCGAACAGCAGCTCGCGGCACTCTTTCCGCCGGGTTTCCTGCACACGCTCGATTACGAGCCGCTCAGCCACTATCCACGTTATCTGAAGGCGATCGCGATGCGGCTCGACAAGCTGCGGGAAAATCCCGCGCGTGACCGTCAGCAGATGACGGCGATGGCGCCGCTGCTCAACCGCTGGCGCCAGTGGCAGCGTGATCTGGGCATGCAGCTCGATGCCGAGGCCGAACGCTTCCGCTGGCTGCTCGAAGAATTGCGCGTCTCGCTGTTCGCGCAATCGCTGCGCACGCCGGTGCAGGTGTCGGTCAAGCGCCTCACGCAGGTGCTCGATCAGCGTGAGCGCTGACGACCCCGGGCTTCAGGCAAGCTGTCCCTGAAGTCTTCTGCCAAGGTCCGGTGTCCGCGGCTCCCAACCTCCGGCATCCCGTTCCCGTTGAACAGCCCATCATGTCGGACCCTGCATGACAGGGATGAGGGCGATCTGTCAGATAAAAGCATCGTTTCCAGGGCTGGCAGACGCTTTTCTTCTTCAAGGGCTGCCGTCTGTCGTCGCCCTGCCGCCGCTCCTCCCGGCTGGCAGACGATTGCTCGTCCTGCCGGTATCGTCGGTGCGTACCAGGAATGTTCTGCTGATTCTTTTCGTTAGATTGACGGGTTTTGCAGAAGGCAGGCATTGCCCAGCAGCAGACAGGCAGATGCCTCGGCGTGCAGCCAATGGCGCACACCGGGTGTTTCATCAGCGTGTCTGCGCGGGGTCATCAGGGGGAATAGTGGAAATCGACAGCGAACGCGGGCACGAGGTTGGGCTTGCCCGGGCAGCCCTGCTGCATCTCACGAAAAACCATCTGCCGCCCACACCGGAAAATTACGCGCGTGCCTGGGACGAAGTCCGCAAGCTGGCCGAAGCACGCCCGCACGCATCCCACCGTCCCGGACGCCGTTTTCCCGAAGGCATCATTGAATCACTCGAAGATGGAGCCCTGGCCAGCGTGCGGCGTCTGGCGGAACGCCGTCAGCGGCTGATCGTTTCCCTCACTGCCCTGATCGAAACGCTTTGCGATATTGCCCCCGTGCTGGCGGGGGAGGACGACTGGCTGAGCGAACCCTTTTCCACCGTGCGCCGAGCGGTGTCGGTGCCTACAGAACGTGTCGATCGTGGTGAGCTGGAGCAGGCCAGGCAGGCGCTTCGCAGCAGCATCCGTCATCAGGGAGAAATCATCCTCGGGCGCCGCGAAGCACTGAACCTGCTGAAGACGATGCTCATCCAGTGGGTGGGCAATCTGGGCGAACTGATGGATTCCAGCCATTCCTATCACGAGTCCCTCGATCAGTTCCTGGTTCGCATCGTCGATGTCCGCGATCTCGACGGCCTGACCGAGGTAGTGGGGGGAATCGTTGCGCGTACACGCGACATGCGTGAACGGATGGCGCGCACGCACGACGAGCTGGAAGATGCCTGCCGCCGGGCCACCGAGCTGGAACGTCGTGTCAGCGATCTGACCGGTGAACTGCACGATACCACCACGGTCGCCATGACCGATCCGCTGACCTCGTTGCTCAACCGCCGTGGTCTGGATGTGGCCTGGCAGGAGATGCAGCTGAACAACCGCTACCGCGCCCGGCCTTTTGCACTCGCCTTGCTCGATCTCGATCATTTCAAGCGCATCAACGATGCGCTGGGCTATCTGGCTGGTGACAATGCGTTGCGCTACTTTGGCGGTGTCATCCGTGGTCAGTTGCGCCCCGATGACCGCTGCTGCCGTTTCGGCGGTGATGAATTCGTGTTGCTGCTGCCCGGCGTCAATCTGGATACCGCGGTGGACGTGCTTCGTCGTCTGCAGCGGGTGGTGGTAGAGCGTACCGTGCCTGCGGGGGCCGAGGAAATCAATCTCACGTTTTCGGCGGGTGTCACCGTGGTTAAACCGGGAGAACGTCTGGAAGCCGTGCTCGACCGTGCCGATGAAGCGCTGACCGAGGCAAAGCTGGCGGGGCGCAATCGCGTCTGTCCATGCCTGACAGCGCCGTCGACGGCATCCGCCTGAAGATGGCTTCAGTCCTCGCAGCGGGGGTGGCAGGCTGTTGAAGTACCGTGCTCGGCCATCGGAAGGCAGGCTGGCATTCCGTCGAGCATTGATCTGCCGGCACAGCGCCCCTTCATGTGGAGCCGGGCCTGCATTTCAGTGGCCCGGATTCAGATTCCCAGCAAGGAAAAGATCGCCTGATACACCTGACTGAGCGGTTGCTGGATCATCGGCAGCCCCATCGTCAGCAACAGCAGGCCCGAGCCGATCGTCACCGGAAAACCGATGGCAAAGACGTTCAGTTGCGGTGCCACCCGGCTCATCAGGCCAAGACTCAGGTTCACGAACAGCAACAGCGTCATCCAGGGCAGGGCCATCAGCATGCCCAGCTCGAAAACCTGGGTGATGATGGCGCTCAGATCCAGCCGTGCCACGAATTTCTCCGCACCTTCGCTGGCCGGAATGCGCTCCATGCTGCTCATCGTCGCCGCGATCAGCAACAGCGGGCCATTGATGACGGCAAAGGTCGTCAGCGAGATGGTGTTGAACAGCCGGCTGATGGCATTGGTGTTCGATGCGGTGTTCGGATCGAAGAAGGCTGCAAACGAGAAGCCCATCTGCAGGCCGATGATTTCCCCTGCCAATTCCACCGCAGACAGCAGCATCCGGCAGACGAATCCGATGGCGAGCCCGATCATCACTTCCGATGCGAGCAGCGCCCAGATGTCCGGGTCATCGAAGGAAGGGGCATGCTGGCGCGAGAAGGGGGCTGCCAGCAGGGCCAGCAGCAGTGCCGTGCCCACGCGCACGCGCATCGGCACGTTGCGTGACGAGAGCAGCGGGGCTGCACTGAAAAGCCCCAGCAGGCGAAAGAACGGCATCAGCAGGGCCGACAGCCATTCGAGAATCTGTGCCTCGGTCAGCAGTATCACGTGGACAACTCCGTGCAGTCAGGACGTGACGGGCATCCGGGCCTAGATGCCGGCCTGACCGGTGATGACCCCCGGAATGGCCAGAATCATCCGCTGGATGAAATCCGTCAGCGAGGACAGCATCCAGGGGCCTGCCACGATCAGCACCACCGACGTGAGAACCAGCTTTGGCACGAAGGAAAGCGTGGCCTCGTTGATTTGCGTGAGTGCCTGCAGGATGCTCACGACCAGACCCACGCCGAGAATCACCAGCAGAACGGGGGACGATGTCGACATCAGCACTTCCAGTGCCTGTCGGCCGATGGTCAGCACGCTTTCCGGCGTCATGGAAACTCACTCCTCACAGGCATCGCGCCTGCCAGTGTCACGAAGAATGCGGTTGGCAGGCCACGGCAAAAATGGTGCAGATCCTCGCAGGATCAGATTTTGTCACGGCGCAAAGCTGGCCACCAGCGAACTCATCAGCAGGTTCCAGCCATCGGCCAGCACGAAAAGCACCAGCTTGAAGGGCAGGGCCACCAGCACGGGTGACACCATCATCATGCCCAGCGACATCAGCACGCTGGCCACGATCAGGTCGATCAGGATGAAGGGCACGAAGATCATGAATCCGATCTGGAAGGCGGTTTTTAGCTCGCTGATGACGAAGGCAGGCACAATGGCACGAAAGGGCATCTCGTCGGCCGAGGGGGCACGGTCGCCATCCACTTTCACCCGTGCCAGCCGTGCAAAGAGTTCCAGATCGGCGGTGCGCGTCTGCTTCAGCATGAATTCACGCAGGGGCACAGCGCCTTTCTGCAGCGCTGCCTCGATCTCGATGCGCTTTTCCGAATAGGGTTTCCAGGCGTCCTGGTACACGCGATCCAGCGTGGGCGACATCACGAAGGCCGTGAGAAACAGTGACATGCCGATCAGCACCTGATTGGGCGGAGACCCCTGCAGGCCCAGTGCCTGACGCAGCAGCGACAGCACGATGATGATGCGGGTGAAGCTCGTCATCAGCAACAGCGCTGCCGGAATGAAGGACAGCGCCGACATGAACAGCAGGGTCTGCACCGGCACCGACAGCGTGGTCGTGCCGTTGGCCGTGGTGGTCTCCACGCCCAGCGCCTGTTGCGCCACAGCCGTTTCCGGCATCCATGCGGCAACGGCAGCAGCAATCAGTCCGCTCAGCAGCAGCGCAGGTCTTGCCCTTGCTGATGATGATTCGGTGCGGGTGGCTTTCATGCGGTTTTCCATGCGGCTCATGCAGCGCGTCGCTCAAGAATGCTGTTGCAGGATTGCGGCAAAGCGGTTGCTGCCAGTTGCCGCTTTCTCCACGGGCAGAGGCTCATCCAGTTCCGTCAGCAGCTGGATCGACCCGGCGGTGATGCCCACCACCAGCGTGCGCTTTCCTGCCGTGATGACGGCAATCTGTTCGCGCGTACCCACCGGCAGTGTGGCCTGCAGTTTCAGGTGGGTGTTGCCGGTGCCACCGGGCAATTGCGACAGGCGTTTCACCAGCCACAGCACCAGCGGAATCGACACGATCACCAGCAGCAGTACGCCAAACGAGGCCAGCGCCGAACTCATGCCCGTTCTCCCGTGGGGAGAGCAGGGCAGTTGCCCGGCAGTGTGGCTGGAACCGGAAATGCTCCGGCTGATATCCGGCCATTGCGCATCTTCAGTTCCTGTTCAGACGGCGCATGCGCTCGGCCGGCGTCACGATGTCGGTCAGGCGGATGCCGAAGCGGTCATTCACCACCACCACCTCGCCCTGCGCAATCAGATAGCCATTGATGAGTACATCCATCGGGGCACCTGCCACTGCGTCCAGCTCCACCACAGAGCCCTGCGCCAGTTGCAGCACCTGTTTGATGGATGTGCGGGTGCGGCCGATTTCCACCGACAGCTGAACGGGGATGTCCAGAATCCGTTCCAGATCCTGCTCGCCGAATTCCGGCCCCTGCTGCAGTTTCTTCATCACGCCGGCCACGCCGGCTGCGGTTGCCGGATCGACGGCACTGCGCTGCTCGCTGCCATCGTCCTGGCGGATGAGGGTGTCTTCCGTGTTCACGGTCGTGTTCTCGGACATGAATCAATCCTGATGAGATTCGGAATAGTTGTGCACGGTATCGATGCGTACCGCGTAATGACCATTGTGTTCACCATAACGCCCCGAGAACATCGGGACCTGGCCGATCTTCAGGACGGCCAGTTGTCCCCGCTCGATCTCGATGACATCATCCTTGCGCAGGTTCATCAGCTCGCCCAGGGTCAGCGTGGCGGTTGTCAGTTCTGCCACCATGTCGACACTGGCCGGCTGGATTTCCTGTGTGATCTGACCCGACCAGTCGCGTTCCGCGCCGGTGCGTTGCGTCGTCAGGTTCGATGACAGCGTGTCGCGGATCGGTTCCAGAACGCTGTACGGAATGCAGACACGGATGTCACCCTTCTGGCCGTTGAAATCCAGGGTGAATCGGGTTGCCACCACCATCTCGTTCGGGATGGCAATATTGGCAAACTGCGGCTGACTTTCCGAACGGCTGAATTCCATGCGGAAGGGGTGGATGCTTTCCCATGCCTTGCCATACTCGGCGCAGCTCAGCTCCACCATCCTGCGGATCAGCCGCTTCTCGGTATCGGAGAACTCCCGGCCTTCGTGCCTTTTCATCGGGCGGCCGCTCCCACCGAACATCAGGTCGACCACCGTGCTGACCAGGGCTCCTTCCAGTACCAGCAGTGCGTTGCCCTGCAGCGGCTGTGTCTGCATGATGTTGATGCTGCTGGGCGCAGCCACCGATGCCACGAAATCGGCATAACGGATCACCTCCGGCGCGCCGGGCGTGATGTCGGGGTTGCGCTGCATGAAGCCGAACATCGCCAGCCCCAGGCTGCGCACGAAACGCTCGTGAATCAGTTCCAGCGCAGGCATGCGGCCCCGCACGATCCGCTCCTGACGGGCGAGATCATAGGGGCGCGCTTCGCCGGGCAGGGGGGTACCTGCCCCGGACTCCGCTGCGGCCATGTCGGTCGATGCGCCCGGCTCGCTGTCGCCGGAGGCTGTGTCGGTTGCCTCCTTCGTTGCGCCGGACTCGCCCTCGGGCGTGTCCAGCAGCGCATCGATTTCCTCTTGCGACAGGTACTGCTCGCTCATGTCACTGCACCAGAAGCTGATTGAAGTGCACGGCCACCACGGGCCGGGGTTCGGGAATGCTTGCTGAACCAGGACGTTTCTTCTTGCCCTCGCCAGCCTTCTCGTCCTCGGATTTTTCCTCGGGCTTTTCCCAGCCCAGGGCGAACGAGGTGCGGTCCGCGATTTCCTCGGCCAGCTTCTCCTTGCCCTTCACGCTGCGAATGTTCTTGGATTCCTGTGCAGACACCAGCAACAGCAGTTCATTGCGGACGACCGGCAGGTTCTTCTTCAGCATGTCTTCGGCACGCTTGTTCAGCATCTGCAGCACGATGGTGACTTGCGCCATTGCCTCGTCTTCCTCATCGGCGAGGTTCACCGTGAAGGGATCGAGATTGACGAAAATCGGTTCGGCCGAAGGCGCATAGAGTGCCTTGATTTCAGCGTCGGGATCGGGTTTTGGTTTCAGGAAGAACCAGCCCGCACCGCCGCCACCAGCCAGTACCACGGCCAGGATGCCGATCAGCATGCCCTTGCCGCCTTTTTTTGCGCCTTCTTCGGCTTTTTCCGTATTGCCTGACATGAAATTACCCGGTGTTGCAGATGACAGTTCGATGCCTGTCATTTTCTGCTACAACCGGGTAATGGAATAGGTCGAGAAGGGGGCGAATCAGCGTTCAATTTCGCGCATCCGACCAACGGTGCAGGGGGCGGGAAAACCACCCTGCAGACTGTCTTCAGGCAAAGGTGTCGATGTTGCCCTCGGATGTGGCGCGCCTGCCGCTGCCGCTGCCGTTCATGCCGTTTGTGGCCGCCACCGATCCCTCGTTCGTGGCATTTGCGTCACGACCACGGCTGCCGCCATCCTGTCCCTGGCGGGCATCGCTGCCCGATCCGCCGCCCTGACCAAAGGCGTTCATCGACTGTTGCATTCCTGCATTCGATCCCTGGTCGGACTGACGCTGTTGCGACAGGAAGGAGGCGGTGTTGCCCTGATCCATCCGGTAATCGGCCAGCCGCATGCCCTGATCCGCGAGCATCTGCTTCAGGGTCGACATCGAGGCTTCGATGGCGGCGCGTGTCGAAGCGTGTGCGGCAGAAATGTCGAGCTGTGCGTCTTCTGCGTTCAGGGTCAAGCGAATGCGGATCGGTCCCAGCTCGGCCGGTGTCAGGCGGATTTCGGCGCGATCCTGCCCCTGCACGACCAGACCTGCCACCTGCCGCGCAAACATTTCCTTGAACTCCTGACTGTTCACCGGACTGTCGATTCGGCTGGCAAGCAGGGGGCTGCCGTCGGCGCGCACCGGGGAGTGTCCCGAAGGCGTTGCCTGCGCAGCCATGCCGAGCGAGAAGCCTGTGCCTTCGGTGCGCATGCCGATGCCCGATGCAGCAGGGCCGATCTGGGCACCTTCCTGCGTGGCCGGAGTTCCCCCCATGCCTTGCGTCACGTTCGTGGCATTCACGGCTTCGGGACGGATCGTGGCATTCGCGCGCAGTTCCGCTGCCTGCGGTGCGGCAAGCGCCGGTTCGCGTCCAGCCTGCGGGCGTGCCTGCCCTTGTTGCTGGCCCGCCGTTTCGCCATCCTTGCCCGTCGCGGTGGCGACAGCCGGTGTCAGAAGGCTTTCGGTCAGCAGCGTGTCATCCGCGACGCCTTCTGCGGCAGTATCGAGCGCGGCGAGTGTCGTTGCGCCCTGCGCGCCTGCCGCCTGCGCTGCGCCTGCGGTGGCGGATGCCTGTGAAGCAGGCAACAGGCCAGCTTCCTGCGCCAGCCGGGTGGCTTCGGCGTCGGTCACGGGTTGCAGGGCAGGGGCCGTTGCCTGCTGGATGTCGCTGGCAAGCTGCTGCAACGCAGAGGCTGCTGCCATTGCGCTGCTGGCCACCTGTGCGGGATTGGTACCCTGTGCTGCCTGCGTTGCAGGTGCAGCAGGAATCGTTTGCCGATCCGGCTGGGCAGGCGTGTTTGCTGCCGATCCGCCGGCGGCGCTGGCCTGTGTCGTCGCGGCGGCGTGCTCATCCGCCTGATGTGTCTGAGCGGCCGCGGTGGCAGAGCTTGCGTGGGGAGAAGATGCCTCCCTTGTGCCGCCTACTCCGGTGGCTGCGGCCTGCGCTGGCTGCTCGGCGTGCTGACGCTCAGGCGTCCTTTCCGCCTGACGGGCAGCCGAGACGGGTTTCGTCGTGCGTTGAGTCTCGGCGCTTTCCCGCGGGCGATTCGCTTCGTTGTTCCGGATGTTCTGCTGCACATGCGGCTGCGCGAACTGGTCTTCATCGCGCGGGCGTTGCCGGGGCTGGCGTGGCTTTTCCGCTTGCACATGCTGTTCCGGCTTGTGTGACACGGCCCGGTTGGCGTGGCTTTCGATCACGTTGGGCCGGATGTTGGAGAACAGCAGCTGAAAGGAGAGGTCTGCCGTGTTGATGCGGCTCTTGCGGCCGATGTCGGCAGCGCGTGCTGTTAGCGAGCTTTCATGCGCGCGCGCATTGCCCGACGGCGAGGAGATGGAGGACTTCATGCGACGTAACTCTCCATGTCGAGTTCGTTGAGTTCGGCCTGTTCTGTCTGTCGTTGACGGTTCAGGTGCCGGATGCCGGCCAGTTCATCGGTTTCGAGCCGTTCCCGGCGCGCTTCCTGTCGGGCAGCAGCCTCTGCACGCTGGCGCAGGATCAGTTCCACGGCCTTCACGCGCTTCTGACAGGCAAGCAGCGTCTGGCGCCGATGCTCGGCACGAGCCTGGGCGTGTTCGATATAGCGCTGTTGCTGCTTGATGGCGTTTTCGATCCGGCCGGCAAAATGGGTGTCCATCTGCAATGAGGCAATCGGGCGTGAGCTGCCTTCTGCCTGGCGGCGCTTGTCCTGCATCGAATCACGATAGCCTTCGAGGGTGGCCAGCGTGTTGCGCAGGGAGGTCAGTTCCTTCTGCGCCAGTGCCAGCGCAGCGGCTGCTTCGTCGCGCAGCCGCTGATAGTTTTCCACGGCAAGTTCCAGTGCCGGTTTCATGTCGTTCAATGCTCCACGGATTCAGTACGGGTTTCCAGCAGTTTCTTCAGTGTGGAAACCGTGTCGTTCAGGCTGGCCGGGTCGAGCACTTCCTGTCGCAGGAAGGCTTCGATGGCCGGCATCAGGGAAATGGCGCGGTCGATGCGGGCATCGCTGCCCTCGGTATACGCGCCGATCGTGATCAGCTCGCGGCTGCGCCGGTATGCTGACCATAGGGATTTGAGTTCGCGGGCGAGTTTCTGCTGCTCCGGGCTGGTCACGGCAGACATCACGCGGGAAATGGATTGCTCGATGTCGATGGCAGGGTAGTGGCCCGCATCGGCCAGTTCGCGCGTCAGCACGATGTGGCCGTCCAGAAAGGAACGTGTCGAATCGGCGACCGGATCGTTCGGGTCGTCACCTTCCGACAGCACGGTGTAGAAGGCCGTGATCGAGCCCTGGTTCTTCGCGCCCATGCCGGTACGTTCCAGCAGGGCAGGCAGGCGCGCGAACACCGAGGGTGGATAGCCCTTGGTGGCGGGCGACTCGCCAATCGACAATGCAATCTCGCGTGCTGCCATCGCAAAGCGCGTCAGCGAGTCCATCAGCAGCAGCACGTTCAGGTTCTGGTCACGGAAATGTTCGGCAATGGCGGTTGCATAGGTGGCGCCCTGCATCCGCGTGATCGGCGGCATGTCGGATGGTGCAGCCACAATCACCGTGCGGTGACGATCCTTCTCGCCGAGAATGTCTTCCAGAAATTCCTTGATCTCGCGCCCTCGTTCGCCGATCAGGCCCACCACAATGACATCGGCATTGGTGTAGCGAGCCATCATGCCCAGCAGCACGCTCTTGCCCAGACCGGCGCCTGCAAACAGGCCGATACGCTGCCCGCGTCCGATGGTCAGCAGGCCATTGATGGCGCGAACGCCGGTATCCAGCGCGGTGCGGATCGGCTCGCGGTCCATCGCGTTGATCGGACGGCCATGAATGGGTTTCTGTTCGACGTTGTCCAGCGGACCATGCCCGTCCATTGGCACGCCATCGGCATCCACCACGCGCCCGAGCAGGCCGTTACCAATGGGCAGGTGCCGCATCCGGTCGGATTTGCGGCGCCACGGATGGCTGCGTCGCCACAGTGTTGGTGCGGCGATGGCCGGTTCCATCGGGCAGACCCGGGTGTCGGGCGAGAGCCCGCCGGTGTCGGCCGAAGGCATCAGGTAGGAATGACCATTGGAAAAGCCCACGACCTCTGCATCGACGGTAGCGCCGTCGGGTTGATGCAGCTGGCACAGTGCGCCCACGGGCAGGTTGATCCCGGCGGCTTCCACGAGCATGCCGGACACCTTCACCAGACGGCCTTCAACGGCAATCGGTGCGGTGTTTTCGGCAAGCTGCTGGCAGTTGCCGAGAAAATCTTCCAGCTGCCGCGCGAAGGGCATTGTCATTCACCTGTCTGCAGGTCGGGAGAGGGCTCAGGGGCCAGGGATTCATAGGCATGCACGGCCACGGCGGCGTCAGCCGTCATGCCCGGCGTGTCGGTATCGTCAGGGTGTTGCACATCCGGTTCGTGCACACCATCGGCCTCATTCAACATCTCCCCGGCACCCAGCGCGGCAAATGCACGACGAACGCGGGTTTCCAGCTGACCGTCGACGACCGTGCTTCCCGCATTTACCACACACCCGCCCCGCGACAGGCGCGGATTTTCGATGAGCTTCAGACGAATTTCCGGGTGTTCGGAGGAAAACCACTCACGTGCCGCAGCGGCGTCGTCAGGGTGGAGCTGCACCTCCAGCTGACGGTGGCGCTGGCCGATCTCGCCGAGAATCGACTTCAGCACCGGCACGATGCGTTGCTCGTCCTGACGGATCTGTTCGCAGGCGATGTGCCTGCCTATCTCCAGCGCAAGATTCATCACCTGCCGGGCCAGATCGCCCTTCAGTGCCTGCAGCCCATTGCCCAGATCGCTCAGCAGGGCATCACAGCGTGTGCGGGCGTCCATGCCCAGTGCCGTCTCTGCTTCTTGCTGTTGCTGACGGGCGGCAGCGAAACCTGCCTCGTGACCGTTCTGCCAGGCAGCTTCCAGTTGCTGTGCCAGTTGCTGTTCGGCCTCGCGTGCCGCCTCCTCGGCAGAGCCATCGCGCAGCACGCCCGCTGCATCGAAGGATGGCACGGCCAGTGGCTGCCATGCTTCCTGCCGGCTGATGCGGGCAGGGCGTGCCCGGCTGGGCATGGCCTGGGTCCACTCCTCAGACGAAACCATCTCCGCCTCCGGTGCTCACGGCAATCGTGCCTTCGTCGGCCAGACGCTTCACGGTCTTCAGGATTTCCTTCTGCTGCGCTTCCACTTCCGACAGGCGCACCGGACCCCGCGATTCCAGATCTTCCTTCAGGCTTTCGGCTGCACGCGAGCTCATGTTCTTGAAGATCTTCTCGCGCAGGGCGGGCTCGGCGCCCTTCAGGGCGATGATGAGCTGATCGTTCTGAACCTCGCGCAGCACGGTCTGCACGGCACGATCGTCCAGGCTCAGCAGGTCATCGAAGGTGAACATCAGGTCCTCGATTTCCTGTGCAAGTTCGGCGTTTTCCTCGCGCAGGGTCTGGAGCAGGGTGGCTTCCTCGCCGCCGCCCAGGAAGTTCAGGATCTCGGCTGCCGCCTTGCTGCCGCCAAGGCGCGCGCGCTTCACGCGCTCGCCGCCGGTCAGCACCCGGGACAATGCCTCGTTCAGCTCCTTCAGTGCGCTGGGCTGGATGCTGTCCAGTGTGGCAATACGCAGCATCACGTCGGCACGGATGTCGGCGCCCAGCTGTTGCAGGACTGACGAAGCCTGATCGCGTTCCAGATGCACCAGGATCGAGGCGATGATCTGCGGGTGTTCGTTGCGGATGAGTTCGGCCACCGATGCCGCATCCATCCAGCGCAGGCTTTCGATACCCGAAACATCGCTGCCCTGCACGATCCGGTCGATCAGCATGTGGGCCTTGTCATCGCCCAGCGCACGCTTCAGCACCCCGCGGACATAGGCGTTGGGGTCGTGCACCAGCGTGCTCTGCTTCGATGCCTGCTGATGGAACTTTTCCAGCACCTGATTGATGTGATCCTTGGTCGTGTACTGGGTGCGGGCCATCACTTCGCCCAGCCCCTGCACCTCCTTCGGCGTCAGATGCTTGAAAACTTCGGCTGCCGTTTCCTCGCCGAGGGCAAGCAGCAGCACAGCGGCATCCAGAGTGCCTGCTTCATCAAAACCGCTCATTTTTGACCATCCGGGTTGGTGCCATTGACCCAGTTGCGCACGACGGTGGCAACAGCCGTCGGATCGGTGCGTGCCAGTTGCAGGGCGTTGTGCTGGGCAATCGTCATGCCCATGCCCATGTCAGGGTTCGCCTCGATCTGTTGGGCTTCCTTGCCCTTGTCATTGCCTTCCTGGGGAGCAGGCAGGTTCAGTTGTTCATCGACGGTTGCGTTCAGGTTCTGACCTGCTGCGGGCGCGGGCTTCTTCATTGCCTTCAGGGCAGGGCGGATGAACATCATCAGGATGATGAGTGCCAGCACCACGAAGCCGAATTGCTTGCCCACGTCCTTTGCAAAAGACATGGTGTCAGGGTCTTTCCACAGCGGAACCTCCGGTTCGGCAACGGCGGCTGGCTTGGTGAACGCGGCGTTCACCACCTGCACCGAATCCCCCCGTTCTGCCGAGAATCCCACGGCCTGCTTCACCAGCGCCTCGATGCTCTGAATCTCCATCGGCGTCAGCGGGGTCAGCACGGTCTTGCCTTCCTCGTTCACGCTTTCCTTCTGGTTCAGCAGCACAGCCACCGACAGCCGGCGAACCGAGCCCGTCTGATTGCGCGTCACCTTCACGGTGCGATCCACTTCGTAGTTCGTCACCGATTCCTGACGACTGCTGCCATTGGCTGCCGACTGGGACGCCGCCGCACCCGCTGCCGGCCCCGTGGCCTGCGCAGCGCCATTCACCGGCGCCGTCGGGTTGCCGGGGGGCTGGTTGGTCAGAGCACCCGGAATGCCACCGGGGGCTGCCAGACCGCCATTGCCGTCCTGCGATGCCATCGTCTGCTGGCTGCGGATGGCGGCATTGGCAGGGTTCTGGTTCGGCGAGAAGGTTTCGGCGGTGGCTTCGCTCTGCGTGAAGTCGATGTCGGCAGCCACCTGCGCGCGCAGGTTGCCCTGACCGACGATGGGCTCCAGCAGATCGCTGATGCGACGCGACAGGCTGCTTTCGATCTGGTTGCGGTAATTGATCTGCGCCGTGTTCATGGCGCCACCGTCGGCGTCCAGATCGGACACCAGCTTGCCGTACTGATCGACCACCGATACCTGTTTCGGGTTCATGTCCGGCACGGAAGACGCCACCAGATGCAGGATTCCCTGCACCTGCGAGCGCTCCAGCACGCGGCCCGGATACAGCGTGAGCACCACCGATGCCGAGGGCTTGAGCTGCTCGCGCAGGAAGCCGTTCTGTACCGGAATGGCCAGATGCACGCGTGCCTGTTTCACGGCAGCGATGCTCTGGATGGATCGTGCCAGTTCACCTTCCAGGCCTCGCTGGAAATTCAGGCGTTCCTGAAACTGCGTGGTCCCGAAACGCTGTTTTTCCATCAGCTCGTAGCCGGTGGTGTCGCTGCGGGGCAGTCCGGCGGCAGCCAGACGGAGGCGGGCATCATGAACCATGCCTGCCGGCACCATGATCGCACCACCACCTTCGGTGTACTTGTAGGGCACGTTCATCTGCACCAGCTGGGCGATGACCGCGCCGCCTTCACGATCGGGCAGGTTGTTGTAAAGCACCTTCCAGTCTGGCTGCTGTGACCACAGCCAGGCGGAAACGGCAACGGCACCCAGAGCGATGACACCAACCCCGGCTTTGACCTTTGTCGCAGCCGGTATCTGGGCGAACGGAGCAACGCCGATGGGCGTTGCATTGGACAGGGCGGGGGTATTTGTACTCATGGCGCTCATTATTCGGCAGCCCTTCGTTTTTTCATGCGTCAATAACAGGGCCGGATTACCGCTATTTCAACGAGCCATCCTGGTGCATGTCTATACCATTTATCTCGTCGGCAAGCGGTTTGCCGAGGCAAGGAGAGGCATGATGAAAGTTGAATTTCCCGGTTCTGCGCTGAAAGCTGCCGCTGATGCGGCGGCAGCTGCCGCCCGTCCGCAGAGTGTGGGTGAAATGGGTGGTCTGCTGTCTGCCGGCGGGGCGGAGAAGGCGAATGATGTATCGTTTGGCAACCTGTTCATGGACGCGCTGCGCAGTGTGAGTCAGGCGCAAAATGTTGCAGACTCGCAGCAGAAGGCGTTCGTGCTTGGTGAGTCTGGCGCAACACTCGAAGGCACGATGCTTGCAATGCAGAAGGCCCAGATCGGTTTTCAGTCGGCGCTGACGGTTCGCAACCGGCTGGTGCAGGCTTATTCCGAGATCATGGGGTTGCAGGTTTGAGGCCGGTTTTGTTGTAAGAGGAAGGGACTCAGGTTTTCCCTTCGATGTGAGAGGGCCGTGAGGCCGTACCCATCTCAGGCTCAACGCCGTCAAGCGCCGAATGCGCCTTCGACGGGTACGGCCTCCCGGCCTTTGGTGTTGGTGCGGGCTTTCTTCTGCAGGATGGGTGTTTGTCCCGTCGCCAGGGGGATGAAGTTGTCCTGCCTTCGATGAGAGAGGGCCGTGAGGCCGTACCCATCTCAGGCTCAGTGGCGTCAAGCGCCAAATGCGCCTGCGACGAGCACGGCCTCCCGGCCCTTGTGGCTGATTGGGAGTTTTCCTTTGCAGGACGAATGATTGGGTTTTTGTTCCACAATGGAAAAACGGGAAGGGGGTGCGGCCTGGCGGCGCATTCGGCGCTTGACGGCGTTGAGCCGCCGGGTCGTACCGCCTTCCCGTGGGAGATTCCAGGTTGTTTTCCTGGAGAGAGTCTTTCTGTAGCGAAAGTGTGCCGAAAGATACTTTGCCTCCGATGTGAGAGGGCCGGGAGGCCGTACCCATCTCAGGCTCAGTGGCGTCAAGCGCCAAATGCGCCTGTGACGGGCACGGCCTCCCGGCCCTTGGTGCTGCTGTCGGGTTCCCCTGACTAATTGGCCCGTTTTCTCGGGTTTTTCGGCGCTTAAGTATTTGCCTTTGCTGTCGATAATGCAGCCTCGTCTTTTGACATTGAAGGCAGCAGATGGCTGAGGGCGCCAGCAAGGAAGACAAACAGTTACCGGCCTCCGAGAAACGGATACGGCAGGCGCGCGAGGAAGGCAATGTGCCACGCTCGCGCGATGCCGGGCATCTGCTCGTGCTGGCGGCTGGTTGCGGCATGCTGGTGATGATCGGGCCGGCACTGGCCGAGGGAATTCGGCGCCTGCTGGTCACGGCGCTGCGCTTTGACGTGAGCATGCGTCATTCGGTGCATGACGCAGTGCTGCCGATGTTCGGTGTGTTTTCCGGGGTGCTCTGGCCCGTGATGGGCATCATGCTGGCTGTCTGCGTGGCGGCCATTGCCGCAAGTACCGTGCCGGGGGGCTTCAACCTCAGTTTCAAGGCGCTGGGATTCAAGGTTTCGCGGATAAGTCCGATGGGCGGGTTGAAGCGGATCTTCTCGCTGCGCAACCTGGTCGAGTTCATCAAGCTGTTCCTGCTGACGGTTTTTCTGGGGGCAATCGGCACCTGGTATGTGTCCGACCGATTCCCTGCCTTTGCGGCACTGTCGGCAGGCAGTCTGAAGGAGTCCACGGTGTCCGCGCTGGGCATGGTGGTCAATGGTTACTGGTTCTTCCTGCTGCTCCTGTTCGTGCTGGCGCTCTTCGACGTGCCCTTCCAGTGGTTCCGCAACCGGGCGGATCTGCGGATGACGCGGGAGGAGGCGAAGCAGGAGCACAAGGAGCAGGAAGGCGACCCGCACGTGCGCGGACAGATACGTTCGCGACAACGTGAGGCCGCTCGTCGGCGGATGCTGTCGGCGGTCCCCGCGGCTGACATCGTCGTGGTCAACCCGACGCATTATGCGGTGGCGATCCGTTATGACGAGGCGGCAGGAGGCGCGCCCCGAGTTGTGGCCAAGGGCATCGACGAGCTGGCGATGCGCATTCAGGCCATTGCCCGGGAGTCGGGCGTTCCCGTGCTGTCCGCTCCGCCGTTGGCGCGTGCGCTCTATGCGCATGTGGAACTGGACCACGAGGTGCCGCAGGCCCTGTATGTGGCGGTCGCGCAGGTGCTGGTCTATGTCTACCAGTTGAAACAGTGGGTCCCGGGACGTTCGGCTGCGCCGAAGGAGCCTGCGGATCTGCCGGTGCCGCCGGGGCTTGATCCGAAGAATTCTGAAGAAGGTAAGCAAAGATGAGCGCGCCATTGACCGAAGGCCGTCAGGGCCTGGCGTTGGGTGGAGGTGGCAGGGGGCTGCGCCTGCCATCGAGCATTCGCGTGGCCGGACAGGATCTGCCGTTGCCGCCGTTGTCATCGCTCGCGGTGCCTGGGCTGGCCATCATGGTGCTGGCCATGATGCTGTTGCCGCTGCCGGCGCCAGTGCTGGATTTCCTGTTTACTTTCAACATCGCCATCTCGCTGCTGGTGCTGCTGGTGGCGGTGTACACGGTCAAGGCGCTCGATTTTGCGGTTTTCCCCACGGTGCTGCTGGTGACGACGCTGATGCGCCTGTCGCTGAGCGTGGCATCGACGCGCGCGGTGTTGCTGCACGGTCACACCGGCACCGATGCTGCCGGCAAGGTCATCGAAGCCTTTGCCAATTTCCTGATCGGTGGCAATTACGCGGTTGGCATCATCGTGTTCGCCATTCTCACGGTCATCAACTTCATGGTGGTGACGAAGGGTGCCGGCCGTATTGCCGAGGTGTCTGCACGCTTTGCGCTGGATGCGATGCCTGGCAAGCAGATGGCGATCGACGCCGACCTGAACGCAGGGCAGATCGACCAGGCCGAGGCCCGTCGTCGCCGGCAGGAAGTGGGCCGCGAAGCGGATTTCTATGGTTCGATGGACGGTGCCTCGAAATTCGTGCGCGGCGATGCCATTGCCAGCATCCTCATTCTGGTCATCAATCTGGTGGGCGGCCTGGCCATCGGCATCTTTCAGCACAATCTGGCGCTTGAAACGGCGGCGAACAATTATGTGCTGCTCGCCATCGGTGACGCGCTGGTGTCGCAGGTTCCGGCGCTGATCATCTCGATTGCTGCGGGTCTGCTCGTGTCGCGCGTGGGCGACGGCAGCGACGACATCGGCAGACAGATTGCCACGCAGCTGTTCTCGCTGCCGCGTGCGCTGGGGCTGGTGGCGCTCATCATTGGCGTGCTGGGCCTGATTCCCGGCATGCCGAACATTGCCTTCCTGTCGCTGGCTGCCATGCTGGGCTATGTGTCCTTCAAATTGGCCACGGTGGCGAAGGAGGAGCCTTCCGTCGTGACGGAAGTGGTGCCGGCCAACGATGGCGATGCCAGCTGGGAAGATGTCCAGCCGGTGGATGTGCTCAGCCTGGAAGTGGGCTACAAGCTGATCCAGCTGGTCGACAAGGAAAACGGGGGCGACCTGCTGATGCGCATCAAGGGGGTGCGCCGCAAGTTTGCTCAGGAGATCGGTTTCCTGCCGCCCCCGGTGCATGTACGCGATCAGCTCGATCTGAAGCCAAACACCTACCGGATCGGCCTGAAGGGCGTGACGGTGGGCAGCGGCGAGGCATTCCCGGGAATGTGGCTGGCCATCGACCCGGGTCATGCGCAGGTCAGGCTCAACGGCATTCCCACGCAGGACCCTGCCTTTGGCCTGAAAGCCTGGTGGATTCAGACAGCCGAGAAGGAGGCTGCGCAGGCATCGGGATTCACGGTGGTCGATGCGTCCACGGTGGTGGCGACGCACCTGCATCATCTGATGCAGACACATGCCTGGCGTCTGCTGGGCAGGGGAGAAGTCCAGCAGCTGCTGGATCATCTGGGCCGCTTCGCACCCAAGCTGGTGGAGGATGCGGTGCCGAAGGTGGTGCCGGTGCCGGTGTTGCAGAAGGTGTTGCAGAACCTGCTGGAGGAGGCGGTGCACATTCGTGACCTCAAGACGATCATCGAATCGCTGTCCGAGCATGGTGCCAAGGTGCAGGACCCGGCCGATCTGACGCGCGAGGTGCGCGTTGCGCTGGCGCCTGCCATTGTGCAGGGCATCTTCGGGCCGACGGGCGATCTTGCCGTGGTGGCCCTCGATCCGGCTCTCGAATCCCTGCTGATGCAGTCGCTGGCCCCGGGGGCCACGGGAGCGCTCGATCCGTCGGTAGCCGATTTTCTTGCCACCGAGGCATCGCGCATCTGCCAGCAGCAGGAGTCGCTGGGCATGCCAGCCTGTCTGCTGGTGCCGGACCGAATCCGCCCACAGGTGGCGGCGATGATCCGCAAGGCGGCACCCCGTGTCCGGGTGCTGGCCCATGCCGAGATTCCGGACACCCACACCATTCGTATCGGTCAATTGATCGGGAGTAATCGATGAAAACCATGACTTTCAACGGGCGCACGATGCGCGAAGCCATCGCCCAGGCGAAAGCCAGGTTCGGAGCTGATGTCGATATTCTGGATAGCGGCGCGGTTGGCGATGAGGTTCAGGTCACGGTTGTGGTTCCGGTGCCGCGCAGTGTCGCGCGTCGTCGGCGTGCCATTGCCGAGATGTCGTCGAATATCAATGCGGCGGCAAAGAGCAAGGAAGCTGCTGGCAAGACCAGCGTCGACGAGGCGGTGACGCAGGAGCCTGTGCCCGCAGTGGATGTCGCTGCCGACGCACAGTCTGCCCCTGACACGATGCAGGCTGCAACGATCGGTGCACAGAAGGCAGTTGCTTCCGAATCTGCTGCGGACGCGGCGGAGCAGGCCGGCACACGTGCCAAGGGGCGCACATCGCGTGCGACCAGGACGGAAAAGGCTCCGGCAGAAGGCCGGCTTGCACGCACGGTAGCCGCGGTGGCCGGACGCAAGGGGCGCAAGAAACAGGCCGCGTCTGATGAGGCCGCCATGCCGGTCACGCAGGCAGATGACGCTGGCGGCTCTGTTGGCACAGCCTCTCCTGCGAACGGAAAGAAAGCAGTCGATGCTGACGCACGCGCATTGTCTGATGAGGCCGTGTCTGCGCAAGTGCCCGGCAGCCCCGGCGACCTGGGCACTGCGTGGTCTGCCTCCATGCCGGTGCAACAGGGCATGCCGCTGAACGGTGCGACTGCCGGCGTGGCGATGCAGCCGTCGGTGTCCGCCGACAATGGCCCGGTGAGCACGCTCGATTTCGAGCGTCTCCGGCGCCAGCGTGCGCAGGAGACGGGTGCAGGTGTTGTGAAGGGCGAGTCGGGGGCTGCACCGGTGACGCCGACTGTTGCGTTCATGTCTGAACAGCACGGTTTCGTGCATGGCGTGGCGGGTGCGACTGCTGCGCCGCTTGCTGCCGGGACATCGGCCGCCATGCAGAACGCTGCGACGGTTCCCGGTCAGCTCAGCAGTTTTGCTGCGCTGATGCAGGAGCGGCAGCAGGCTGCGGCGTTGCAGATGCCGGTTGGCGTGCCCGGTGCGGAGCCGGCGCGCGTGCAGTCGACGGCCGAGGTGGCCCAGCTGCAGGCGCAATTGCAGGCGCAGGCTCAGGCGGCTGCGGTGACTGCGCATGTGCAGCAGGCGCCAAAATCGCGCCTCTGGCAGATGGTCGATTCGGCAAAGCGTCTGTTTGGCCGCAAGCGGATCTGGACGGCACCGGACGCCGAGGCACAGATGCAGACACTGATGGCGGGCAGTGCTTCACAGCAGGCCATGTCCCTGGCGTCCACGCTGGACGGCACCAATGGCGGCTGGCCGGTTCTGCAGATGCCGGGCGGGTTTTCGGCAGCGTCTCCCGTTCCCGAAGGCTTCCTGAAACCGGGCGATCAGGCCTTGCAGGGCATCGGCTGGTTCGAGGCAACGAGGCGCCGGCCGGGGCAGATGCGTCTGCTGCGCAATCTGCTGCGCTGCCAGTTCTCGCCTGGTCTGGCTCGCACGCTGGTCGATCTGCTGCCTGCCGATTATGGTGACGTGCAGGCAGACGAGTGGCTGCGACAGACGCTGCTGCGCACGCTGGTCGGCGTGAATGCTGCCGCCGGCATGCGCACGGTCGGCGAGAAGGGGTTCTTCGACAAGGGCGGCGTGTTTGCACTGATTGGCCCCACGGGTGTGGGCAAGACGACCAGCATTGCCAAGATCGCGGCGCATCATGTGCTGCGTCATGGCCCTGGCCAGCTCGCGCTGATTACGGCAGATGTGTACCGGATCGGGGCACAGGAGCAGCTGCGTGCCTTCGGCCGGATGCTGGGGGTGCCGGTGCAGGTGGCACAGGACAAGGATGTGCTGCAGTCGCTCCTGAAGGAGCACGAGAACCGCAGCCTGGTGCTGATCGACACGGCCGGAATCAGCCAGCGGGACGAGCGCGTTGCGCAACTGACTTCGGCACTGGCCCTCAGCCAGGTGAAGCGGGTGCTGGTGATGAATGCTGCCGCACAGCCGGGCAGTGTCGAGGAAATGCTGGAAGCCTTTGGTGCCAGGGATACGGCTGGCGTGCTGCTGTCGAAGGTCGACGAGGCGGTGGGACTGGGGAGCTGCATGGATGCGTTGTTGCGTCACCGTCTGCCGCTGGTGGGCTACGCCGATGGCCAGCGCGTGCCCGAAGACTACCACCCGGCCAATTTCGTGAAGCTGGTCGAGCAGGCACTGGATGCCGATACCGCCAACCGATATCGTTCGCTGTCGATGACGGACAGCGAAATGCGTCAACTGTTCGAGGCGAGCCATGTTTGACAACGGACTCGACCAGGCAGCAGGGCTGCGTCGGTTGATCCATCCCGCAAGGCCGAAGCTCGTCCCGGTGGGCAGCCTGGTCTCGCCTGTGGATGCCACCCGCTTCATGAACGTCTACACTGCCGCGTTGTCCGCCGGACAGGAGCAGGACGTGCTGGATCGGGCAGGGCTGTTGCAGCTGCTGGCCTCGGGAAAGGAGCTGATGGCGCGACGTGAGCGGCGTGTGTTCTGGATGGATGATCCGGTGACGGCGGCGCGCTGGGTGCATGCGCAGGCCGGGGATCGGCTGATGTTGCTGCTCAGCCATCGCCGTGAGGCGATGATGGCGCAGTATGCCGAGATCAAGAAAGTGGCCGCAGCAACCGGCATTCGCCGTTTCGGAGTGCTGTTCACCGATGTGGAGCAGGCGGAACAGGGCAGGCAGCGCTTTCTGGCTCTGGCCGGGTGTGCACGGCGATTTCTCAGCGTGCATCTGGATGTGGTGCTGGGAAGCAGGGAAGATGATGCGGGCCTGACCTTCTGGTCGGGCCTGTCGATGGCAGAACTTTCCGGTTTCGAGTGGGATGTCTGGTCGGAAGCGGGCATGCCGCTGGCGGACACCGTCGTGCAGGAAAAAACCCATTGAAGCAGGGGAGTGATCCGATGTATACACCGCGTGGCCTGCTGGACAGGGATACGGTGATTGCACAGTACGGCAAGATGGTGCGGCGTGTGGCGGTGCAGATGGCATCGCGGTTGCCATCGAGCATTGACCTCGATGACCTGGTTCAGGCCGGGCTCATCGGGCTGGTGGATGCCGTGTCACGATTCGATGCAACCGTGGGTGTGCAGTTCGATACCTTTGCCATGCAGCGGGTGCGAGGGGCAATGCTCGACGAGCTGCGCAATGCCGACTGGATGCCTCGTTCGGTGCGACGCAGTCAGCGCAGCATCGAGCAGGCGATTCACGCTGTGGAACAGCGCGAACAGAGGCCGGCCGCCGAGCGCGAGATTGCCGAGGAGCTGGGCATGTCGCTGGAGGAGTACCAGCGTCTTCTGACGCAGGCACGGGGATCGCAACTGATCTATCTGGAAGACAGTACCAGTGAGGAAGACGGGGTGAACCAGATCGAGCAGACACTGGCTGACGAACAGCCGACGCCGGACAAGCGCCTGGAAGACGTGCGCTTTCGGGAAGCGCTGGTGGAGGCCATCGACGGCTTGCCCGAACGCGAACGAATCCTGATGAGCCTCTATTACGTGGAAAGCCTCACGCTCAAGGAAATTGGCGAGGTTCTGGGCGTGACGGAGTCCCGGGTGTCGCAGCTGCACAGTCAGGCAATGGCCCGGCTGCGCGCAAAGCTGGGGTCATGGCGTTGATGGACGTGTCTGGCTGAATGCACGCCGCCGAAATCCGGGGGCGCTGCAGCAGGCAGGGGAGCAGAGATCCGGGCACCGAGATGCCCGAAAGAGGCGAGGGCAAGAGAAAAATACTCGCCCCGGACGCGATTTGAAAAGAGACAGGCCCGAGCACTGGCGCTGCATGTCTGTGACCTGCGCCTTCGCAGGCAACATCACCATTGGCACACGCAGAAAGAAGCCGGGGCAGGCACGGAAACGGGTCGGCGGGTGCCGGTTGGCGCCTGCGTGGAACGGGAAGGCACAGCGCTGGACTCAGCGCGTATAGACCAGGGGCTCGGTGCGGAACAGCACCTGCAGTGCCCGACGGTTCTGATCCGATCGACGCATCAGCAGGGTGCGGTTCTCGGTGAGAAGACGGCCGATGGCCAGGGAAATTTCCCGGTCGGCCGGCCTGATGGCCCGCGTCGTCTGTCGACGGCTGAGCGGCTGAAGTTTCTGCAGGATCCGTTGCAGTTCCTGATTGACGGCATCGAGACGCTCGGCAGCATCCTCCGCGTGGCTCGACAGCGCAATGTGCTGGCGCTGCAACAGGGAGAGGAGGCTGTCGAGGTCATTGCGTTGAATCATTTTGCGATGTGCCTTCAGGACTGTCCGGGAGAATGGATGGGGTTGCTGTCTTCAGTGTCGCTGGATGAAGATGCGGATGCAGAGGATGCCTTCTCGTCGGTGCCTTCCTTTTCCGAGCGCGCTTCTTCCAGCGGGTCGATCGGGAAACCGGTGAGGGTGGCCATCAGTTCCGAGGCTTCCTTCAGAAGCTCCGCGGCAACCTTGCGGCTTTCGACGATGTAGCGTTTTTCCTCGACGGCCTTCTTCAGCTCCTGGACGCGAGCGGCGCGTGCCTCGTCCGGCTTGTCCGTTTCGCCGGGAAGCAGACCGATGCCAGCTTCCGAAAGCTGCACCTTGTCGCTTTCCGTTACCGGACGGATGTCATCTTCCGAACCAGCCGGGTGTGAGACAGCACCGGCCGCGGCCGTATTGACAGGACGGCTCAGGAGCGACACGGTACTTACATAGGGTGTCTTTCCGGTAATCATGGGGAACTCCTAGGGGATTACTGCCACGGGGCTTCGGGGGGAGCCCTGGACGAGCGGGGGACTCATCCAGGGAGATCCTTGAACGCTTTATCGGCCTGTGGCGAAAAACCTTTAGTTCCCTTCGACCTTTCATCGGCCGATTGTCACCGTTCTTCCACTGACCATCCCGTTGAGCACCTTGCCACTGGCTGTTCGTACCCGAATGGGTTGCCCGTCGCTGGCGTCGGAGAGCGCCGTTGCATCGACAGCTATTCTGAAGCCTTCGCCGTCGGCAATGGCGGTCACGGCTTCACCCGAGCGGATGGCCGGCATCGGACGCAGATGATCGGTGCGCAGAGGCTGATCGGCGGCGAGCGCACGAATCAGCTGTTGTCCGGCAAGCACGGTATCCACGCTGGCCGGGTCGTGTTGCAGTGCGCTCCATTCAACCTGTTCCACCCGGAAATCGGCAGCCTGTGGCGCACTGCCGGCTGGCAGCGCACGACGACTGACGAGGGCAGGGCCGTGGACACGCACGAAGGCGTTGTGCCAGCGCGTCCAGGTGGCACCTGCCACGCAGCGATCTCCCACATTCACCCGCCCGCGCAGTCGGGCTCCGCGTGACAGAAAGAACTCGCTTTTCTCACAGGCGATCAGTCGTGTCTTGCGGGTGTCGGCCTTCAGCTCCACGGCGACCCGGATCTGCCTGCCGTGTGGCATGCCGGGCTGGGACTTGAGCCAGCGCATGAGTCTTGCCTGGTCGACCGGGGCTGCGGACGCGGCGGTTGTGCTGGTGGATGCCGCCTGGGCCGGTTGCCACAGGAAGGTGGCTGCCCATGCCAGGCAGAGCAGGATCAGTCGGACGAGTTTGGCAGGCCGGATCTTCATGGTGGTCGACAGGAGAGGTGCAGAACGCCAGCGTGAAATCGTAGAGCGCGCTCCGCTCGGGATGTGGTGGAAGAAAGGGGGGATTTCCTGCCTTGTTCCGGCCATGCCCTGAGGTCTCCAGTCGGGATAATGGCGATGTCTCGACTGGGGGTCGAGGGGATATCGACATGGGGATGTCGGGATTTTCCTGAAGCAATCGTTGCAGTGGCAGGAGTTGCAGATGTTCGACAGATTGACGGATTCGATCGACTTTCATGGCAAGGCACTGGTGTTGCGCGCCAATCGTCAGGAAGTGATTTCTTCCAACATTGCCAATGCCGATACGCCGAACTTCAAGGCACGGGATTTCGATTTCAGTGCGGCCCTGAAGGAAGCGAGCGGCACGGCCTCGTCGTCGATCACCGATCGTGCATCGACGCCGGCTGCAGGAGGCGGGCTTTCCACGGTGTCACTGGCGCGCACGCATTCCGGCCATCAGCAGCTGGGGGGAATCAGCAGTGGTGGCCGGCCGGATCTGAAGTATGTGGCGCCGGAGCAGCCGAGCATGGATGGCAATACCGTCGATCTGAACCGGGAGCGGGCGCAGTTTTCGCAGAACGCAGTGGGTTACGAGGCCAGTCTGCGCTTCATCAACGGGAAGATGCGCACGACACTGTCGGCCATCCGTGGGGAGTAAGGTCAGCGCCCTGGTTGCCACCTGTCCGTGATGGATGGGCGGAGATGGTCGGGGTGAGGTTTTCGGGTTTCAGTTGGGTTTTCCCGTTTACCGGAATGCTTTTCTGGTGAACGGCATGAAAGGAGCAGGGCCATGTCTTTGATGAACGTTCTTCCGCTGGCAGGCAGCGCACTGTCGGCACAGAGCCAGCGACTGAATACGGTGGCGTCCAATCTGGCGAACGCCGATACGGTGGCTGGGCCGGATGGCAGTGTCTACAAGGCGCGCCAGGTGGTGTTTCAGCCGGCTATGGTGGCGGCACGCCAGGCGGCCGGGCGTACCTGGTCCACACAGGCCAGCAGCTCGCTGGGGGTGAAGGTGGTGGATGTCGTCGAAGACCAGACGCCCGGCAAGGAAACCTACGACCCCAAGCATCCGGCAGCAAATGCCCAGGGCTACGTCGTTCACAGCAACGTGAACGTGGTCGAGGAAATGGTGAACATGATCTCGGCGTCGCGCTCCTATCAGAACAACGTCGAAATGATGAATACGGCACAGCAGCTCGCGCTCAAGACGCTGTCGATGGGCCAGTGATGAGCGTGATGAAAGCAACCGGAACGGATCGAGGGAGAGGCAAATGCTGAAAAGCGTGACAGGCGTGATGAGCTGGCCGGCAGCGGCTTCCGGCAACAAGGGGAAGGGGGCCGAGGCCACCGACGACATCTCGAAGATCCGGCGCACCGAGGACTCCGGGAAGGCCGGAGTGACAGCGTCGGCCGGGTTGATGGACGGCGTGGCCCAGCAAGGGGCGAAGCTGGACGAAAGCACGGCGGATGGCACGGAAGACCGCTTCCTGAAGCTGCTGGTGGCACAGATGCGCAACCAGGACCCGACCAATCCGATGGAGAACGCCGAGGTGACGAGCCAGCTGGCGCAGATCAGTACCGTGCGTGGCATCGAGTCGCTGAACAAGTCGATGGAGGGCTTTACCTCGTCGACCACGCAGAACGCCGTGCTTTCTGCGGTGAACATGATCGGCAAGCAGGTACTGGCACCCGGCAGCAAGTTCGATTTCGAGGCACCGGAAGATGGGGATACCCGTCTGGGGTTCGAGCTGGACAAGGAGGCGACCCGGGTGCAGGTGGACATTCTGGATGACAAGGGGCAGGTGGTGTACCGGCACACGATGGAGAACCTGGAAGCCGGCAATCACAGCCTGTCGTGGGATGGCACCGACGGCAATGGCCAGAAGGTGGCAGCAGGGCGCTATCAGCTGCAGGTGACGGGAACCGATGGCGAGAACGAGGTGGAGCCCACCTCGCTGGTGCCGGCAACGGTGACGGGTGTTGCGCAATCGGCCAACGGGGCGTTGCTGGAACTCGACAATGCCGACCCCGTGTCGCCCACCGAGGCACGTCTGATCATCTGACACCGGAAAACAACGCCTTTTCCGTCATTTCAATTCAATCATTCGGTTTAGTACGAATTTTGCAAGGAGTCTGATTCATGGCTTTCCAGCAGGGGCTGTCCGGCCTGAACGCCGCAGCGCGCAATCTCGACACCATCGGTCACAACGTGGCCAATGCCAGTACGGTGGGCTTCAAGGCATCGCGTGCCGAGTTTGCCGATGTCTATGCCACCACCATCTACGGGGTGGCCAGCGTCTCTCCCGGCATCGGCGTGGAAGTGGGGGCCATTGCGCAGCAGTTTGCGCAGGGGGCGCTCACCACCACCTCCAACTCTCTGGATCTGGGCATCAACGGTGGCGGCTTCTTCCGCATGTCGGACAATGGCTCGATCAGCTACACCCGTGAGGGGCAGTTCAAGCTGGACAAGACCGGCTACATCGTGAATGGTGCCGGTGCCCGTCTTACCGGTTATCCGGTGGATGCCAACGGTATCGTGACCAACGGCACGGCACAGGAGCTGAAGATGGACTCCTCGGATGTGCCACCCAAGGCAACCGAGAATGCCACGGTGCGTGTGAACCTCGATGCGCGTGAGACGGTGCCAGGGGCTCCCTTCAGCCTGCAGGACGCCAGCACCTATGATGGCGGTACCTCGGTAAGCGTGTTCGATTCGCTGGGCCGCGAGCACGTGATGGCACTTTACTTCCGCAAGCAGGCCGACAACACCTGGACCGTGCATGGCACGTCTGACGGGAACCTGCTGGCACCCAACGGGGGGCAACCAGGAGATTCACTGGGAACGCTTGCCTTCACGACCGACGGCAAGCTCAATCTTGCGCCCAATACCACGACGAGCCCGTTCACGGTGACGGTACCGGTGGGGAATGATGCGGGTGGCAACCAGCAGGTGAC
>JAUNHU010000170.1 GCA_030523825.1 Lautropia sp. | reverse complement strand
GGCCGTGAGGCCGTACCCATCGCAGGCTCAACGCCGTCAAGCGCCGAATGCGCCTGCGACGGGCACGGCCTCCCGGCCCTGGCAGTGGGTGCAGGCAGTTCCTTGCAGGGAACGCGCTGATTCAGGGGCAACGCCCCGTCCACTCACCTGTTTGCAAACACTTCATCGAGCGTGCGGGCATCCAGCACCCGGTCGATCCAGGCTTCCAACTGCTGGGGGCTGGCTTCCTGAATGCGTTGCAGCGTTGGCTTGGGAAGTTCGCCAAAGCGCTTGGCAATCAGTCGTTGCAGGATCAGGGTCTGGGCCTGTTGAGCTCCCGCTGCATGACCTTTCTGCAATCCTTTTTGGAGTCCTTCCTGCAGACCTTCCTCGTGCCCTTTCTGCTGATGCACCTGTGCCCAGCGATCGATCTGTCTGGTCAGTCCCATCTTCAACTCCTTCAAATCGTTCACCTTGGGCAGCGCCCAGGCATGGTCATGTCGTCGCAGCAGCACCGCCCGTATCCAGATGGCGAAGGTGCGCTTCAGTTCCGGCTGGCCGTCCAGCCACTCGTTCAACTCGTCCACCAGGGTGATGAGCGCCTGTTCGTTCTCAGGGTATTCGACCCGCACCACGGCGGCCACCAGATTCTTCAGCCGCCCGAGGTCAGCCCGCCGGGCGAGCCTGGCCTGATCGAGCAACAGGTACTGCATGCGTGGCAGATACTGTGCCACAAGACCGGGTGCCTTGGGAACCAGCTGGGCGATGTCGGTGGCGGCCGTCCAGCGGGCCGAGCCGTTGTAGAACACGATGGGCAGCACCGGGGGCAGGCGTCTGGCCGGTTTCCGTCCTCTTTGGGCCAGCTTGTCCTGTCCTGGCTGAGAGGAAGCCGGGGTGGCTTGGGCTGACCCCGCCGAAGCAGGCGAAATCACTTCTCCTTGAACCGGCTCCTCCGGAGCAAGCGCCGCTCGTGTCACGCCAGCCTGAGCACCCGGCACCAATTCGCCCCGCCGAATGAGATCCTGATAGAGCAGGCCCACGTAGGTCATCATCCGCACGGCCATCCAGCGGTCGGGCCTGCTCTGGAACTCGATCAGCAGGTAGAGATAGATCCAGTCCTCGCCGGTGCGCACGCGCCAGATCACATCATCGGCACGGTGGCGCAGGTCGTCGGTGACGTAGCTGCCGGGGACTTTCTCCAGGGTGGCGTAGTCGAGGCTGTGCAGCCATTCATCGGGGATGAAGCCCAGCACCAGATCGCGCACCAGCTCGGGTGAGGAAAAGAGCAGCTTGTAGGAGGCGTCATCGGCGCGATTGTCTGAGCGGGAAGCAGAACCCGCATCAGGGCGGGCATCGGCGCTGGCATCAGAATGGGCATCGGAGAGGGACATGAGCATGACCCCAGGCGGAAGTGATGACGCCAGAGTGCTGGATATAAAGCCAGTTAACAAGCGAAGTGTGAAATTACCGGGGGCAGTGACAGGTGGAATTTACAGCGGGCTTTCAACGTCCTTCTTTGCGGTTGTCTGCCTTCGAGGGCTGAGAGGTCGTGCCCTTTCCTGTTGGGGATGGATTCGCAGCGTCTTTGATGAGAGAGGGCCGTGAGGCCGTCCCCATCGCTGGCTCAGTGGCGTCAAGCGCCAAATGCGCCTTCGACGGACACACAACCTCCCGAACGTAGGGTTGGGTGTGGAGTTCCCCTTGCAGGAACAGACATCGTGCGCCTTCGACGGGCACGGCCTCCCGGCCCTTGGTGCTGGTGAAGGAATGTCCTTTGCAGGAAGGCGCTGACTTGGATCGACAGGCTTTACTTGCATGGAGAAAACGGGAAGGCGGTGCGGCCCGGCGGCGCATTCGGCGCTTGACGGCGTTGAGCCGCCGGGTTGTACCGCCTTCCCGTGGGGAATGTCACTGTACTTGTCTGAAAGCTTTTCCCCGATGCGAGAGGGCCGTGCCCCTTCTCGTTGGGGATGTGTTCGCTATGGACGCCCCGGGAAAAGGTGTCTCCTGTCTGCCGTTGCATGCCGTCTGGCGAGGTGCTGTGGTTTCTGGCTGAAATTGCTTGAAAAATGGCGGTGTTCGCTGCAGGACATCAGGAGTGGTTGTCCGGGGCGGGCAGGCTGGTGGCCCTTCCATGTTTCGGGTCTCCGGTTTCCTTCAATTCATCAGGAATCAACGAGAACTTCATGGCCTCGAAAAAAGTTGCAAGTGAGCAGAGCAATGTCCGTGGTGCTTCGGCTGCCAAGGAAATCCGCAAGCCGACGGCTGCTGCCGATGTGAAGGCCGCTTCCAAGCCGGCTCCGAAGGCTGCTGCCAAGGCTGCCGTTGCGAAGAAGAAGTAATGGTTGCGTGAGTGGAGGCCCGTCCAATGGACGGGCCATTTGGCAGCAAAGTGGAGCGGCGTCAGGAGCGATCCTGGCGCTGTTGCTTTTGATGTCGATCTTCTTGATAGAAAGATTGGCGAAATGGAAGGGCCGGGTCAATGGTGAGAATGATCCTTGCAAGGCAGCGCCGACACATGGTCGAACGGTATGTCAGCGGGGATCGAGCGGCGCCAGGGCCGGCTGGTGGAGTCTGGTTTTGGGCGGGAATAAGCCCCGCAGGTGGGCGCCGAGGCACGGTTGATCCTGATGTCAGTTGGGGTGGGTTGGTGCCAGGGGCGGATGGTGCTGTTTGGTTGTTGTTGGAACGTGAGTTGGGCAATTGAGGCGCAAGTTCCGGAGCAGGGAAGTGAGGTGCAAGTTGCCGAGCAGGGAAGCTTTGTGCCGGGTTGGTGGTGGATGAATGGTGTTCAGGTGGCAGGCACGAAGGCGAGTGCCTTTCGCAGATGGAAAAGGGGCGTTGACATGAGACGGAATGGGCAGCGGGGCTTCACGCTCGTCGAGATGATGATCGTGGTGGCGATTGTGGGGATTCTGGCGGCGGTGGCGATGCCGGCCTATCAGGACTACACGGTGCGGGCCGGTGTGTCCGAGGGGCTGCTGCAGGCGACATCGGCGAAGAGCAATGTGAGCGAGATCGTGGTGATGGGGGCGAACACCGCCAACGCCTGGCCTGATGGTTACGCCACGGGATATGTTCCGCCGCAGCAATCGAATTTTGTGCAGTCGGTGACGATCGACCCGGTGATGGGGGCGGTGTCGGTTGTGTATCGCACCCGGGTTGCGGCTGCCGGACAGAATCTTCTGGTTTTGCAGCCTTATGTGGGCAAGGCGGCTTTGCCCAATGGCAAGGGGATTTTTGCTGCCTCGAAAGATGCGGTCAGCTGGCGGTGCCGGGCTGCTGGTGCGGCGATGCCGGATGGTGTCGTCATTCCCAATGCGCCGCGCGGAACCCTGCATCCGCGTCATGCGCCGGCGGAGTGTCGCTGAACCTCTTGTGCGTTGAGTTGCGCCTTCTGGTTGTCATCAAGATACTTGAGGCCAAGCAGGAAACTGGTGTTGGTCCAGCCGAATCCGCCAGTGGGGATGTAGGAAAAGCGCGCGCCGACGTTGCCGTATTCGGCGTCCACCTTGTGTGAGGCGGCTTCCACGTTGAACTTTTCGGTGATGAGGCCGTTGTAGTCGACGGCTGCCCTTACCAGCATGTTCAGCCAGGCAAAGGCTGCCTCGCCGGCCTGCTGCCCGAATCCGTAATTCTTCAACCCTTCCCAGATCATGATCTGATGCGGTGCCCAGCCGTAGGGGTAGTCCCACTGGCGGTCGGGGCCGGCGTGCTTGTTGGCAATGGGGGCGGTGGATGCGATGCCGCCCTTGCGCAGCAGTTTCGGGAGGACGTTGGCGACGGTTCTGGCAGCCTGGTCGGCGGTGCAGCAGCCAGCCCACAACGGCAGCAGGTCGCTGGCATTGGGGAAGGGTTGTGGCTTGCCGGTGCGCACGTTGTAGTCGTGCCAGCTGCCTTCGGCGTCGTTCCACAGGTATTGCGTCATCAGCGCCTGGCGGCGTGCGGCCCGTTGTTGGAATTCTTCGGCGGTACGTGCAGTGCTGGCGTGGATGGCGTCTGTATTTGCAATGAATGCGGAAGCACTGTTGCCGACAGGGGCGCTGGTGGCTGGCTTGCTGGTGGTGCCATGTCCTGCGCCACGGGCAGCATGCGCAGCTGTGCTCGCGGGGCTGAAGTTCCCTTCCGCGTATTGTTCGATCAGCGCAGCCAGGTCGGTTTCCACGCGGTACAGGATGCTGTTGAGATCCACACACGCGAGGTCGGCGCAGCAGTTGTCGAAGCGGGTGGTGGTGTCGAGGCCGCTTTCGCGCATGCTGCGATCGTGCACGAAATAGGCATCCAGTTCGGGCTCGGTGATTTCTCCGGCGTCGTAGCGGCGCTCGAACTCGCGCACGTCGAGGCCGTGTTTGTCGGCGTATTTTTTCAGCTCGAAATCGAAATGTCC
>JAUNHU010000169.1 GCA_030523825.1 Lautropia sp. | reverse complement strand
GACATCGTCTGCCGCTGGGGTGGCGAGGAATTCCTGATCCTGATGCCCGGCCTCAACGGCACCTCGGCCAAGCGCCGTGCCGACGAGATTCGCCGGCGCGTGCAGGAACGTGTCGAAATGGCTGGCGGCCAGTCGGTCAGCGTCTCCATCGGCGTGGCCGCCTACCCCGAGCACGCCTCCGACCCCGACGGCCTCATCAACGTCAGCGACCGGGCCCTGTTTGCTTCCAAGGGTGCCGGACGCAACCGTGTCACGCTGGCGATCTCGGTCCTGTAATCAGTTCCCCCTGATTCCGGCCCACCTCCCGGCCGGGCATGTGCTGGCGACACACTTAAAAACAAGAAACATCTTGAGATAAACTTACAAAAACACGACAATCGTGATCGTCTACCAACAGATTTGATGATGCTCGCTGCCGCTTCCGTTGGCACGGGCATAATCGAAACGTGAATCACTACCGTCGCTGCCCCCCTGGCCGCCAGGATGCCGCGCCCTGCATCGGGCTCCCGGCATCCCCGCTTGTCCCAAGGGTGCTGTCTCCCGCTCGCATGCAGGAGTTCCCCCTTGTCTCAGAAGCTGGCCCTATTCCCCATCGCCCTGGCCGACACCGCCGAAAGCGCTGCCTACGGGCTCATCATGCTCCTGGCAGTAGCGGCAGGTTTTGGCATTGCCTGGTTCATCCAGTCAGCCCGGCGGCGCGATGCCGTGCAGGAACTGATCGACCGGCAACTGGAAGACGAACGCGCTCAGATCGAGGACAGCCGTCTGCTGGCCGAAGACCTGGTCATCGAGCAGGCCAACCAGCTCGCCCAGCAGGCGCGGCGCATCGAGCATCTGAAGGGGCGGCTCGCCCAGCAACTGGCCCACTCGGGTCAGACAAGCACCGGACAGGACACGGCAGGCGCCGCTGACCGGAGCACTGAACAACCCGCCTCACCACTGGCGGCTCGCGCTGCGCAGATGGCAACTCGTGCAGCCACCACCCACCGTGCCGCCCTTACCGCACAGCAGGTGTCGGCCGCCACAGCGGCCATCCGGGAGCATCTGCGCAACCCGCAGCAGCCGACAGCACGCACGCCGGCATCAGCGCCCGATTACCTGCGCGACCCCGAGATACACGATCCGGGCATGGGTGGCGCCGAACTGCTGGCTCTGCGTCGCCAGCTGGCTCTCGAAAAACGCAACACCCGGGAAAAGGCCCGCATCCTGCGGGGCTACGAGCAGGATGTGGCGCACTGGCGTGCCGAACTCGCCACGGCAGGCGAGCAGAAGCAGAAGCTGCAGGCATCCATTTCATCCCTCGAAAAGCTGCTGGACGAAACCCGCAAGGCACTCATCGGCAGCGAACGCGAAGCTAGTCAGCTGCGCGAACGGCTGCGCCAGCAACAGGCACAGACCCTGATGGAAGGCGCCCAGCTCGCCCGTGAACACACCGCGAACTTGCGTCAGCCCGGTGCGCGCGAGGAAGCCAGTGTGACCACGGCGAGTGCCACCACCGACCCGCATTCACCGAATCTGACAGCACGCATCTGAGCGGCGCCCGGCGCCCACGCCGCCGCCCCATTCAGTAGCGCTCACTGCGTCTGCGGCACGGTCTCGGCCGAACGCCTGAACAGCCAGCCGAACACCAGGCCGGCAGTCAGGCCACTGCGCCGGCGCACCAGCGGTGACGCCTCAAACACCGCCCCCCTCACCTGATCGAGGCGCATGAAGGCTGCCAGCCAGTAATCGGGATAGCGCTTGTTCAGCGTGAGCGAATACTGCATGCCGCCATACCCGCCAGACGCCTCGTAAGCGGGCCGGCCGGCACGGGCGTGCTCGGCACTCACCCGGTAGTAATACTGGTGATAGGCCCGGGTGGCAAACACCGGCCCGGCCCAGCCCGAGAGCGTCCAGCCGCGAAAGCCCGCCACATGATCGACCTGCATGTGCAGGGCAGGCGACAAGACCCATCCCGCGTGCTGCAACTTGCCGAGTGGCATGGCAAGGCGCAGCGGCAGTTGCAATTGCAGGCGCTGGCGTCCGGCATCCCCCGACCACAGGTGGGCGATGAGACGCGGCCCCAGCTCGAACAGCGGCCGAAGCCGCGGCATGCCTGCACGGACTCCGTCGGGATCACTGCGCACCGGCGCAGACATCCCCACGCTCAGATCCAGTTCCAGCCGCCGGTTGTCCCAGAGGTCTGCCCGGATGCCATTGCGATCCACGTGCAGATGGCGCGCCCGGTAGACGAACACCGGAAAGGGCACCAAATAACGGCGCCGGCTCTCGGCGCCACGATAATCAGGCAGACTGATGGCGGAGACCCCGACGCCCAGCTCCCAGACCGGCAGCTCGCGCCGCGATGCCTGGCGCGCCTGCTCCACCCAGTCCTCCTGCCCTGCCTCACTGCGCGCCACCTGCAGTCCCTGACCGAGTCCCGCTCCCCCGTGATCGCGCTGCCCGCTGGCCCCGACGGTGTCTGCCCCGACAGGCATGCCCTGCGTCCCCCGCAGACCTTGCAGCCGCTCCCGTTCACGCTGCCGATCCTGCTGGTTTCGACTATCCCGGCTCTGACGACCAGGAACGCCAGTAACTTGCAGATGACCAGAATCCCCTGCAACAAAATTATTGTGTAATTCTGAATTTTTAGCAGAAGACTTCAGATCAATGCCAGCAGAAGCCATCTGCAAATGCGGCAAGCCACCGGAAAGCAAGGGCAACGCATTGGCGGGCGCAGCAGCCAGTGGCAAGGGCAGGCATGCCACCGCCCCCAGCACCATCCAGGTGCGGAGCATGCCGGCACGGCTTGCACCGGCAGCACACCTCGGGCCTCCTGCCCACACATCAGCACACATCATCCAGATAATCCATCAGGGGAAAGCGGCAGAAACCGGCCAGATACGACATGTACCAGCCATGATCCCATCAGTTTGCCGCCTCGACGGGCGGATTCTCAGGAGAGTGCCCAGACGCCCTGCTCAGGGTGATGAACGGCTGGATGCGTGCCCGGATGCAACGGACACGCCACGGTGATGCTTAATTACGTCGAATTGGCCGCGAACTCACCAGGATTTCGTCCTGCCCGGTTCTCAACAGCACCACCAGTAATTCATCATTATATTCATCGTTGGCCGTTCGCCGATAGACGACAGCCTCGAACTCACCTCCCTCGGCCAACAACGAGGGATCGTCGATCAGGGCGCGCGACAGCCGCCAGTCGAAGGTCAGCTGCACCGTTCCCGTCCGGTCGAAGGGCTTGATGATCGTCATCGTGGCCCGCGCCTCGGCATCTTCCAGCGGGCGCATCCATTCGCGGTCACGCGGCACACGGCCACCACCCCGGGGCACATTGACCTGCATGCGTACATGCGGCATCGAGGCGTTCACCTGCACCACGGTGCCACGCAGGAACATCGGCCGGGCAAAATCGTGCTTGCCCAGAAAACCATGATGAGCGCATGCCATATGGTGCGCCCCCAGCCCGGCAGCCCCCAGCAGGACAGACACGGTTCGCAGACAATGGCGTCGTCCGTTCCTCGACATGAATCACGCCTCCCTGGCAATCACGAAACGCACCGGATCTTTCCGTACCGGGCCACAAGCACGGCACCTCCAGGCCATCCACCGATGCGAACCACCACGCCCGACAGACTGCCTGCATCGGACTCGTCTCGCCTGCGACAACCGATGGCCCGGCCAGCGGTACCAGCACATCATAATCGGCGCCCCGGCGGACATTTTCAGAAAATTCCCGGCAGTTACACCGATGAATCGTTGTTTTGCATTATAGATGTGCAGATCCGGCACAATCGCCGCTGACGATCACAGCCCATCGGCCCCGGCCAATCCGTGTGGCCCACACGATGATCCGGCCCGGCAAGCCACCAGGCGCCACCAGATCATCCGGCCCCCGTCGCACCGATCGTCACACACAGCAGACAACGCCCCGCTCACCCATCCTGGCGCTTTTTGGCCACTTTCAGGCTGCAGGGCCGCTGATCCTTGCTGTTCGTCAGGCCGTGCTTCGCGCACGACAGCCGGCCCCCGAAAATCCACGGCTTTCAGGCATGAGCCCTCACGCGGCCCTCCTGCCAGCCCCACCCACTCTCATCCAGGTTTCTCAACGCGCTCTCATGGCAGTCCAATCCCTCAAAACCGCCGACTTCGATTCCACCATCAGCAGCAACGACATCGTCATCCTCGACTTCTGGGCTCCCTGGTGCGGCCCCTGCAAGAGCTTCGCTCCCGTCTTCGAGGCCGTCTCCGAAGAACACCCCGACATCACCTTCGCCAAGATCAACACCGATGAGGAAAACGAGCTGGCCGGTCACTTCGGCATCCGCTCCATCCCCACGCTGATGGTCTTCCGTGAGCGCGTCATCGTCTTCCAGCAGGCCGG
>JAUNHU010000168.1 GCA_030523825.1 Lautropia sp. | reverse complement strand
CCCCCATCAGCATCTACGAATGCCATCTGGGCTCGTGGATGCGCCCCGAGGGCAATCCGCAGGGCTTCATGAACTACCGCGACATTGCGCCGAAGCTGGCCGAATACGTGCAGTCGCTGGGCTTCACCCACGTGGAGCTGATGCCGATCACCGAACACCCGTTCTACGGCTCGTGGGGCTATCAGACCGTCGGCTATTTCGCGCCCACCGCCCGCTATGGCAGCCCGACGGACTTCAAGGCTTTCGTCGACCACCTGCACCAGCGCGGCATCGGCGTCATTCTCGACTGGGTGCCTTCGCACTTCCCCGGCGATGCACACGGCCTGTTCCGTTTCGACGGGACGGAACTCTATGAGCACGCCGACCGTCGTCAGGGCTTCCACCCCGAGTGGAACAGCTGGATCTTCAATTACGGCCGTCACGAAGTCCGCAGCTTCCTGCTCTCCAGCGCCTCCTTCTGGCTCGACTACTACCACATTGACGGCATCCGCGTGGACGCGGTGGCCTCAATGCTGTATCTGGACTATGCCCGCCAGGACGGCCAGTGGATTCCCAACCGCAAGGGCGGCCACGAGAATCTCGAAGCCATCCATTTCCTGCGCCAGCTCAATCAGGCCATCTACCGCGACTTCCCCGATGTGCAGATGATCGCCGAGGAATCCACCGCCTGGCCCGGCGTGTCGCGCCCGGTGGCCTGGGGGGGGCACAGCAACGACAACCCCGACACGCTCAATGGCCTGGGCTTTGGCATGAAGTGGAACATGGGCTGGATGCACGACACGCTGTCGTGGTTCCAGAAGGAGCCCATCCACCGCAGCTACCACCAGAACGCGCTCAGCTTCAGCCTGTATTACGCCTTCAATGAGAACTTCGTGCTGCCGCTCTCGCACGACGAGGTGGTGTACGGCAAGGGCAGCCTGCTGACGAAGATGCCGGGCGACGACTGGCAGCGTTTTGCCAACCTGCGCCTGCTGTTCGGCCTGATGTGGACCCACCCCGGCAAGAAGCTGCTGTTCATGGGTGGCGAGTTCGGCCAGTGGAACGAGTGGGCGCACGAGGGCAGCATCGACTGGGCCGCGGCCGACGCCTACCTGCACGTGGGCGTGAAGCGCCTGGTGAGCGACCTGAACCGCGTGATGCGTTCGCAGACGGCGCTGCACCAGCGTGACTTCGACGGCAGCGGTTTCGAGTGGATCAGCGCCGAAGACAGCGCCCAGAGCGTGCTGGCCTATCTGCGCCACGGCCACAACCCCGACGACACGCTGATGGTGATCTTCAACGGAACGCCCATCCCGCGCCACAACTATCGCCTGGGCGCACCGCGTGGCGGCCGCTGGACCGAGCTGCTGAATACCGACGCCACCGATTACGGCGGCAGCGGCGTGGGCAACCACGGCTTCGTCGAAGCCAGTTCCGAAGGCATGCACGGCCGTCCGTTCTCGCTGGAACTGAGTCTGCCGCCGCTGGGCCTGCTCATCCTGAAACCCGAACCCGTGCCGGCCAAGCCCAAGGGCAAATCCAGCGCCAGGGCAGAAGCCAGCGATGCCAACGTGAAGGAAGCAGGGGCAGCCTCCGCTTCAAAGGCTGAAGCCTCGGTGAAGGCCGCGCCCAAAGCCGAGGCCAGGCCCGCCCCCAAGGCGGCACCGGCCGCCCCTGCCGACAAGGCCCCCGAAGCCCCGGCAAAGCCGGCTGCCAGCGCAGCCCCTGCTGACGTTGCCGAAGCGCCCGCCAAACCCAGGGCTCCGGCTGCTGCCGCCACCACCGCTGCAACCACGGCGGCCAAACCGGCAGCCGGCGCAGGCGCAGCCGCGATGGCCGCGATGACGGCAGCCGCCATCGCCTCGTCGTCCTCGTCATCGGCCAAGGCGCCGGCTCCGGCAAAGGCGAGCACCAGGGCGGGGACCGCGCGGACCAAGGCTCCGGCCAAAGCCGCCAGCACCGCCACCAGGACAACGACTGCCAAGGCAGCCGCCGAACCCAAGGCCAAGGCCGCCGCCAAACCGGCCGCCAAGGCCAGCAGCACGGCTGCCAAACCCCGGACGGCCCGTGCCACGGCGGCAAAGAAGGCCTGAAGAGGCAGAGCGGCCACTGATCGGCCGCCCCTTCCGGCCAGCTGGCTGGGCCGGGCCGAAGGGGCGGGCAGGCCTCACCTGCCCAACAGAAAAGCCTCGCAAAAGCGAGGCTTTTCTGTTGGCGTGCTGGCAACTTTTGCCGGGCGCATCACCGGGAGACGCGTGGCGCCGGAAAACGAGAAGGAGCGGCGCCAAGGCATCCGGGCAAGGAGCGCCGCCGCCAGGAAAAGGAAGCGGCCCCAAGGAAAGCGGCCCTCAAAAGAACCTGCCTTCTCCCGGCGCGCGCAGGTTTGGCAAGCTCAGGACACCCGGCCGATGACCCCCTGCACAAGCCAGTCCATTTTCTTCAGCGTGGCGTCTTCCATCTGCCCGCCCAGCTGACGCACGCTGCCATCGTTGTCGTGCAGGGTGCCGTCGAAAATGTGCAACTTGCCCTGCACGATACGCTGGCGAGCAGTCTGGACCTCCCGGCGCACCCGAAGCGGCACCGTGGCCTTCGACATGGAGAGCCTGACCATGCCGTCCTTCAGCCCGCCCCAGGTGTTGTCGGGCTGCCAGGTTCCTGCCAGCACCTGTCGCGTACGGTCGAGGTAATAGGCATCCCAGCGCGGCAACACCGAGGCCAGCAACAGCCCCGGCCCAAGCAGCCGGGCGTAATCCGCCTGAAAACCGATGAACTTCAGCTTGCGATCACGCGCCACCTCGGCCACGGCCACCGTGTCGGTATGGTGGGTAAAGACATCGGCCTTCTGAGAAACCAGCGTGTAGGCCGCGTCGCGCTCCCTGGCCGGGTCCCGCCAGTTGTTCGTCCAGATCACGCGCACGGTGATGTCAGGATTGACCGAACGCGCGCCCAGCGTGTAGGCATTGATGCCCATCAGCACCTCTGGCACGGGCACCGGGGCGATGTAGGCCAGGATGCCCGAGCGCGTGGCGGATGCCGCGACGACGCCTGCCAGATAGCGCGCCTCATAAAAACGGGCATTGTAGTTGCCGACGTTGTCGGCGGCCTTGAAGCCCGCGTGGGTCTCGAAGCGCACATCGGGATACTCGCGCGCCACCCGGATGATCGGGTCCATGAAGCCATAGGCCGTGCCAAAGATGAGCTTGCAGCCATTGACACACATGCGGCGCAGCACCGCGAGGGCATCCTTGCCTTCGGGCACCTGCTCGGCCGGCACCAGTTCGATGCGGCGACCGAGCTGCTTCTTGAGCAATCCGGCACTTTCGGCATGCGCATGACTGGCGGCATGGTGCTCGACACTGGCGTCATAGAGGAAGCCGATCTTGAGGGGAGGCTGCTTGCTGCTGGCCCCGGAGGCGGCCAGAGCCATGCTGCCCGGCGGCAGCAACAGTCCGCTGCTGGCAGCCAGCAGCAGGCGACGGCGTTGAGTATTTGGCATCTGTAACAGACGATAGCGGATGAACGGATGGAATGGCCCGGTATCAGGGCTGCTGTCCGGGTCCCGAGGGAACCTGCCCCTCAACACCCTTCACATAGGAAATCAGGTCGGCCAGGAAGGCATCGTTACCGACCTTGCCGGCGGGCAGCAGCTCGCGGTCATCGGCCGATACCAGCGGCCCCTTCCAGATCTGCACCTTGCCGGAAACCAGCTCCTTGCGCTTTTCCTCGACGGCCTTCACGACATCTTCAGGCAGTCGGGATGCCAGCGAGATCAGATCCACCCGGCCGTCGCGCACGCCGGCCCAGCTGGACGCGGAACGCCAGCGGCCATCGGCCACCTCGCGGACGCTGTCCACGTAGTAATCGGTCCAGTTGAAGCCGACAGCAGCCACCTGCGCCCTGGAGGACACGTCACTCATGTCGACGCCCCAGCTGATGGCACTGACACCCGCACGCTCGGCCACCTTCAGCGGATCGCCGGAGGCGCTGTTTGAAAGCAGCACATCGGCCCCCCCGTTGATGAGCGACTGGGCGGCCTCGGTTTCGCGGATGGGGTCCACCCAGCCATTGATCCAGGCCACCTTGACGCGGGCGGAAGGATTGACCGACTGCGCCCCCAGCGTGAAGGCATTGATGTTGCGGACCACGTCAGGCACCGGCAGCGTGGCGATGAAACCCAGCGTATCGGTGCGGGTGAACTTGCCGGCCAGCACGCCCGCCAGCCAGGCGCCTTCGTAGGCCCGCACGGCATAGGTGCGGATATTGTCGGCCACGTCACCCAGGCCCACCACCTCCCAGCGCACCTCGGGGTGCTCCGCGGCAAGGCGCTGCATGGTCCAGAGATAACCGGAGTCGGCAGCGATGATCAGCCGGTTGCCGGCGGCCACCAGCTCGCGGAACACCTTCTC
>JAUNHU010000167.1 GCA_030523825.1 Lautropia sp. | reverse complement strand
TTTCCTGTATACAAGGGCACGATGGGGCCGGATGTCATCGACATCCGCAAGCTCTACGGCAGCACGGGCAAGTTCACCTTCGACCCCGGTTTCATGTCGACAGGTGCCTGCGAATCGGCCATTACCTTCATTGACGGTGACAAGGGCGAGCTCCTCTACCGGGGGTATCCCATCCAGGATCTGGCGCAGCATTGCGATTACCTCGATGTCTGCTACCTGCTGCTGCACGGTGAGCTGCCGACCGAAGACGAGAAAGCCGATTTCGACTACCGTGTCACGCACCACTCGATGCTGCACGAGCAGCTCACCAAGTTCCTGACCGGTTTCCGCCGCGACTCGCACCCGATGTCGATCCTGGTGGCCACCGTTGGCGCACTGGCAGCCTTCTACCACGACTCGCTCGACATCAACAATCCCGAGCACCGGCATGTGGCCTCGATCCGCCTCATCGCCAAGATGCCCTCGCTGGTGGCTGCCGCCTACAAATACTCTCTGGGCCAGCCCATCCGCTATCCGCGCAACCGCTTCAGCTATGCCGCGAACCTGCTGCACATGATGTTCAGCACGCCGTGCGACGACTACGAGCCGAACCCCGTGCTCGTCCGCGCGCTGGATCGCATCCTGATCCTGCATGCCGACCACGAGCAGAACGCCTCCACGTCCACCGTGCGTCTGGCCGGCTCCTCCGGCGCCAACCCCTTCGCCTGCATCGCATCCGGCATCGCCACGCTGTGGGGCCCCGCACACGGCGGCGCCAACGAAGCCTGCCTCGTCATGCTCGACGACATCCTGAAGCAGGGCGGCGTCGCCAAGATCGGTGAGTACATCAAGAAGGTGAAGGACAAGGAATCCGGCGTGAAGCTGATGGGCTTTGGCCACCGCGTGTACAAGAACTACGACCCGCGCGCCAAGCTGATGCAGGAAACCTGCCGCGAAGTGCTGAACGAGCTGGATCTGGGCGACGACCCGCTGTTCAAGCTGGCCATGGAGCTGGAGCGCATCGCCCTGGAAGACGACTACTTCGTGTCGCGCAAACTGTACCCGAACGTCGACTTCTACTCCGGCATCGTGCAGCGCGCCATGGGCATTCCCACCAGCATGTTCACCTGCATCTTCGCACTGGCCCGTACCGTCGGCTGGATCGCGCAGTGGAGCGAAATGCTGGGCGACGCCGACACCAAGATCGGTCGTCCGCGTCAGCTGTACATCGGCCAGACCCCGCGCAAGATCACCTCGCCGTCCACCCGCCTGGACACCTACAGCTGGGAATTTGCGCCGCACCACACGGCCGTCAAGAAGTGATCGGCTGATTCAGCCGTCAGACCGGGGATGCACATCCCCGGTTTCTCTCGCTGCAAAAAACCCACGCTGCCGCAAGGCAGGTGGGTTTTTTCATGGCGCGCCACACCATGGGCGCACTCCTGGAACTGGATGCCGGGTAGCATGGCAGGGGCGCAGCCTTGAGGCTGTGCTCCTGTGCCGACATATGCTCCCGCATAAGCGCACGGCTGCACGGGCGGATGTTTCATTTCACGTCCGCACTGCCCGCCGGTTTCGTCCCGCAGGCGTTCCCGGCGCGCCGCCCGCCACTCTCACCGACAGACAGAGGCGGCAGACGCGATGCTTCAGCCGACGCCCATTGCCCCCATCACATGCACCGTCACGATCTTCAGGATGGTCATGGAAGGGTAGATCATCGCGTAGGCAATATCCGACTTCTCGGTGCCCAGCGTGCGGCTGGTGAAGGCGATGATCGCCGGGTTGCCGGTAGCGCCCGACACCACGCCGGCCGCCGTGTCGAAGGGCATCCGGAACACATACACCGTCAGGATCAGCACCACCATCGTCAGCACCGCCACCAGGAAGATGGCTGCGACCAGATAGAAGCCGCTCTGGTTCACGGTGCGCACGAAGGTTTCACCGGACGACATGCCCACCTGCGCCAGAAACACCGAAAGACCGAAATTGCGCAGCGCCAGATTGGCGGGTGCTGGCATCGTCCAGGTGAGGCGGCCGGTCTTGCGCAGCTTGCCCAGATAGAGAGCCACCAGCAGCAGCCCGGCAAAACCCAGCGACAGCCGGCCCACGCCGGGAATGTTCAGCGGGATGGCGCCCACCAGCAGCCCGATGGAGATGCCCAGACCGATGCCGATGAAACTGATCTCGCCGCCGGCACGCACCGAATCACCGAAAACCCGCCGCAGCTCGGGAATCTGGTCGATATGCGCCAGAATGCCGATCTGGTCGCCGATTTCCAGGTGCAGATCGGGCGTCACGCTGATGTCCTCGTCCACCCGCCGCACGTGCAGGATCGCGCACTCGAACTTCAGCATCTGCTTCACGTCACGGATGGTCTTGCCCGCCAGCTTCGGATTCGAGATGAACAGCCGCAGGTAATCCAGCTCGCCGTGGCTGCGCCGGAAGGCGTCACCCACGTGCACCCCCAGCATCTTCTCGGCCTCGGTCATCTTCTCGCTGTCCACGCCAGTGATCAGCACGATGTCACCCAGCTGAAGGGCGCCATGCACCTCGGCCGAATGGGCCGCACCATCGCGGTACGCGGTCGAAGCACCGATGCCAGCCGGCAACCAGCCATCCAGTTCGGCCAGTGTCTTGCCCACCACATAATTGTTCTCGATGCGCACCGCAAACATCTTCAACGAGATGCGTTCCTGCGGAGCAAACTTCGGCTTGAACCAGGCGTTGTAGAGGCCGATGATGAGAATGGGGATGGCCACACCAAAGGGATAGGCCACCGAATAGCCAGTGGCGGGCAACAGGTTGCCGGTCTTTGCCATCGCCGCCTGCAGGGAAGGGGTGCTGGTTCCGGCGCCGGCAAAAACCCCCAGCATCTCCGGAAATGCCGCCCCCGGATAAAAGCGCACGATCAGCATCGTGAGCACCGCCGTCACCATCACGCCGATGACGGCAGCCAGATTGGCCTTCAAGCCCAGCGGGCTGGTGAGTCCCTTGACGAACTGGGCCCCATAGGCCAGGCCCACGCCGTAGAGATAGATGAGCAGCCCCAGCGAGCCCACCAGCGGCGGCATGGCAGACTTGGGCGCAAAGGCACCCACCACCAGCCCCACGAACAGCACGGCCCCCGACCCCAGCGACAACCCCTTGATGCCCAGGGCGCCGACGACGTGCCCCAGCGCAATGGTGGCAAACAGGGCCAGCATGGGCTGCTGCGAGAGGAAATCTGCCAGTGCCGACATGAGCGCGCTCCAGATGAGATGAGAGTGAATCGGGGCGGGGCTCGCACCGCCCCCAGTCCCCACCTGTGGCAAGGCATGCCGTCACGCCCGCCGGAAAAATCAGGGCATGCCCTGACCCCGGGTATTGTGAACGATCTTGTCATGCACCGCGCTGATGATTGCAGATCATGTCGCGCATGAAGGCTGTCTGATTGCCCGCGGGCAGGGCACAGGCCCCGGCAGAATGCAGGACAGTTTCAAGGGAGGGGAACCCAGCAGCCATTCGCACGCGGAGAACGCGATGAAGGCACCAGGAGTGCCTGGGCCGAGGTTCCACCAGCCATTCGCGTGCGGAGAGCTTTGCCCTGCGGGCGGCCCCCCGAAACCATGCGCTGGCAGCATTGCCTGAATGCGGCCAGGGACAGTGCGAGAAGAACGAGCAAGACACGCTCTAAGCGCGAGCTAAGTGTGAATCCCTACAGTGTGGTCAACGCCGATGCTGCTGCCCGGACGGCTTTCCCCGACGGGCGCGATCTCTTACCTCCTGTTCCCACTACCTACCCATGCAGAAACCCGTTTTTCCTTACCCCAAGCCGACCTCAGCCCGCCTTTCCACACGCCCGCATGCCAGAACTGCCTGCAGCATGCTGCTCCCGCTGATGCTGCTGTCGGCGTGTACCAGCCAGCAACCCGACGTTCCCCCATCCGCCGCGACCAAGGCGCCAAAGGCGTCAACAGCACCCGGCGTCGACGCAGGTTCTCCCGCAGCATCCACCGACACGCGCCCCACGGCGCCGGTCAGGAACGTCATCCTGATGATCAACGACGGCGCCGGCTGGGGCACCTGGGATGCAGCCGCCTACTGGCAATACGGCAGCCGCGAAGGCACCCCCTACGCCGGTTTCCCCGTGAAATACGCGATGACCACCTTTCCGCTGAACAATGAGGACAACCCGACGAAGGATGATGTCTCGCGCGTGAACTACGACCCGGAAGAAGCCTGGGACACAAGAAAATCCGATGACCCAGACTTCTCCATCGAGGCTTATGAATATCTCGATGACGATGCAACCGACAGCGCAGCCTCGGGCACGGCAATGGCTTCCGGCATCAAGACCTACCAGAACGCCATCAACGTCAACAACCACGGCCGCCCGGTGGAGTTCATCACCCTGCTGGCCAGGGCGCAGGGCCGGGCAACCGGCGTCGTCAC
>JAUNHU010000028.1 GCA_030523825.1 Lautropia sp. | reverse complement strand
CGTAATGCTTGCGCTCAAACCAGTTGCCGGTGAAATACGCCACCACCAGGAACAGCAACGGCAAGCCAAACTGAAAAGCCAGGGCCAGCATCAACCCGAAAGACGGCTCAGACATCATCGCCCTCCGCGCTCATTCCAGCACCACCGCCGTACCGTAGGCAAAGATCTCGGCAGCACCGGCCGCCACCGACGACGTGGAAAAGCGGATGTTGAGAATGGCATTGGCGCCCAGCTGCCGGGCCTGATCCTGCATGCGTTCGATGGCCTGCTCGCGCGATTCGTTCAGCAGCTCGGTATAGGCTTTCATTTCGCCGCCCACCATGTTGCGAAGGCCTGCCATGATGTCCTTGCCCATGTGCTTGGCGCGCACGCTGGAGCCCTGCACCAGCCCCAGATGACGGACGACTTTCCGGTCGGGAATGAATTCGAGATTGGACAGCAGCATGGATCAGTCCCTTCAGCATCAATATCAGTGCGGATCATGTCGCGCAGCCCGAGCAGCGCAACCCCTTCGGCCAGGCCATCATCAGGATCGCCGCCCACCGGCACAAGCCTCTGGTGATGAACGGCTCGCTCCGGTTGCATGACGGATGGATGGTACGGGAAGCCCCGGCCGACCTGCGCACGGCAGCAACTTGCGGAACGCAGCCAGCGTGAAGCAAAAGGCAGTCTCCCCGCGCGCGCCTCATCCGAAACATGCGCTCAGCCCCTCATCCCGACAACGCCGATGATATCGCGGCGTGTCGGAGTTTTTTTCTTTATTTACACCGAAAATCCGTCAACGCACCGCGAACGGCCACCATGCCCCCGAAAAAAATGTGTTTCAAACAATGGATGCAATTACGATGAGATACACTTTTGGCACAGATGGTTCGTCATGACCGGGCGCGACGAGACTGCAGCACAGCTGCTGGCCGCAACGTCCGGGAAGACAGAAGGCAGCGCTGCGCCGGGCAGCACCAGAGCATGTCATGCACGTGTTCGTCCCCGCCAGAGCCTCGACAGAACCCCCACGCATATTCCTTGAAACGGAGAAAACAATGGCCCGCTCCTTCTCTCGCCATGCCGCACCGGCGGCCGCGGTGGCGCTCGTCACCGCACTGGGGCTGACCCCTCCCCTTCTGGCACAGCCCAGCCAGAAAAACACCGCGCAGCAGGCCAAGGCCCGCAAATCCGCCAAGACCACCAAGGCCAGCACCAGGGCTCGCGCAAGACAGGCGCGCCAGAACAACGAGGCCATCGCCGAAAAACCCGTGGCAGCCGCTCCCGTGTCCATGCCCGACCCGCGCCCCGCGCCAGAACAGCACATGCCCGAGGTATATACCGCCACCGACATGCCGACGCCCATCGACATGCTCACCGGCGACATCATCGTGGAACCCTCCTGGCGTGCGCAGCGCAATCTCTATCACACCACGCCCTTCCAGACACTGGGCAGCATGCAGGTTTTCTCGCGTGGCACGCCCGGCTCGGAAAGCGGGCTGTTCATTCGTGGCGCAGCACCACAGGACACCCAGGTGCTGGTCGATGGTTTTCGGGTGAGCCCCTCGGGCGGCACCGATTTCTCGCTGCTGCCGCTGGCCTACGGCAGCCGCACCGAAATCCTTCGCGGCCCGGCATCGGGATATCAGGGCAACAACGCCAGCAGCGGCGTGATTCAGGTGTTGTCCGACCCGGCAGACCCCGCATTGCAACTTAGCGGTGAAGCCGGCATCGGCGGACACGGCTACATGCAATTGCGCGGACGCATCTCGGGTGGCAACGACGTGGTGACGGCTCGCCTCGAAGCCGGACGCGAACGCAGCGATGGCTTCAATGTGAGCGCAGACGGTGCCCCCTTTGCCGAAAGCGATGACGACAGCTGGGAGCGCGACAACCTGGCCGGCCGGCTGGATGCGCGCCTGAGCACCGACACGCGCGCCACCGTGCTGGCCCTGCGCAATACCGTCGATGCCGACTTCGACGGCAGCAACGTGCAGAACATCAGGAAACGCCTGGAACTGAGCGGCCTGAAACTCTCACACCATCTGGATGCGGCCAACGAGCTGGACGCCCAGATCGGCCAGAGCACCATCAGCTACGACTTCTTCCGCCGCAACGACAGCGCGCGCTTCACCAACAGCCGGCTGCGCCAGTACGCCCTGGGCAATACCCACCACTTCTCGCCCGAACTGATGGCCCGCATCGGCATCGAGCGGCAGGAAGAACATTACGAATCGCCCACGCTGGATGCCCCCACCCGCAGCACCAACGCCCTCAGCCTGTCGATGCAGGGCAAGCACGCACAACACATCTTCAACGCGGGCCTGCGGCTGGACGACGCCAGTCTTTTCAAAAAGACATTCAGCTACACGCTGGGCTATGGCTACAACCTGGCAGACAACCTCCGGCTGACGGCCAACCTCAGCAGCGGATACCGTCTGCCCGAAGTTCCCGACTACCACGCCTCACCCGCCAACAACCGCCTGCGCCAGCAGAAAAGCACCGGCATCGACGCCGGCATCTACTGGCAACCCAGCCAGAATCTTTTCACCAAGGCAGTGCTGCACCAGACCCGCACGCGCGACCGGCTCACGGCGGCGGGTGATTTCTCCGGCATCGACAGCTACGTGATCTACAACGTGGGACAGGCCACGGTGCGCGGGCTTGCCCTCACGCTGGGCCATGATTCCAACCCCGGCCAGAACCAGGGGCTGCGCGTGCAGGCCAACATCGACCTGCTCGACCCCACCGATGACCGCAGCGGACGCGAACTGCCCAACGTGGCAAAACAGACCGTGAAAACCACCGTCGACTACGGGTTCGATGACCATCTGAGCGTGGGCATCGACCTGATGTGGAACAACCGCTATTACACCGACGAGCCCAACACCCACAAGCTGGGCGGCCATGCGCTGCTCAGCCTGCGCACCGCCTGGCGCGTCAATCAGCACATCTCGCTCTACGGCGAGATCTACAACCTGACCGACCGCCAGTACAGCACCGTGCGCAATTTCCGGCAGCAATCGCGCACGGCCGTCATGGGGGTGAGCTATACGCCCAGCCCGTGAAGAAAAAGAGGCATGCCAAAAAATAAAATTCCGGCCGGAGTGCGCGACTCAGAGCCGGAATTTTCATCTCGACTGCCCTGCAGAAAATTTCTGCCGGGCAGTTTTTCTGACAATGCGGCCTATCAGGCGCCCGCGCCGGCCAGGTTGATGGTGCAGCGGTCTTCCATATCAGGCCCCAGCGTGGGTCCCATCGCGGCATCGGTATTCAGCTGATCGATGGTGAGCGTCTGGGCGCCCGAATCGAAGCTAAACACGATTTTCTGCTCACCACCTGCCGACTTGTGGGTTCCATTCAGATAAACCATCGTATTGCCACCACCACTGGCATGCGTGAAAACCGTGGGCTCGGGAGCACCAGCTGCAGCAACTCCCAGCGCGAAGGGACGAACGATCTTGCCAACGTTCACATGCTGCACATGACCATCCCAACCAATGCGGGTGAAGCACAGATTGCCGTCCTTGTTCTTGCCAAAGTAGATACCAGCGAGGCAGCGGTACATTTCCAGATCATTGGCCTCGTGAATGACCGGACAGCTCTGTGCATAGAAGCCGGCAAGGTTTGCACCAGTCAGCGACACGTAAGTGGCCTTGGCCTGCTCCCGCTGTTCTGCGGTCATGCCAGCAAAGCGTGCGCCATCAAGCCAGGCGCTGTTGTCGGAAGCGGTCGATGCAGCGTCCAGGCCAACTACCAGCATTTTCTTGCCGTGGTTCTGCGTGGGGCCTTCCTGCTGGGCCAGCCCCTGCTGGATGGCGATGCGCGTCATCTCTGCCTGAGCCGCATTCAAAGCTGCATTATTGCCCGTATTGGAGGCATTGGCGGCGTTGTTTGCAGCTTGCTGCATGGGGTCGTTGCTGATTGCGGACGGCGTCGATGGCGTAGCGGCCGGATCAGTCGGCATGCCTGCGCCGGTGCCCGCGCCGGCATTGTTCGCCGACGGATTCACCGGCGCTGCGGAAATGAAATTCTTGCCTTCCAGGGCGCCATCACCGCAGGCGCTCAGCACGGCCAGCGTCAGGGCAGCAAGCGCCACTTTCGGCGCACGGTTGAACAGACGATATTCGGGTTTGATGAGCATGTGTTTCTCGCGTGAGTGACTGGCCGGACAAATGCTTGCCAGCGCAATGAACGGCACCTTGACGGAAAGGAAGGTATCGACGTGATGACTCCCATCCTACGTGCCACCGCTCACACGATGAAACCTGATGCAACCATACGGCAAACGGCATCCGTCCAACGGTATCCCGGTACCGCTCCACACACAGAGAGATGTATTTCCCGAAACGCCGGTAACGAGGTATCGCCGGCTCAGCGCGCCCTGGCCCCGGCAGCTTTGGCGCCACCGGACAACGGCTGCTTGTCCACCGGCGCGCCAGCATCCTTCTGCTGCTGCAACCAGCCCGCTTCGGCCTCCTTCAGCTTGGCGTCGACGATGGAGCCGTTGTAGAAGTCCAGATCACCGGCATTGCGGGCGAGGCGCAACTGTTCGATGGCCGGCTGCAACAGCTTCAGGGAAAGATAAGCCTCGGCCGCCGCCAGATGCGACATGCCCTTTTCCCCCTTCGCCAGGTAGGCTTCGCCCAGCTGACGCCACAACTCGATGTCGCTGCGGTAGATGCGGGTTTCGTTGCGCAGCAGCGCAATGGCGTCATCCCAGCGACGGGTGGCGTTCAGCACCTGCGCCCGCTGACGGATGAGCGCGCGCGCGTTGCCGAATCCCTTCAGTGCGGCCTCGGTCTGTTTCTGCGCCTCGGCCAGATTGCCGGCACCGATGAGGGCCGCCGTGCGCAGGCGTGCCAGATACGGATGCGGCTTGCCCAGCAGGGCTTCGGCCTGATCCACGGCCTTCAGCGCCGCAGCCCAGTCGCGGCGCGCTTCCGCCGATGCAGCCAGGCCATACCAGGCCACGGCGTCCTTCTTGCCGCCATCGGATTTGACCAGCTTCTCGAAGTGCTGCTGCGCACTGTTCTGCTCCTCGGTGCGATTGGCACTGACAACACGCGAGCGCGCACGCAACAGCTTGAACTCAAGTGAATCGGGCGGTGCCTTCACGCCGGCCACATTCATCTGCTGGATGCGCAGTTTCAGGTCGTTGATGCGTTCACCGGTAACAGGGTGGGTACGCAGGTAGGTGCTGCCCTCCCCTTCATTGAAACGGCCCGCCTGCTGCAGGCGGTTGAAGAACAGCGGCGCCCCTTCCACATTGAAACCGGCTTCACGCATCACTTCCAGGCCGATACGGTCGGCCTCGCGCTCGGCATCACGGGAGAAGGACAGGATCGAGCGCGTGGCCACGCTGTCGCCCAGCATCATCGCCCCCATGCCCGCATCGGGATTCGAGCGCATGGCCAGCGCGCCCAGCACCATGCCGGCCATCGCCAGCATGCTGGCCTGTTTCTGGTTGCGCAGCATGCGGGCAATGTGATGCTGGGTAACGTGCCCCATTTCGTGACCGATGACGCTGGCCAGCTCGGACTCGCTGCCGGCAGCCGCCAGCAATCCGGTATGCACGCCGATGAATCCACCCGGCAGCGCAAAGGCATTGATGCTGCCATCGCGCACCGCAAAGAACTCGAAGGAACGTCCACGCGCCGGCAAGGTGCCCGTCAGGCGCGAACCGAAGCGGTTGATGAAATCATTGAATTCGGGGTCATCGAAGACCGTGCCATCGACCCGCAACTGGCGCATCACCGATTCGCCCAGTTCGCGCTCGGCCTGACCCGACAGCGTGTCGCCATCGGCGGCCCCCAGATCCGGCAGGTTCTGCATCTGCGCCGTTGCCACCGGCGGCTGTGCCAGAAACACCAGGGCCAATGCAGCGGCCAATGCCCGCATGACTGGCGCCTTTCGCCCAGCCGGCAGGCTCCCTCCCCCCTTTCGGGCCGCACCAGAGGCATCAACCACGACACGCCCCCGCTGCGCGGGAAACGCGGTTTCCTTCATCGACTGCATGGCAGGCACACCGGCAACCTTCATTGGACTTCCTGATCGAAACACTTCCTGCAACGCACACCGACGGCATCTGGCAGACAGCTCCCCTGTGCGTGCAGGCACCACCGGCGGGCAAAACGACAGGCGGACGACCGTGGCACGCTGCCGACGCCCGTGAACCAGCTCCCGGTGCCTCTGCCTCATCCCTGCAACAGCAGCCGACAGCAACAGCTTGTTATGATGGCATGATGAACGATCTGACGCACTTCGATGCCCACGGCCAGGCACATATGGTCGATATTGGCGGCAAGACGGAAACCCGGCGGGTGGCCGTGGCCGAAGGCTGGATTCGCATGCAGCCCGCCACGCTGGCGCGCATCCGCAGCGGCAGCGCGGCCAAGGGCGACGTGCTGGGCGTGGCCCGGCTGGCAGCCATCATGGCGTCCAAGCGCACGGCCGACCTGATTCCGCTGTGCCACCCGATTGCGCTCTCGAAGGTGAGCGCCGATTTTGAACTGGACGACGCCGGCAGCCGCGTGCGCTGCGAGGTGCGCACCGAATGCACCGGCCGCACCGGCGTGGAAATGGAAGCCCTCACCGCCGTGCAGGTGGGGCTGCTGACCATCTACGACATGTGCAAAGCCATCGACCGCGGCATGGTGATGGAAGGCGTTCGCCTGCTGGAAAAGCGCGGCGGCAAGTCGGACTGGCAGGCAGATCTGTAAAATACACGGCATGTTTCCCCGCGTGCTTCGGGACGCGGGCGCTGCCCGGAAACGGGCCTGCATCCCTATTCCCCTGCGCGCTTCGGCATGCAGGCGCGAAGCCCCCTTCCGGGGGCTTCTGCATTTTGCGGGCACCCGAAACTGCCCGCGCGGTTTTCAGGCGCCCCGCTTCCCGTCTGTGGCGGGTGCATCCTTCCCGGCGCCCTCCTCCACGTCGGGCTGCGCATCCTCCGCGTCATCCTTGTTTGCCATCAAGGCATCCACCACGCTGTCATCGGGCGCCCAGGTGTCCATCACCTCCTGGATGCGGCTGCGTGTCTTGCTGTCGTTGTCCGCCATGATGTCGATCATCTTCTTGTTGCGGAAACGCCCCATCGACGGGTCGTAGACTTCGGCCATGAGGCGCACGGAATGGCGGTCTTCCTCGAAATAGATCTCGCTGATCGCCCTGGCAAGACCGGGCTCCATGCCGAGTTTTTCCAGCGCCAGCCTGCCGGTGCGCAGGGCCGAATCGAAGGTTTCACGCACCACCTCCTTCACCCCCGCCTGATACAGCTCGAAGACATGGGTACGGTCGAAGGCCCGGGCCACGATCCGGATGTGCGGATTGGCGTGCAGCGCAAATTCGGCAATCTGCAGGGTCTTGGCGCGGTCGTCGATGGCAATCACCAGCAGCCCGGCCTTTTCGATGCCGGCGGTATGCAGCACTTCGGGCCGTGACGCATCGCCATAATGGGTTTTCATGCCGAAACGGGTCCAGCCTTCGACGTTCTCCGGATCGAGGTCGATGATGGTGGTGGAATGGCCGGTCATCAGCAGGAGGTCGGCCACGATCTGCCCGAAGCGCCCCATGCCAATGACGATGACGGGCTTCTGCTCCTCGATGTGATCGGCCTCGCGGTCGTTGCCGGTTTTCAGGCGTGGCACGATGAAGCGGGTGTGCAGCACGATCATCACCGGGGTGAGCACCATCGACAGCACGACGATGGCCGTCATGTTGGCGTTGACGCTGGCACTGATGACGCCCTGCGCGGCAGCCGCCGAAAACAGCACGAAGGCAAATTCGCCGCCCTGCGCCATCAGCACGGCACGGTCGATGGCATCGGCCCGGTTGCTGCGCGCCAGACGTGCCACACCGTAGATGCACACGCCCTTCACCAGCATGCTGACGAGAACCCCTGCGAGGATGATGCCCCAGTTGGCGGCGATCAGCCCCAGGTCGAGCGACATGCCCACGCCGAGGAAGAACAGGCCCAGCAAAAGGCCGCGGAAGGGCTCGATGTCGGCTTCGAGCTGGTGACGGAAGCTGGATTCGGACAGCAGCACGCCGGCCACGAAAGCGCCCATCGCAGTGGACAGCCCGCCTGCTTCCATCAGCACGGCCGCGCCCAGCACCACGAACAGGGCGGCAGCCGTCATCATTTCGCGCACGCGCGTGCGGGCCAGCATGCGAAAGAGCGGATTGAGCAACCACACGCCCACGGCAACCAATGCCGCCACGGCACCAACGGCAACGCCAATGCGCTGCCAGAGGGGCTCGGCTGCCACCGGGTGCGCCGGATCGGTCGGCGCCAGAAAGGTGACGATAGCCAGCAGCGGCACAATGAGCAAATCTTCAAACAGCAGGATGGAGACCATGCGCTGCCCGCGTGGCGAGGAGATGTCACCGCGCTCGTTCAGCACCTGCATGACGATGGCGGTGGACGTGAGCACGAAACCCGAGGCGCAGACGAAAGACACCTGCCAGGGCGCATCGAACAGCACGACACCGGACACCGTGAGCAGCACCGCACACCCCACCACCTGCATGCTGCCCAGCCCGAAAATCTGCCGCCGCAGGCTCCACAGGTGTGCGGGCTTCATTTCCAGTCCGATCAGGAACAGGAACATCACCACGCCCAGCTCGGCGAAATGGATGATGGCCTGCGGGTCGGAAAAGAGTTTCAGCCCCCAGGGGCCAATGGCAAGCCCCCCGGCCAGATAACCCAGCACGGAGCCAAGCCCGAGCTTCCTGAACAACGGCACCGCCACGATGGCGGCTCCCAGCAGCGTGACGACGCTGACCAGCTGACTTGCACCGTGCGCGGCTTCTGCTGCGGCCATGCTTTTCCTTCCCTGCGAAAAAGGAGGCATGTTAACCCGGTGACTGCCTGAAAATACCCCGCTGCCTCTGCGCCGAATGCAGCCAGCCGATGACCGGCGCGCAAACCCGACGCATGAAGGTTCCAGGCAGGATATCCCGCATGAGGTAAAACGGCAGCCTGCGGGAATCGTGGCTTGCCCCAGACAAGGAATGCCGGCACCCCACGAGCACACCATCGCCGGGGCAGCCCGCCCGCCACGTTGAACACCCTGTCCCGTTTGAGTGAACGCCCCCGTAGAATGGACGAGGAAGAACGGATTCTGTCGCGGGAAAGACATCATGATCGACAAGGACACGAAGCTCTGCATGTCGCTGGCCGGACGGCCAGGCAATTTCGGTACGCGCTTTCACAACTACCTGTACGGCAAGCTGGGGCTGAACTACATCTACAAGGCGTTCACCACCGACGACATCGAGCATGCCGTAAAGGGCGTGCGGGCGCTGGGCATTCGCGGTTGCGCCGTGTCGATGCCCTTCAAGGAAAGCTGCATGCCCTTTCTGGACGAGATCACGCCGTCGGCTGCCGCCATCGACTCGGTGAACACCATCGTCAATGACGAGGGTTTTCTGCGCGCCTACAACACCGATTACATCGCGGTAGCGATGCTGATCGACAAGCATGCGCTGGACCGCCAGCGGCACGTGGTGGTGCGCGGCAGTGGCGGCATGGCAAAAGCGGTGGTGGCAGCCTTCCGGGACAAGGGTTTCAGCCGGCTGACCGTGGTGGCACGCAATGCCGATACCGGGCCGAAGCTGGCACGGCAATACGGCTTTGCGCATGCGGCGTCGCTTGATGCGTTGCGGGAAGCGGCAGACATTCTCGTCAACGTGACACCCATCGGCATGGCAGGCGGGCCGGAGGCGCAGGATCTGTCCTTTCCGGCTGCACTCATCCATCGGGCGCAGGTGGTGTTCGACGTGGTGGCGCTGCCGGTGGAAACACCGCTGATCCGGGCTGCGCACGAAGCGAACAAGACCGTGATTTCCGGCGCCGAGGTGGCCGTGCTGCAGGCGCTGGAACAGTTTGCGCTGTATACCGGCGTGCGCCCTGACGAGGATCTGGTGGCAGAAGCGGCTGCCTTTGCGCGCGGGTGAATCAGCCGAGGATATGAAGATTGCAGGCTTTTGCGCCTGCCACGGTGCGAATGTCCAGGCGTCTGTCCAGCGTCAGAACATCAGCGTGGCGAGGCCCAGGAAGATCATGAAGCCCAGGCTGTCGGTGGAGAAGGTGAGCAGCACCGATGAGCCGATGGCGGGATCGCGGCCGAGTTTTTCGAGAGTGACGGGCACCAGCACGCCCAGCAGTGCGCCGATGAGCAGATTCAGCACGATGGCAACCCCCATTGCCGCAGCCAGCAGCTCGGCATGCTCCGAACCACGATAGAGCAGCCATGAGGCAGCGCCTGCCACTGCCCCCCAGACGATGCCATTGAGCAGCGCCACGGTGAGTTCCTTGCGCAGCAGGCTGCCAAAGTTGCCTCGGTTGATTTGCCCCAACGCAATCGAGCGGATCATCAGCGCCATCGTCTGATTGCCGCTGTTGCCGGCCAGCCCTGCCACGATGGGCATCAGCGCAGCCAAAGCCACCACCCGCTCGATGGTGCCATCGAAGATACCGATGACGCGCGAGGCGATGAAGGCCGTGACCAGATTGATGGCCAGCCACAGCCAGCGGTTGCGTGCCGATTGCCAGACCGAGCCGAAAAGGTCTTCGCCTTCGCGCAGACCTGCCTGCGACAGCGCCTCGGAATCGCCTTCCTCTCGGATCACGTCGACCACTTCATCGACGGTAAGGCGACCAATCAGTTTCTCGTCGGCATCCACCACCGGGGCCGAGACGAGGTCATAGCGCTCGAACGCCTGCGCGGCGTCGCCGGCATCGTAATCGGGCGGCAGCGTGAGGATGTCGCGGTGCATCACGGCCGACACTTCGGTGTCGGGCTCGTTGATGAGCAATTGCTCGATGGAAAGACTTCCGAGCAGCTTGCCGTTGCGGTCGACCACGAACACCTGATCGGTGTGCTGTGGCAGCTCGTCGAAACGGCGGATGTAGCGCAGCACCACTTCCAGCGTCACGTCCTCGCGCACGCGCACGAACTCGAAGTCCATGCGGGCGCCCACCGAATCTTCGGGGTAGGACATCAGCGCGCGCAGCTGCTCGCGTTCTTCCGGGGTGAGATCGCGCTGCACTTCCTCGACCACCGCCTCGGGCAGATGCTCGGCCAGGTCGGCCACGTCGTCGGCATCAAGATCCTTGACCGCTGCCACCAGTTCGGCGTCGGTCATGGATTCGATCAGCGCTTCGCGCACCGGCTCGGAGACTTCGAGCAGGACGGCGCCATCGGCCTCCTGCTTGACCAGATCCCAGACGAGCTGACGCTCATCGGAGGGCAGCGCTTCCAGCACGTAGGCAGCATCGGCCGGGTGCAAGCTGTCGATGCGCTCGCGCAGCTTGGTCAGACATTCTTCCACCACACGGGCGCGCTCGGCCTGTGCCTCGGGCTCATCCCCGTGGGCTTCTTCCTGAAGCGTCTCGTACTGCTCGATCAGCGCCTGAACGTCTTCGAGCGCACGCTCGTCGTCTTCCGCCTCGCGGGGCATCACGGTCTGTGGACCGGCGTCGTCTTCGTCCTCGTCGCCTGCCACATCGGCAGCGGCATCATCCGGCGTGCTGACGTCTCCGGTGGCGTCGGCAAGGTCAGCGCCGCGACTGGCCTTTTCTGCAGGTTTTGCCGCGTCTGCACGAGGGGCACCGGTGTCTCCTACTGCCTCTGCGGTACCCTGCGTCCGCCCCGCAGCGCTTTCCTTTACGTGCGCGTCCGCACCCTGCGTGACATCTGCTGCTGCATCTGGCCCGCCCTGTGCATCGGCCGGCCTATGGCCCGGTGCCCCTGCATGCCCGTCTGCTGCGGGCACGGCACTGCCGCGCAGCGGCACCTCACCGGCGGCATTGGTGTTGGCAGGCTTCTGATCGGCGGGGTCTCGGGTCTGGGTCATGGGCTGGCACCAGGCGAAGGAAGGGCGACACATGGCTTGTGGCCATGCTGCGGCATGCCGGACGCTGCGTATGGCAGCAAGCGGCTTTGTGGTCGGGCGGGCGGGGGAATGGCCCCGGAAAGAATCAGCCCTGCTGAACGCGGCCAGCGGCGCACGGCATTCAGGATCGAAAAACGATCAGACAGGCTGCAAGGAACCAGCCGGGGATGTTAGCGCATCGCGCCCGGCCGTGTGCGATCTGGTGAAAGGATGCGGGGATAATCCGATCTGCCTGCGGATGGAGCAAGGTCTGGCGGCCTTGTCGCGGCATCACCCGCAGACACGGCCGCCGGTTGATCGGGACTGCGGGTTTGATGGGGTTACGGATGCTGGCGAGGGCTGCAGCGGCAATGGCGTATCAGTTGCCGACACTGGCGCGCAGTTCGTCCAGCACGACCCCGGCATCGGGCATGACGCCACGCCAGATGCGGAAACTCTCGGCGGCCTGCCCCACCAGCATGCCCAGACCGTCGCTGACGACCGGCACCTGAGCCGCTGCAGCCTGCTGCATGAAGGGCGTGGGCTCGTCGGCATAAACGCAATCGTAGGCCAAGCGGCAGTCGGAGAGGAGCGCGGGCGGCAATTGCAGCCCCTCGGCATGCAGGCCGGCGGAGGTGGCATTGATGACGACATCGGCTGCCGGTGCATCGCCCAGCGCCACGGCTTCGATGCTTGCGGAGAAGCCCAGCGCTGCCAGTGCAGGGTTGAGGTCGGATGCCAATGTGGAGGCACGCGCCACGTTGCGGTTGGCCACCACCAGCCGGCGCACACCGGCCTGCAACAGGGACAACATCAGCCCGCGCGCAGCGCCGCCCGCCCCCAGCACCGTGACCGAACGCCCCTCCAGCGACACCCCCTGCCGCTGGATGTCCCAGACGATGCCGGCACCATCGGTGTTGTCGGCCAGCACCTGGCCATCGACGAAGCTGAGGGTGTTGGCAGCCCCGGCCAGTCGCGCCCTGTCACTGTGCTCATCAGCCAGCGCAAAGGCGGCCTCCTTGAACGGCAGGGTGACGTTGGCACCGCGCCCGCCCTCCTCGATGAAGAAATGCCGCATCACTTCCGCAAAGGCCGTGGCGGGCTCCTTGTCGATCAGCCTGCGCTCGTAGCGGATGTTCTGCCCGGTCTGCCGGGCAAAGGCGGCGTGGATGGCAGGCGAGCGGCTGTGAGCAATGGGATTGCCCACCACCAGGTAGCGGTCGGCGTCGGCGGACGGGGGAGAAACAGTGTCGGTCACGGGAGATGGAAAAGATCCAGAGTCAGTTACGGCAAGCGAGGCGGAGAAAAGGCGAACAAGGGGAAATCAATGAATTGAAGACGAGATTCTTTTGAAATTGGCGGGTGGCAAGAGAAGCGCACGGTGGAAGGGTACGTTGCAAGCTGCATCCAGCACAAGTCGCCCTCCCTGCCCTCTCCGCTCCGCACATTACAGGGCAACGCCGCAGCGTTCGGCCAGTTCTTCCGGTGTCAGGATCAGGCCAGGATACACGTCACGCATGTCGAGCAGATCGCTATCGCCCGTCACCAGCGCATCAGCAAGACCTTCATGCGCCAGCACGAGGAACATCTGATCCTTGGCATCACGGCAGAGCGGTAGTGAAGGCCAGGGGGTTGGCAGTTCAACCACGCTTGCATGGGGCAGAAAGTCTTCAAGCAGATCCTGTCGCGCCTGAGCGCTCAGCCGGAACTTTGGATAACACAGCACCCGAAGCAGCTCGGTGACGGTTTCCCTGCACACCAGTGGCTGCAATTGCCCGTGCTGCCAGGCACGGCGTATCCATGCAAGCCGGCCAGAGGTGAACAACAACGCCGACAGCACGACATTGGTATCGAGAACGACGCGCATCATTGGCGCGCCCAGGCGACCGCATCCTCCAGATCCTGCTCGGTGATCCCCATCTGTTCGAGCTTGTCCCGAACTGCCTGCGCCCGTTGTACACGAACCGGCGTCAGCACGATGCGGCCGTTCTCGGCAACAACCTCGAAATACTCTGCCGCATCCACGGCCGACACGACCGCCTTGGGGAGCGTGATCTGGTTTTTCGATGTCAGCTTGGCAAGCATGGGCAACCTCCTTTCATCAAGGAAATCTTACTTCCTTACCAGGCTTGCAGCAATCAGCCGCCCTTCTTCACGGCGCCGGTGCGCAGGCTGTCGTTGGTGAAGGTCCAGGTGCGGACGATCTGCAGGATGTCGCCATCCTTGCGCATCTCGGCGGTGAACGGGTCGTAGGGGGCGCCGGCCAGCACCACTTCGCGCACGACGCGGTTCAGGGCCTCGAATTTCGATTTCTTGTTGACCAGCACGTCGACGACGTTGCCGAACTTGTCGAGTTCGACGGTGACGGTGAGCGAGTCGTACATCTTGCCGCGCGCTTCTTCGGGGAAGCGTTCGGTGCCGATCTGCTCGATGCGGTCAGCCCACGAGCTGACGTAGCGGGCGTAGTTGACGCCGGTGGCGTTCACGCCGTAGGTGAGGCGCTTGGGCCGCTTGGCGTAGTCTTCGAGCTGGCGGTCGATCTGCGCCTGCATGCGCTGGATCTGGCGCTGCAGTTCTTCGTGCTCACCATTGGCCGACTGGTTCTGCTGCGGCTCGGTCTGGGCGGCACGGGCGTTCTGGTTGTTGAGGGCGAGCAGGCGCTGCTGCTCGGCTTCGAGCTGCTGCATGCGCGCCTGCTGCTGTTCCAGCACTTCGCCATCCTTCGCCTGGGGCGAGACGGGCAGCGGCGAACGGGCACGGCCCTCGTCACGGTCGCCGCCGGCTTCCATGTCGACCTGGGCCAGCACTTCGGCATTGACCGGCTTGTTGCGCGTGGAGGCATTGAGCAGCACCACTTCCAGTTGCGATTCGGCAGGCAGGAAGCGGTCAACGTCGGCAGCGGTGAAACGCACGGCCATCATGCCGGCATGGAGCACCAGCGAGACGACCAGACCGACCGTGAGCGGGTCGGTCCGGCTGAAAACACGCGACCATTGCGCAGCAGCGGCCATAGGAAGAAATCACTCCGTTTCGATCGATGGCCCCGCAGCCGGCTCCTCGTCAGTGGTTGCCTCTGCTCCGACCGGATCGGAATCCTTCGGATCGGTGAGCAGCCGGACGGCACGAGCCTGAACGGTGAGGTCCAGTTCGTCCCAGTCGAGCAGATCGACCAGCAGCGGTTGGCCATTGGCAAGAGGCGGCAGCCCCGAGACCTGGAAATACAGGGGTGCATCAGCCAGACGCACCGTCTCGTCGCGAATGCCCACAGCCTCGAAGCGACGCTGCTCCTGCTGGCCAAGCCAGCGCAGGCACCAGTAACGCTCCATTGTCTGCTGATATTCGCCCACCGTGCCATAGCGTGCCTCAAAAGCCGACACAATCGCGTAAAGAGATGTGTCATTCATCGTGAAAGGCGGTACTTCGGCTTCGAGGACTGCAACCAGTTGCAGCTGGTTTATCAGATCGACATAACGGCGCAACGGCGACGTGCTCCAAGCGTACTGAGCAACGCCCAAACCTTGATGCACAGCCGGCTGAGTCGACATTTTCACCCGACCAAAGGTCTGTGATCGGTAAAGACCCGACACTGCGTGATCGGCCAGCAACCGTCCCCAGCGCGAGTTGGCGAGGATGGCCATCTCGGCCACGATGCGGTCGAAGGGAGCGTCACGCCGGCGCGGAATGATCTCGACCCTGTCGCCGTCGATGCGGAAGGTGTAGTCGACACGGGAGCGCATTTCGGGGCGGCCACGCACCTTGTCGCGTTCGAGCCCCAGCGCCAGCGTGAAGCGCCACAGCAGACGGAAGGCATCGGCAAAGGGCAGCCCGGCCAGCGGGTCATTGCCGTCAGAAGGCGGTGCTTCGAGCTGTTCCTCGGTGTCGAAGGGTTCCAGCTCGTCATGGCGCAGGTTGCGCACCACGCGGATGCGGTCGACCTGGCTGAATTCGTTGGCCACCTGCAATGTTTCGACGTTGATGTCGAGATAGAGCGAGAGCGCCGGGCGGACGTTGCCCTCGTCGAGTGAGAAGCAGCGCACCACCGATTCGGGCAGCATCGTGATCTTCTCGCCGGGGCTGTAGACGGTGGTGAGGCGGTCGCGGGCAACCTGATCGACGGCATCTCCAGGCTTGATGCCGAGCGCCGGCGCCGCGATGTGGATGCCGACGCGCGCGATGCCGTCGTCCAGCCACTGCACCGACAGGCAGTCGTCGATTTCGGTGGTGCTGGAATCGTCGATGGAGAACGCCTCGGCCGGGCTTTCGGGCAGGCTGTCGATGTCGGGCGGCTGGAATTGGGCCAGCGCGGCCGGGAAGGCGATGCCATGCGGGAAGTGCGAACGCAGGAAGCGCGTTTCGTGCACCTGGCGCGGACTGGGCAGCGCCCCCACCTTCAGCAGCAGGCGCTCGGGCGACAGCCCTGTCTGCTGGCAGGCCATTTCCAGGGCGCGATGGGCAACCGACTGGCGATCGGCTGCCACCAGCAGGTCGGCGACATGTTCGCGGATGGGATCGGGCAAACGGCCCTCGGCCAGCTCACCGGCAAGCTGCTGGATGGTTTCTTCCTGCAGGCGCTTGCGCTCGATGGCAGCGAGCGCAGCCTTCAGCGTGTCGGGCTGGGCCGGGCGATAGCGCCCCCTGCCCTTGCGATAGAAATACACCGGCATGCCATGCAGGCGCAGCAGCATGGCGGCCCGCTGGGTAGCGGTGGCGTCCTTGCCGTAATACTCGTCCACCAGCAGCGGGTAGTCGAACTCCTCCTGCGGCGCGCATTCCCAAAGGAAGTCGATGTCGATGGATTCGGCTTCCTGCAGGGCATTGGCCAGCAGGTCGGCCGGGCCGGGCGAGTCGAAGCGGAACATGACGTTGCCCTGCTTGACCTTGACCCGCTTGCCGCTGGCAAGCTCGACCTGCAGGCTGGCGCCAGCGTCCTGCAGGATGGTGCCCGTTTTGAATTGACCGGCATCCTCGAACAACAAATGGTTTTGACTCATCGACAACGGATGGACTGGGGCGGGAGGAACCGGCGCAGGCCATCGGGACTGAAGGGGCCTGGCCGACGGGGATTGCGGGAGGTTCCGGGCAGGATCAGCGTATTGACCGGCCCGGAATCTGCCTGCAAGGCATCTGGCGCAAATACCAACGGATTCTGAAAAAAACCGTTGCACCGATTGAACAGTCGGCCATTATACGGGCGGTGCTGCCACCGGCCCCGTGCGCACGGCGACGCTTCCCCCTGCAGGGTCTTGTCAGCCTGCAGACGGGCTGGCCGATACCCGCGGCAGCATGCCGGCAAAGCTCAGCACGGCATCGACGTGGTCGGCGAAGTCCGACAGGCCGTGGTCGCTGCCCGGCAGCACCAGCTGGCGTGCGCCGTGGCAGAAGGACACCATCTCGCGGTAATCGAGCAGCTCGTCGCCTTCGGCCGCAATCAGGAAATAGCGCTCGGGCCGGGTGATGGCCGGCACCTGCATGGCGCGCAGCTCGTCGATGTAGCCCGGGAGGAACTCGAAAGGCACGTTGTCGTGATAACCCTGCTGCGTGCCCACCTGCGAGGCCAGGTCGCGGGGCGCATTCACGGCCGGGTTCAGCAGCACGGCGTGGCAGCCCGCATATTCGGCCAGCACGATGGCATAGAAGCCGCCCAGCGAACTGCCCACCAGCACGTCATCGACCGTAGGCTGCAACCCGCTCACCACCGAGGCCACGGCCTGTGCCGGCGACACGTCGAGGTCGGGTGCCACGAAATGATCAGAGAGGCCGAGTTCGGTCATGCGCTGCTTCAGCAGCTGCGCCTTGAAGGACTTCGACGAGGAACGGAAGCCATGAAGATAGATCAGTCTGCTCATGATGCAGCCCTCCGAAAGATCTGGGCACCCGGACGCCGCCCGACGGCAGGCCGTGCGGGCACCGTGCAGCGCCTGAAACGGACGATGGGCGCGACATCGCCGGACGGGATGCGCGTCGTCCTCCCCTCACGCCGTTTTTTCCAGCCCTGCCAGCAGCCGGTTGTGAATGCCGCCAAAACCGCCGTTGCTCATCACCAGCACCTGATCGCCGGCACGCGCTTCAGCGAGGATGGCAGCCTCCAGCGCATCCATGTCCCGCAATACCTGAACCTTGTCACCCAGCGGTGACATGGCCGCCTGCGCGTCCCAATCGACACCGCCGGCATAGCAGAACACCCGGTCGGCACCCTGCAGGCTGGCCGGGAGCTGGTCTTTCATGGCACCGGCGCGCATGGTGTTGGAACGGGGCTCCAGCACCGCCAGCAGCCTGCCCTGCGGGGCAGCCCCGCCCTGCTGCGCGGCATTCATCCGCGCCCGCAGGCCGGCGATGGTGGTGGCAATGGCCGTGGGGTGGTGAGCAAAGTCGTCGATGACGGTGACGCCACGCACGGTGCCGCGCACTTCCAGCCGGCGCTTCACGCCGTGAAAGCGGGCCAGCGCCGCGATGGCATCGGCAGGCGGCACGCCCGCATGCTCGGCCGCGACGATGGCGGCAATGGCATTGGCCCGATTGTGCTCACCGGCCAGCGGCAGGCGCACCTCGCCGACCACGGCATCACCCCGCTTCAGGGTGAAGACAGTGGCATCGCTTTGTTCCTTCACGTCGGCGGCATGCCAGCGGGGCGAGTCTGCCCGCACGCTTCCAGTGCCCGGATTCGCTACGGAGGCTGGAGCCGCTGTGTCTTCAGTCACGCCGCCCTTCTCGCCCAGCAGCTCGGTGGTGCTCCAGCAGCCGCGGGCCAGCACGCGCTGAAGCGCAGCAGAGTCGGCCGGCCAGATGATGCGGCCAGACCCCGGCACGGTGCGCACCAGATGGTGAAACTGCGTCTCGATGGCGGCCAGGTCGGGGAAGATGTCGGCGTGATCGTATTCGAGGTTGTTGAGGATGGCGGTGCGCGGGCCGTAATGCACGAACTTCGAGCGCTTGTCGAAGAAGGCCGTGTCGTATTCGTCGGCCTCGATGACGAAGTGACGCCCCTTGCCCAGCCGCGCCGACACCGGGAAATTGCCCGGCACGCCGCCGATGAGGAAGCCCGGCTTAAGCCCGTTGGCTTCCAGAATCCAGGCGAGCAGCGATGCCGTGGTGGTCTTGCCGTGCGTGCCGGCCACACCCAGCACCCAGCGGCCACGCAGCACCTGCTCAGCCAGCCACTGCGGGCCGGAGATGTAGGGCAGCCCCTGTTCGAGGATGGCTTCCATGAGCGGATTGCCGCGCTTCACCACGTTGCCCACCACGAAGACATCCGGTTTCAGCCCGAGCTGTGCCGTGTCCCAGCCCTCGATGAGGTCGATGCCGAGCGCCCGCAACTGGTCGCTCATCGGCGGGTAGACATTGGTGTCGCAGCCGGTTACGCGAAAACCGGCCTCTTTGGCGATGGCGGCCACCCCACCCATGAAGGTGCCGCAGATTCCGAGAATATGAATGTGCATTTCATCATTTTACCGGCCGGAGCCCTTCATTCCCTGATTACCAACCGACCATTCGTCGCCATTTACGCATCAGGTGTTGTCCTGATGCCGCCATCCCCACGGCACGACGTGCGTGCCGCAGCACCATCCATCCTGCCCGGCTCCCCAAACGGTTCCCCCTGCCCTGGCCCCCCTCCCGCCACGGCCATGTTGGCCAGAAGCAGCCGCACCATGCCTTCAGCCCGCCCTGCCTCACCGCCAGGCAGCCTCACCCGATGGCGAACCAACCGCAAAACCGGGGCCATGCAGGCGCAAACGGGGGTTCCCAAGTAAACTCGCATAAGCTGCCATGCGTTTGATTCAGGCCATACAAGAAACAAGACACGCTGCCCTGCCAAGACCCATGACCGACCTGACCGCTCCCCTGTTGCCGGGCGATGCCCGCGCCGACCTGCGAGCCGAGATCGCCGATCAGGCTGCCCGCCTGATCATCGACAGTGCGCTCGACTACCAGAGCGCCAAGCAGAAGGCCGTGCGGCGCGCCTTTCCCGACGGCAAGGTGCCGGCAGGCATGGTGCCCGACAACGACGAGATCGACCGCGCACTGCGCGAGCATCTCGACCTGTTCGACCCGCAACATGCGGCGCGCGTGCAGCGTTACCGCGAGGCCGCGCTCGTCTGGCTGGAGCGCCTCGCCGATTACACCCCCTATCTGGCCGGTGCCGCCTGGAAAGGTGTGGTCACGGCCCACGCGCCGCTGCACATCCAGTGCTTCACCGATGAGGGCAAGGAGCTGGAAATCCGGCTGCTGGATGCCGGCGTGAATTACGACGTGGCCGAAGTGGCCCATTTTTCCGGCCGGGGCGCAGATGTGCCGGCGCTGGTCTTTCACGACCGCGACGCGCTCCCGGTGATGATCTCCATCTACCGGCACGACGACCTGCGCGGTGCGCTCAAGCGCACCCAGGGCAGCGAACGGGGCGATCTGGCCGCGCTTCGCCGCCTGATGACCGAAACTCCCTGACACCCGAGGTGCCCGCCGATGCAACATGCCGCCACACCCTTCCGTCCGTCTGCCCGCTCGCCGCTTGCTGCGGTTCTGCTCGGCCTGGGCCTGCTGTGCACACTGCCAGCCGGCGCTGCCAGCGACCCGGCTGCCAGCCCGGCCGGCAGCGGTTCCGCGCAGCCCGCCGGCGAGAACGTCCTCCCGCAGCTGGGTGGCCTGAATCTGCAGACTCCCAATGGCAAGCCCTTCGATGTGAATGGCCTCAAGGGGAAACCCTCGGTCGTGAATTTCTGGGGCACCTGGTGTGCGCCCTGCATGCGCGAAATGCCCGATCTGGCCACCCTGAACAAGGAGTTCGGTGAGGCGGTGAACTTTGTCGGTGTGGCAGCCGACACGCCGAAGAACGTGAGCCGCTTTCAGGAAAAGAACCCCGACATCGCCTTCCCGCTGCTGCCGGTGGGCTACAAGGTGATCCCGCTCACCAAGGTCTGGGGCAACGAAGCCGGTGGCATGCCCTTTACCGTGGTGCTGGACGCACAGGGGCGCATCCATTGGCGCCACGCCGGGCAAGTCAACATCGAATCGCTGCGTTCAGTGCTAAAATCCGCCGAATTGCAGTGAGATTGCCCGATCTTGAACGCATCTGCCCATAAGTCCGGCCTGCTGGTGTTGCATGGCCCCAACCTCAACCTGCTCGGCACGCGCGAGCCGGAGGTCTACGGTCGCACCACCCTGTCCGACATCGACAGCCGGCTTGCCGACATCGCGGCCCGGCACCAGACGCCCCTCGTCAGCTTCCAGAGCAATCACGAGGGGGCGCTGGTCGACCGCATCCAGCAGGCCCGCACCGACGGCACCGCGTTCATCATCATCAACCCGGCAGCCTACACGCACACCAGCGTGGCCATCCGGGATGCACTCGCTGCCACCGAATTGCCCTTCGTCGAAGTCCACCTCTCCAACGTACACCGACGCGAGGCTTTCCGGCATCATTCCTATTTTTCGGATCTTGCCGAGGCAGTGATCTGCGGCATGGGCGCCTATGGCTACGAAGCGGCCCTTCACTACGCCCTGTCCAGACTGAAGCAGATCTGAGCCGTTCATCAAACCGCCGGTTCTGCACCGCACCTGAAGGTTGCAGCCCCGGTTCATCCAGAAACCTCGCGGCCACGCGATTGGCCACGCATCATTCCAGGGACTAGCAGCATGGATCTGCGCAAACTCAAAACCTTGATCGACCTCGTCGCCGATTCCAGCATTTCCGAACTCGAAATCACCGAGGCAGAAGGCCGGGTCCGCATCGTCAAATCCGCGCCGCCCGCCGCTCCGGTGGCCCAGGTCGTGCATCTGCCGGCCCAGCAGCCCGCTGCTGCCCAGGCTGCCGCTGCTGCCCCCGCCGCTCCGGCCCAGGCTGCTGCGCCTGCCGCCCCGCGTGGCAAGACCGTGAAATCGCCGATGGTCGGCACCTTCTACCGTGCCCCCAACCCCGAAGCCGATCCCTTCGTCGAAGTGGGCAAGGCCGTCAAGGTTGGCGACACGCTCTGCATCATCGAAGCCATGAAGCTGATGAACGAGATCGAGTCGGAATTTGCCGGCAACATCGTCGAGATCCTCGTCGAGAATGGCCAGCCGATCGAGTACGGCCAGCCGCTGTTCATCATTGACTGACACTCGGACGGACACCATCATGTTCGAGAAGATCCTCATCGCCAACCGGGGCGAAATCGCCCTGCGCATCCAGCGCGCCTGCCGTGAAATGGGCATCCGCACGGTCGTCGTCCACTCCGAGGCCGACACCGATGCCAAGTACGTGCGCCTCGCCGACGAATCCGTCTGCATCGGCCCCGCCCCCTCGCGCAACAGCTACCTGCACGTCCCCTCCATCATCAGCGCCGCCGAAGTCACCGACGCCGGTGCCATCCACCCCGGTTATGGCTTCCTGTCGGAAAATGCCGACTTCGCCGAGCGCGTGGAAAAGAGCGGTTTCGTCTTCATCGGCCCGCGCCCCGACTCCATCCGCCTGATGGGCGACAAGGTGTCGGCCAAGGACGCCATGAAGAAGGCTGGCGTGCCGGTGGTGCCCGGCTCTGACGGCGCCCTCTCCGACGACTCCAGCGAGATCATCGAGACGGCCCGCCGCGTGGGCTACCCGGTCATCATCAAGGCCGCGGGTGGCGGCGGTGGACGCGGCATGCGCGTGGTCCACAGCGAGGCAGCCCTGCTCAATGCGGTTGCCATGACCAAGAGCGAAGCGCAGGCCGCCTTCAACAACGGCGCGGTCTACATGGAGCGCTACCTCGAAAACCCGCGCCACGTCGAAATCCAGGTTCTGGCCGACGAGCACGGCAACGCCATCTACCTGGGCGAGCGTGACTGCTCGATGCAGCGCCGCCACCAGAAGATCATCGAGGAAGCACCGGCACCGGGCATCCCGCGCGAACTCATCCACAAGATCGGCACCCGCTGCGCCGACGCCTGCAAGGCCATCGGCTATCGTGGCGCCGGCACCTTCGAGTTCCTCTACGAGAACGGCGAGTTCTTCTTCATCGAGATGAACACCCGCCTGCAGGTCGAGCATCCCGTCACCGAGATGATCACAGGCATCGACCTGGTCCAGCAGCAGATCCTGATCGCAGCCGGCGAAAAGCTCAGCATCACCCAGAAAGACGTGAATTTCCGCGGTCATGCCATCGAGTGCCGGATCAACGCCGAAGACCCGTACAAGTTCACGCCGTCCGCCGGCCGCATCACCAACTGGCACACGCCCGGCGGCCCCGGTGTCCGTGTCGACTCGCACGTCTACAACAACTACTTCGTGCCGCCGCACTACGACTCGATGATCGGCAAGGTCATCTGCTATGGCGACACCCGCGAACAGGCCATCGCCCGGATGCGGATCGCGCTGTCGGAAATGGTGGTCGAAGGCATCAACACCAACATTCCGCTGCACCGTGACCTGATGGATGACGGCAAGTTCAACCTCGGCGGCACCTCCATCCACTACCTGGAAAAGCTGCTGGCCAGCCGCAAAGCCTGAGTCCCTTCATGTCCCAATCCTGGACCGAACTGTCGATCGGCGTCGAGAAAGCCCAGGCGGAAGCCTGGGCCGACGCCTGCCTGGAAGCCGGCGCCCTGTCGGTGCAGGCAGAAGACGCCGATGCCGACTCGCCCGACGAGCAGCCGCTCTTTGGCGAACCCCTGCCGGCCGGCACCATTGGCGCCGGCATGCTCCCCCAGGCCTTTGGCTGGACCCACACCCGCCTCACGCTGCTCGTCGATGCCGACGATGATGCCGACGCCATCCTGCGCGATGCCGCCGCAACGCTCGATCAGCCCGTGCCCCAGGTACTAGACCGCCGTCAGGTCGACGATCAGGACTGGGTTCGACTCACGCAGTCGCAATTCGATCCCATCCCGGTCGGCAAGCGACTGCTGATTCTGCCCAGCTGGCACGCCGCCGAGGCGGAAGGCAGCCAGCGCGAAGCCCTCATCATCGACCCCGGCCTCGCCTTCGGCACCGGCAGCCACCCCACCACGCGGCTCTGCCTCGAATGGCTCGACGAGCATGATCCGAAGGATCTTCGCGTCATCGACTACGGCTGCGGTTCGGGCATTCTGGCCATTGCGGCCACCCGGCTGGGTGCGCGCGAGGTCATCGGCATCGACATCGACCCGCAGGCCGTGCTCTCCACCCAGGAAAACGCCCGCATCAACCGCGTGCAGATCCAGGCATTCACCGGCGAGGCCGACATGCCGCCGGCTGCCGACCTGGTCATCGCCAACATCCTGTCCACCCCGCTGAAGCTGCTCGCCCCGCTGCTGTCGTCGCTGGTGGCCCCCGGTGGCCGCATCGTCATCTCCGGCGTGCTGGAGCGACAGATCGACGAAGTGGCCAGTTGCTATGATCCTGCGCTGAGCCTTTCCACCTGGCAGACGCGCGATGGCTGGGCCTGCCTCGTCGGCCACCGGCCCGCCTGATTCCCCCTCTTCCCTGACCGACTGGATGCCTCCCGTTCCTCCCACCATCCTGACGGAAAACCGGACGCTGGTACGCCAGCCGGCACGGGCTCATTTGCACCGGCAGCCATACTGTGCGATCTTGTCGGGCTGGACAGCGCCCCGTGCGCGAGTTCCCCTCTTCTGTGGCCATGCTTCCATGCCGCAGTGGCAAGCCCTCCAAGACATTCACCCGCTGACGATAAGATAGCGACATGGCGCTCGCAACCACCTGCCCGCAGTGCAAGACCAGTTTCAAGGTCGTCCCCGACCAGCTCAAGCTGCGCCGGGGTCTTGTCCGTTGTGGTGTCTGCCAGCACGTGTTCTCCGGCGTCGAACACCTGCGCTACGTCGACAAGGACGAAAGCACCGAGAAGATCCCCGCACCCGGCACAGACTCACCACCGTCCCTGCCACTGGCCGACACGCAGCCCGCGCCCGACACATCCACCCAGACGGCCATCGACCCGAGGGCCAAGTCACCCGGCGCAGCTGCCAGCCCCCCAGCCATCGACGCCCACCCGGCACCAGTGGCGGCTCCGGCAGCTGCGCCACGTCCGACCACCTCGCCCGCCGCGCCACAGCCTGTCCCGCAGACAGCCCAACCCCGGGCAGCCCGTGACACCGAACAGCCGGTGGCCACGCCTGCGCCATCACACGATGACGACGAAGGCCTGAAGACCATGTTCTTCATGGCCGACGGCGAAGGAGGCACGCAGGACGACGTGCAGCTTCCCGAATCGCTCCGCCACGGCTCCGTCACCTCGCTGCCCGAAGATGACGACACCGTCGCCACCAGCAAGCTCATCAGCGAGGCGAACAAGATCTGGCGTCAGCAGAAGCCACACACCGAAGCCGGCACCGACGGGCACGGAGCAGAACACGAGTCCCGCCGCCATCGCCGCAGTTCAGGCAGCAGTGAAGCGAGAGGCCGCGCTTCGGCCATCGCCTGGTTCAAGCGTTGGCTGGCCCCTGGTCGCCATCGCTGGATCTCCATCGTGCTGGCCATCGTGGCCCTCATCCAGATCCTCGCCATCTTCCGCAACGAGATCGTCGCCCACGTCCCCGTCCTGCGCCCCGTCATCGCTGCAGCCGCCACCCTCACCGGCAAGACCATCGAGCCGCCGATGAGCCTCGCCTCGCTCTCGATCGAATCCTTCGAACTGCGGGCCACCCGGCAGGCCAACCAGACACGGATGACCGCCATCCTGCGCAACCGCGGCACCGTGGCCACCCGCTGGCCGGCAATGGAGCTTACCCTCACCGGGCCCTCCAATGCCCTCCTCGTGCGCAAGGTGCTGCTGCCGGGCCAGTATCTGCCCAGCATGGTCGACCAGACCACCGGCATCCCGGCCAACAGCGAGCAGCCGCTCGACCTGCTGCTGGAAACCGACGACGTGAACCTGGCAGGCTATTCGGTCTCGCTGTTCTACCCCTGAAACAACTCCCGCACACCGCAAACGGCCGGGCAACGCCCCGGCCGTTTGCCCATTTCAGCCCCCTGTTTCCTTTCCGGATTACTCATGACACAACACGTACTCATCAGCGGCTCGGTCGCCTTCGACAACATCATGGTGTTCGATGGCCACTTCAAGGATCACATCCTTCCCGAGCGCGTCCACCAGATCAACATCTCACTGCTCACCCCGCAGCTCAAACGTGATGCCGGCGGTTGCGCAGCCAACATCGCCTACAACCTGGCCCTGCTCGGCGGCAAGCCCGCCATCCTCGCCGCTGTCGGCGAAGACGGCCGCCAGTATGCCGAGCAACTGAAGCAACAGGGCATCGACACCCGCCAGCTGCACGTGCTGCCCGAGTTCTACACCCCCCAGGCCTTCATCACCACCGACCTGTCGGCCAACCAGTTTGCCGCCTTCCACCCCGGTGCCATGAACGAAGCCCACCGCGCCCGCGTCGATGCCTTCCCGGCAAGCGAAGTGGCCTGGGGCATCGTCTCGCCCAACGGCAAGACGGCCATGCTCGAACACGTCCAGCAGTTCACTGCCGGCAAGATTCCCTTCATCTTCGATCCGGGCCAGGCCATGCCCATCTTCAGCGGCAACGAACTGAAGCCGATGGTGGAAGCCGCCACGGCACTCACCGTCAACGACTACGAGTTCGGCCTGCTGTGCAACAAGACCGGCTGGAGCGAGGAAGAACTGGCGAAGGCAGCCGGCACGATGATCGTGACGCTGGGCGGTGACGGCTCGCGCCTCTACCAGAACGGCAAGGTCGAGACCATCGCCCCGATCAGCATCTCGAAAGCCGTCGACCCCACCGGCTGCGGCGATGCCTACCGTGCCGGTCTGCTTTACGGTCTCACGCAGGGCTGGGACTGGGTGAAGTCGGCCCAGCTGGGCAGCGTCATGGGCGCCATCAAGATCGAATCGGCTGGTCCGCAGAATCACAAGCCCGGCCGCGACGCCATTGCCAGCCGCTTCAAGGCTGCATTTGGCCAGACGCTTTGACTTCGATCAGATCAAGAGACACGTGCACCCCGTTTTCGGGGACTGAATGCACAAATCCTGCCGCATATCCTGCAGCGCCTCGCCGACAGGAGCACAATAGAGGTGACCGGGCACCTGCTGTCCGGCCACTTCCTTGACTTGAAGACAGAACATCATGAAACGCAAGCAAGACGCCATTGATGCCCATCTGGAGCAATGGCAGCAGGAAATGCCAAAACTCGGCGCAGAAAACACCGCCATCCTCGAAAGGCTGAAGCGGTGCCAGCAACTGGTTGCCCCGCAACTGGACCCCGTGTTCGCTCCCTTCGGCATCAGCCCCTGGGCCTTCGACGTGCTGGCCACCCTGCGCCGTGCCGGCAGCCCCTACTGCATGTCTCCCACGGCACTGTTCTCGGCGCTGATGGTGACTTCGGGCACCATGACCACCCGGCTGCGCAAGCTGGAAGATCAGGGGCTCATCAGTCGCCAGGCCAACCAGAACGACGCCCGCAGCATGCTCGTCAAGCTCACACCCAAAGGGCGCACGCTGGTCGAAAAAGCGCTGACAGCCTATGTGAAGCACAACGAAACCGTGCTGGAACCGCTTGCTGCAAGCAAGCAGAAGCAGATCAACGATGCGCTGAAGCTGCTGCTGGAAGCACTGGAAACCAGCGAAGAAACGCAGGATTGAACAACGGCCCGAAGGCCGGATCGCTTCACCCGACTTGAAGCCTTCTGCGGAGTCCTCAAGTCATTTCTCACCCCGTCCCCACGAGGCCATCCGTCTCGTGGGGATTTTTTTATCCCGGAACCAGCTCATTCTGTCATCCAGGAACGAAGCCCGCCCCCGGACGAAACGCCGGCGGCCTACAGGTTGCCCAGCAAGCCCAGCACCACCGTGGGGTCGAGCAGGATCACCAGGATCTGAATCAGCAGGATGGCAGCCAGCGGTGACAGATCGAAACCACCCACCAGCGGCACGATGCGACGCAGCGGACGCAGGAGCGGCAGCACCAGGGAATTCAGCGGCCAGGCCAGCGGAGCCTGCGGGTTGATGAGCGACAGAATGGCAGATCCGATAATCAGCATCATCGCCAGATAGAGCGCCCAACGAATCAGCCACAGCACCGCCAGCACCGGCGTGAACGCCGGACTGAAACCGAAAAGGCTGAGTCCGTAAGCCACCAGCGCTGTCAGCAGGGCCAGCAAAAGCGCTGCAACCAGACTGGGCCAGTCGACCTTGGAGGTAGGCTTGATGACCTTGCTGATGGGTGTCACCAGCCAGCGACTGAGCACCTGACTGAAATTCACGATGGGGTTGCTCAACCCGGAAATGCGCATCGTCCACGCCCAGGCCCGCAACAGGCACACGCTTGCCATCAGCGAAGCCAGCGTCTCCACCAGCAACCACACAATCATCTGCATCCCAAACCCCTTGAAATCCTCTGAACAGCCGCGCAGCCAGATGAATGCGCGCAATGGCACACCCCATGACCCGCGGCAAAGATACTGACAATACCCGAAAAGGGCTTTCTGCTTGAATCGGTCAGGATTTCCTGACGCCAGAAACCAGAACAGCCGCACAGGGCGGCTGTTCTTTCATCCATGATGCAGGGCACCCACCCGCCTCGTATCAGGCAGACGGGTGCTCTCAGGCACACTCAGGGGCGCTTGCCCACCGGGAAGGGCCAGGCAGCCTGAGCCGGCGCAGCATCAGCCAGGGTCTTCGGCTTGCGACCGCGACGTGCAGGCGCTTTCACCTCAACCGCAGCTTCTGCCTTCGGCTTGCGACCACGGCGTGCGGGGGCTTTCACCTCGACCGCAGCTTCTGCCTTCGGCTTGCGGCCACGACGCGGAGCCTCCACCACG
>JAUNHU010000166.1 GCA_030523825.1 Lautropia sp. | reverse complement strand
GGAAGCCACCTTCGGTGAACTTCATGATGTTGCCCTTGTGCACCAGGGTGACGGAAGGCTTGTCGTTGTCGATGGCGTACTGGATGGCCTTGCGCACCAGACGCTCGGTGCCTTCGCGCGAGACGGGCTTGACGCCGATGCCCGAGGTTTCGGGGAAGCGGATCTTGTTGACGCCGAGTTCCTTGATGAGGAAGTCGATGAGCTTCTTCGCCTTGTCGGACTGTGCTTCGTACTCGATGCCGGCGTAGATGTCTTCGGAGTTCTCGCGGAAGATGACCATGTCGGTCTTGTGCGGCTCTTTCACCGGCGAGGGCACGCCGTCGAAATACTGGATGGGGCGCAGGCAGACGTAGAGGTCGAGTTCCTGACGCAGGGCGACGTTGAGCGAGCGGATGCCGCCGCCAACCGGCGTGGTGAGCGGGCCCTTGATGGAGACGACGTATTCACGCAGTACGTCGAGGGTTTCTTCGGGCAGCCACACGTCGGGACCGTAGACCTTGGTGGATTTTTCACCGGCGTAGACTTCCATCCAGTGAATCTTGCGCTTGCCGCCATAGGATTTGGCCACGGCGGCGTCCACCACCTTCAGCATCACGGGCGTGATGTCGAAGCCCGTGCCATCGCCCTCGATGTAGGGAACGATGGGATTGTCCGGCACATTCAGGGAGAAATCCTGGTTTACGGTGATTTTCTGGCCTTCACTGGGAACCTTGATGTGTTTGTACATGTGCTGTTGGACCTTTGTGTGTTGGTGCGTGACCGGGTGATGCAAGAAGGCAGCGCGCCGGGATCGGACCGGGAACGACGACCTGCGATGGCACGACGGCTGCCACCCAGGGGGCTGCGACCGCCGCGCGGAAAGAGTAAATTATGCCAAAGGCTGCGCGCTGAACCCGCAGGCGTGGGCTCGCGCCGGCCCTTCATAAGGGAAAACACTATGAACCCGTTCTCTCGCCTGCCCCTTTTGGCCGGTTTTCTGGCGCTGGGGCTGGCATCGGCCGGCATTGTGCAGGCCCAGACTCCCCAGCAGCTTCCGGTCACGCCCCTGAAGATCGGCCCGCACGTGATTCAGGCCGAGGTGGCCGACACGGAGGGCGAGCGCTCGCAAGGGCTGATGTTTCGCACCAGCATGCCCGCAGATCACGGCATGCTGTTCGTGTTCGAGCAGCCGGGGCAGTATTGCTTCTGGATGAAGAACACGCTCATTCCGCTGGCGATTGCCTTCATCGACGACGCGGGCCGGATCGTGGACATTGCCGAGATGAAGGCGAAGGACGACCAGAACCACCATTGCCCGCGCACGCCGGTGCGAATGGCGCTGGAGATGAACCAGGGCTGGTTTGCGGCACGAAATCTGGCCGTGGGTGCCGAGGTGCAGGGCCTGCCCCCGCTGCCGCAGGCGGCCAGCCGCTGAACAGCCAAAAAACAGGGGCAGGGTCTTCGATGGCGAAGAACCCTGCCCCTGCGGCATGGAAGCAGAAGCCTCAACACCCAGGCTTCTGCTTCATGGCCTGGCCGAGAGCCCTCTGGAGGGCGCTGGCCGGCCTGCCTGTCAGCCCTTCTTGCCGCGCAACAGGCCGTAGATGAACAGCACGAGGATGGCGCCGAGAACCGAGGCGATCCAGCCTGCCGTCTGGCCCATGGTGTACCAGCCCATTGCACCACCGACGAAGTTGGCAACGGCAGCACCGGCGATACCCAGGATGATGGTCATGATCCAGCCATGCGACTGGGTGCCAGGCATGATGGCGCGGGCAAGCAGGCCGACGATGAGGCCCGTGACGCACATTTGGATGAATTCCATGATGTTGAGTCCTATGGAGGTTCGTTGTGAGGGTTCATGTTCGCATATTTCGGCTGGAACCCTTGGCAAAGCCCGCAAATTAACGATAAAACAGTAACTTATGTCACGGAACATGTGTCGGCCTCCGCAGGGCGCCTCCGTTCCGTGGAAACGGCGCGGTCAGCGTTTGCCAGCGTCCGCCGACAGGCGATCATCATCGTGTGGGGGTTCCACCCTGGCCTGCAGGCTGCCGTCATGCAGGCGGATGTCGAGCTGCTCTCCGGTGCTGGCGGCATGAGCCGAGGTGAGCACCCCGCCATCCTGCTGGTGAACGATGGCGTAGCCACGCCCGAGCACGGCCAGCGGGCTGATGAGCTGCAGGCTGTTTTCAGCCAGTGACAGCCGGTGTTCGGCACGCTGGAGGCTGCGGGCCGCGGCCTGAGCGAGCCGGCGACCGGCCTGCTGCAGGCGGGTGTCGGCAAGCCGGGTATCGGGCGGTGCCAGGCGTGCCGCCACCCGCTGCTCACGCTGTTGCTGGCGCTCCAGCAGACGGTGCATGCCCTGCATCAGGCGCTGCTGCGCCCGCTCCACGCGCTGACGCTGTGCATCGAGCTGCTGGCGCGGCGAGCGCAGCAGGCGTTCGGCCACGTCGATGCGCTGGCCCAGCAGCCCCAGCCGCCGCGCCATCGCCTGCTGCAGCGTCTGCCCCACCCGGGTCAGACGCCGAAGGTCCGCCATGCGGTCGGGGCTGACCAGTTCGGCCGCTGCGGTGGGCGTGGGCGCACGCACATCCGCCACGAAGTCGCTGATGGTGAAGTCGGTTTCGTGTCCCACGCCCGAGACCACGGGCAGGCTGCTTGCCGCGATCTGGCGTGCCAGCGCCTCGTCGTTGAAGGCATCGAGGTCTTCAAAGGAGCCCCCGCCGCGCACCAGCAACAGCACATCGCATTCCTGGCGCTGGTTGGCGGCGTGCAGCGCGCGGACGAGTTCGGCTGGCGCCTGCTGGCCCTGGACGGCAGCCGGATAGATGATGACGCGCAGTTGCGGAGCCCGCCGTCGCAAGGTGGTGAGCACGTCGCGCAGGGCTGCCGCCTTCAGCGAACTGATGATGCCGACGGTATTCACCACGGGCGGCACGAGCTGCTTGCGGCCTGGGTCGAACAGCCCCTCGGCCTGAAACCTGGCCTTCAGCCGGGCAAAGCGCTGCCAGACATCGCCTTCACCGGCACGCTGCATGCGTTCTACGACAAGCTGGAAGTCGCCCCGGGCCTCGTAGAGGGAGACGCGCGCCAGCACCTCGACCTGATCGCCCTCACGCGGGGCGAAGCGAAGCTGCTGGGCCACACCCCGGAACATGACGGCGCGCACGCTGGCGCCCTGCTCCTTCAGGGTGAAATACCAGTGCCCGCTGGCGGCCCGGGTGACGTTGGACAGCTCACCCGCGACACGCACGATGCCCAGCGTGTCCTGAAGCAGACGGCCGACCATCCGGTTGAGCTGGCCGACTGTCAGAACGGGCGCCGCGGTAACGGGCTGCCCAAGGTCTGTAAGAACGCTGTCCTGTTGTTTCATCGGTACATTTATCCACACAGTGCTCGACAGTTCGTATAAAGGAAGCTACCAGTCGTCGGAAAACCGAAAAGCACACCACCTCTTGTCAAGTGACTGAATTATAAGAATTTTCCGGGTTCGCGCAGCCTTCCCCCAAGAAACCGTTCGGCCAGAAAAGCGTGTAATTACACCACCAGGCGGGGATATCTACAGACTTGTCCACAGACTCATCCACAGACGGAGAAGGGTCGTGGCAGCGCCTTTCGTGCCCCCGTGACACACTTGCCGAGCCCGGTCAAAAAAACCGACAATTCGTGGCAGTCGCGTACCACCGCGAAGGTTTTTTGACCTCGTTCGGAGTGTTTCCCTTGTTTTCCATCATTCAGGCCGCAGGCTGGCCCATCTGGTTTCTGATCATCGCCTCCATCGCCACGGTCGCCCTGATCGTCGAGCGCTCCCTCACCCTGCAACGCCGCAAGATCATTCCGCCCGGCATGCTGGAGGAGGTGGTGACACTGCATCGCAACCGCCAACTGAACGCCGAGATGCTCGGCCGGGTCGAGCGCTCTTCCGCGCTGGGCCGCGTGCTGGCAAACGGTCTTCGTCATGAATTCGAGTCCCGCGAGATGATCAAGGACGCGATGGAGGAAAGTGGCCGTGCCGTGGCGCACGAGCTGGAGCGCTTCCTGCCCACGCTGGGCACGCTCGCCACCGTCGCGCCGCTGCTGGGCCTGTTCGGCACCGTCATCGGCATGATCGAGATCTTCGGTTCGCAGTCGCCCGGCGGCAATGACCCGCAGAAGCTGGCACACGGCATCTCGATCGCACTCTACAACACCGCCTTCGGCATCGGCGTGGCCATTCCGGCCCTGCTCGCCTACCGCAGCTTCCGCGCCCGCGTGGACGACTTCCTGGTCGAGATGGAACAGCAGTCGCTGCGTCTGGTCGATGTCATCAAGGGCATGGGAGGCCGGCATTGAACTTCCGCCGCGCAATCCGGCGTGAAGAGCCGGACATCAACTTCATCCCGCTGATCGACCTGCTGCTGGTCATCCTCATCTTCCTGATGGTGACGACCACCTACAACCGCTATCGCGAGCTGGCGGTGGATCTGCCCTCGGCCAGCGGTCA
>JAUNHU010000165.1 GCA_030523825.1 Lautropia sp. | reverse complement strand
GCGGCCGATGGCCGGGTCATCTTCAGTGGTACCGGCCCGCGCGGATTTGGCAATCTGGTCATCCTCAAGCACAGCAATGAGATGCTGACTGTCTATGCCCACCATCGCAGCCTGTCGGTGAAGGAAGGCCAGCAGGTGAAGCGTGGCCAGAAGGTGGGCGAAGTGGGTGAATCGGGCAACAACCGGCCCGGTGTCTACTTCGAGGTGCGCCAGGGCGGCAAGCCGGTCGATCCGGCCAAGGTACTTCCTCCGCGGTCTTGAAGGCAGTTGGCGTCATCGCCGGCATGACATGCCTGTGCCGGATGATGCTCTGCCGCTTCTGATCCGGCCCGTCCCTGATGACGGGCCATTTTTTCGTGCGGATCTGTGCAATTGCCAGGCCGGTGGTCGTGAAGGTCGAGCCCTGTAGTGCTGCGCTACACGGTTGCCCTCGTGGGCTGATACGGGCGTGCTGCACCGGTCATCCCGTCTGATTGAATGTGAATGCCGACTCGATCGGCCGATGTTTTCGTGAGACAGCCAAAGACACCTGTGCCGGCAGATCCGGTGTGTTACCGGATCGAATCGGTCGATCTGGAAGGACAGGGCATTGCCCATCGGGATGGCAAGGTGGTGTTCGTGCACGGTGGCCTGCCCGGCGAGCATGTGGAGGCCCGGCTTTCCCGCTCCAAGCCGCGTTTCGAGGTGGCCGAGGTGCTGCGCGTGCTGGAGGCCAATCCGTCGCGGGTTGCACCGCGCTGCCGGCATTATGGTGTGTGTGGTGGCTGCAACCTGCAACATGCCGACGTGCCCGCGCAGGTGGCCTACAAGCAGCGCGTGCTCGAAGACACCCTCTGGCATCTGGCCCGTGTACGCCCGGGGCAGGTGCTGCGCCCGATTCAGGGGGCGTCGTGGGGCTACAGGTTTCGCGCGCGCCTGACGGTGCGCGATGTGCCCACAAAAGGCGGCATCCTGCTGGGGTTTCACGAGAAGAAGTCCAGTTATGTGGCCGACCTGGATCACTGTCCGGTCTTGCCCCGACAGGTGTCCGATCTGCTCGCCCCCCTGCACGAACTGGTGGCAGCGCTCAGCATTCGCAACCGCATGCCGCAGGTGGAGGTGGCCGTGGGCGATTGCGCAAGCCCGCCCCACCATCCGCTCGCGCTGGTGTTTCGCGCACTGCTGCCGCCATCGAAGGCCGACATCCGCCGTCTGGTGGAATTCGGCCGCACTCACGCGGCCGAGATCTGGTTGCAGGCGCGTGGGCCGGATTCGATCGAGCTGCTCTGTGATGCCCAGGGTAACCGCGAGGGACGCTCGGCCCTGGCCTATGAGCTACCCGAGTTCGGGGTGCGCATTCCCTTTGCGCCCACCGAGTTCACTCAGGTGAATGCGGGCGTGAATCGCGTGCTGCTGTCACGTGCGCTGAAACTTCTCGATGCCCGGGAAGACGAGCGCGTCGTCGATCTGTTCTGCGGCCTGGGCAATTTCACCTTGCCGCTGGCCACGCAGGCGCGCGAAGTGATCGGGGTGGAGGGCGTGGATGCGCTGGTGAAACGCGCCCGCGAGAACGCCGAATTGAACCGGGCCGTGCTGAAGGCCCCGCCCGGCGCAAATGGCGTGCGCTTTCAGGTTGCCAACCTGTTCGAGTTCGATGACGTGGCCTGGCGGGCGCTGGGCAGGGTCGACAAGCTGCTGATCGACCCGCCGCGTGACGGGGCGCTGGCGGTGGCGCGGGTGCTGGCGGCGCTGCCGCAGGATGCGCGACCAAAACGGCTGGTGTATGTGTCCTGCAATCCGGCCACGCTGGCGCGTGACATCGGCATCATGGTGCACGAGGGTGGATGGAAGCTGCCGATGGCGGGCGTGGCCAACATGTTTCCGCACACCGCACACGTCGAGTCGATCGCGGTGCTGGAATCCGGCGCCTGAGCCCCGGGGCTGGCTGGCACCGCTGCAGCGCCACCGGGGCTTGCACAGGCTTTGCGTCGATCTTGCCTGTAACCGGCATCCCGCCGGAAGCGGGTGGATGAGGCCGGGGAAGCAGAGCCCGATGGCGCAGCCTGACGAAAAGATACGGCAGGCTGCGCATCACGGCAGACAGCGGCGTGGCTTACTGCGGTGTGCCCATCCAGTAGAGGTTTGCGGGATCACCATCCGGGTCGATGTGCTTGCGCACATCGCTGATGTGGGCGCCCAGATAGGTGAGCGGATGGCCGATGGTCCAGTTCTGCGGCACTTCCCAGACCGTGCAGCTGCGACGGCCGATGCTGTCGGCATGTTCCAGTGTCAGGCAGACCTGGGCCTGGCGAGCCTGGAGGCCGCGCAGCACGTTGAGGGTCAGGCGCGTGCCATCGAGCGTCTGCCAGCGTTGCACGACATCGTCAAAACCGATGGCCATGCCCTTCTGAAGCTGTCGGCTGGTGGTGGGCCCCAGGGCGAGGATGTTGCCACCGTTGCCACGATCAGAGTTGCTCTGAACCGGATAGCCGATATCCACGCTGGCGTTGTGCGCCAGCGAGAGGATTGGCGTGCCTGTGCGGGTCTGCTGCAGGTTGGCCAGCGAGAATCCCGAGACCTTGCCTTCGCCATCCCGGGAGAAATGACCGAGGTTGGCCGTCAGATGCAGCGTGAACCAGATGTCCCGATGAGCCAGGAACGGCAGCCAGGGCTCCATGATCAGCCTGTTGTAATGCCTCAGCCAGATCGAGCGATGGAAGGCCGGCGTGTTGTCCGGCGCCTGGAAGCGGGGGGTCTGTCCGCTCTCCATCGAGCGATGAACCGGCCCCTGGTGCCCCATCGGGCTCGGTGCAGTCAGGCGTTCACCCTCCAGTCCGGGTGAGCTCCAGGACCAGCCGCTGACCGAGGGGGTTGCCTGGGTCAGCATGGTGGCCAGTACATCGCCGTTGATGCCGGTGTCGCTGATGGCGGGCGCGGCAGTGCGATTGCCGCCGGAGGCCAGCACGGGCGAATGGATGGCCGGTGCGGGTGGCAGGGTCTGCCAGCGTCGCTGGCCACTCTGGCCACTGAGTGCGCGATTGTCGGTGATGTAGTGGCCCCGATAGGTGATCGGGGTGCCGGGGCGCCAGTTGGCCGGTACCTGCCAGATCGTGCAGCTGGTACGGCTTGCGGCAGGCACGACCGTGTGCAGGCAGAGACGCGCCCGGTCGTAGCCGTTGTCGGGCAGCACCACCAGGTGTGCCCGGGCATTGTTCTCGCCGACCCAGCTCTGCACCACGTTCTGATAGCCGATGGGCTGACCGCGGCGCACCGTGCCGGGAAGCTGCGGGGTCAGCGTGGTGCTGTGGGCCTCCTGTCGATCTCCGAAAGCCTGCGGGCCAAACAGGTCGACCTTCGGCACGACGATGGCCAGGCTCTCGACCGTGGCCGGCGCATCGAGCGAGAGGATGCGCGTGCCACCCGCAAGGTTTGCCAGCGGCGAGAGATCGACGCCACCGTCGGCGGAGGCTGCGCTGGTGTGGCTGACGGGGTTCACATCGACCGGCAGCGTGGCGCTGATCCGGGTGAAGCGCCCTTCATTGTCGGCACCACCGTAGAAGGGCAGGAAATGCAGGATACTGCTCGAATAGCCGCCGTTCCAGCCTCCCCACATCCCGGTAACACTTTCGACCTGATGCGTGCGCGCACCGCCCGTGCCGACCTTCTGACTGGCATCGACAGTGGGCGCGGTGGGTGCCATCTCGTGGACCACGCGGCGTGCATCGGGTTCGAGCGGTGCTGCGCTGGATGCGCCCCCCTGCAGCAGCATGGCGGCGAACAGCTCGGCACTCACGCCGCGCCGGTTCAGGTGGGCAGGGTTGAGGGCCTTGGTTACGGTGCCCGAATCGGCAGTGGTGCCTGCCTCGCTCGCGGCGTCTTTCACGGATGGCTGCGATTCCGGGCTGAAGGCTGCCGGTGTCTGTGGCGTGCCGCCCTGGTCGGCTTGGCCGCCGCACGCGGCGAGAAAGGCCAGTGCCGTCGCCACGATGATGTATCCCCGAGTCCTGCTCTGCATGCTGGTTCCCCTGAATTGGTGGCCGGCCCGTGTTTGCGCCCATTGCGCCGGATGAAGGGGCGGGGCGGGACGGAACCGGATTGTCCGGGCGCCTCGTCGACATGAGAGGGAGCCCGGCTCAACGATTCGACTTTAGGAAACTAACCAATCCTGCTTGTAGTTCTTTGTAAGCAATGATTGCGTTTTGAACAGATCTTGCGAGCAGCCTCGCGGCCGTTACGATTCGCTTGCTTATTTCTGCAGCTTCGTGGTTTTTTGGGGAAAGGGCTTGTCAGTTTCCCGCTGCACATCCGCGGGCACCGGGAAGGCTAAAAAAAGGCCAGTCACCCCGGAGGAATGACTGGCCAGTGGCCCCGGCCGAAACCGGGGCGAGGGAAGCGGAGGTGTTACTCGTCGTTGCCGCCGAAGATGCCCAGCATGGCCAGCAGGTTGCTGAACACGTTGTAGACGCTGAGGTAGACGCCCAGCGTGGCGGTGACGTAGTTGGTTTC
>JAUNHU010000164.1:1815-4587 GCA_030523825.1 Lautropia sp. | reverse complement strand
CGTTTCGATAATCCACACAAGGTTACAAGGTATTTGTACACACATGGACAGGGGGCATGGCGGGTATCATCAGCCGATTGTCCATCCTGAAAAGACGGTGCCGCTTTGGTGCCGCCCCCTGCCCAGATGAAACGAACGCTTCCCCTGCTGGCCGCTCCGCTGGCCGCTCTCGGCCTGCTGGCCGCTCCGCTGTCTGGCCTTGCTGCCACCAAAGATGCGCCTGCCAAGGCTGCCCCGGCTGCCGCATCGGCCAAGGACGCGGGCAGCAACCCGAAGGATGGCCCGTCGAAGGCGCTGTGCCTGCCCTTCGAGGAGCTGATCGACTTCCAGTTCGTGAGTGATGGCTACATCCACGGGGTGAACCCGGAGTGGACCTGGTCGCACTCAGCCTGGGCGGCGTCGGCCAAGCCGGGCCATGACGTGCAGCCCGACTGGGTGAACGAGCAGTTTCCGTGGATGAAGAAGGTGCCGGCCAAGAAGTGGACGCTGATGATGCCCTGGTATGTGGTGGGCACCAAGGCGGGCGACGAATCCGACGCCATCGTGGAAGTGGGCGAGATGTCGGTGCAGTATTTCTCGGCCTCGAAGAAGCGCTGGATCAGCCTGGGCAGTGGCATGCAGGCCAAGGGCGGCATCTTCGGCAAGGGGGCCACGGGCTCGGGCAAGCCCGATGCCGCCACCGACAGCATCATCAAGCTGGACAAGGGCCGCTTTGCCCACGGCTGGTTCGACTTTGTGAAGGTGCCGCCGCGCAAGGACATCAAGGCGATGTCGATTGCGGTGCAGCTGCGCACCAAGACCCCCACCCCGGTGCTGGCCGAGGCCGGTGCCGACTATTACCCGGAAGACTGGCGCGAGCGTCTGGGTGACGGCCCGCTGATGCCGGGCCTGGGCACCAGTGCGCCGCGTCTGGTGGGGCAGGAGTGGAAGACCATCGTCTTCACCACGCTGTCGGAGCAGACCCACGACGGCTCGGGCCTGTCACCCGAAGAACTGAAGAAGCATCGCCCGCACTGCAACTGAGCCGGGTCGCCGGCCGTTGCCGGCGTTTGCACCATCGGTCGGCCCTGCCTCAACAACGCAGGGCATCTGCCGATAAGATGGCCATCACACCCTTTTTTTACGTGCAAACGTATCGCGAGGTTCAGATGGCCACCATCACCGCTGCCGGCGGCGCACTCGACGTAAATGGCATCGTTTCACAGCTGATGCAGATCGAGCGTGAGCCGCTGAAGAAGATTGCCCAGAAGCAGGAAGGCGTCAACACCAAGCTGTCCGCCTGGGGCACGGTGCAGTCCGCCCTGTCTGAATTGCAGACGGCAGCCGAGAAGCTGACGAAGAACGACACCTGGCGCAAGACTTCGGCCACGAGCAGCAGCGACACCCATGTGGCCGTGACCGGCGGTGCAACCTCGGGCGGTGCCACCGGCTCGCATTCGCTGGTGGTGAAGCAACTGGCACAGAGCCAGGCAGTTGCCACCCGTGCGCTGGCCTCCGACGTGAAGTTTGGTGCCGGCACCATCAGCATCCAGATGGGCAGCACCGACGAAACCGGCACAGCCTTTCAGGCCGACGGCACGCGCAACGCCGTGAACATCACGGTGGCCGATGGCGCCACCCTCACCGATATCCGTGACGCGATCAACCGCAGCAGCGCCGGCATCAATGCCTCGATCGTGACCGACGCCAATGGCTCGCGGCTGATGATGACCAGCCGCGAAACCGGTGCGAAAAATGCCTTCCAGCTCACTTCCAGCGGCGGCGCCAATCTGGACGCCTTCAGCATTTCGGCGCAGGGAGCAGGCAATGGCAGCGTGCGCACGCAGATTGCACGGGATGCCAAGGTGGATCTGAACGGTCTGGAGGCAACTTCCGCCACCAACAAGATCAGCGACATGATCGAGGGCGTAACGCTTGACCTCAAGAAAGCCGACCCTGCCCCCGTGACCGTGCATGTGGCAAACGACAAGGAAGCGCTGAAGGAAGACATGCAGGCGTTCATCGACGCCTACAACAAGGTCAATTCCCTCATCAACGACCAGACGAAATACATCCCCGGCAGCAAGACCGCCGGCACGCTGCAGGGCAACGCCACGGTGGTGCGCGTGCAGCAGCAATTGCGCGGCCTGATGCGTGCCCAGCTGGGTGACGATGACAGCAGCCTGACGAAGGCCGGTTTTCAGCTGGCGCGCGACGGCTCGCTGTCGATCTCGTCGGCGAAGCTGGACGACCTGATCAACAACCCGGATCGCATGCGCCGGATTTTTGCCGGCAACGAGCAGATGGGGGCCACCCGTGCCACGGCAACGACCGGCACGACGGGTAGCTCTGCGGCGGGAGGTGGTACGCCCGGTGCCGCAAGCGCCGCCGGTTCTGCAGGCACTGCTGCAGGCGCCGCTGCGGGTGCAGCAGCTTCCTCTGCAACCGGGGGCATTGCACGGCAACTGGATGATCTGCTGGATCGGTTCCTGGGCTCTGGAGGTGCGGTAACGAGCGCCACGGCGGCCCTGCGTCGCCAGCTGGAAGCCTATGAAGACCAGACCGAGCGCCTCAACACCAAGCTGGAACGCACCGAAGAACGCCTGATGAAGCAGTATTCGACACTGGACAAGAACCTGACGGGCATCACCAACTCGTTCTCGTCGATTGCCGCACTGCTGGGCTGATGTTGCCCTGCCCCTGCGGCAGGAAAACACCGACAAACACAGGGCCGGGAGGACGCGGTCACACCGGGCATGATGGCGCCACGCGCCGGATGCCCGGTGTGGCTGC
>JAUNHU010000164.1:0-1715 GCA_030523825.1 Lautropia sp. | reverse complement strand
TGAAGCGTCGATAAACAGCACAAGACACCACTGCCATCGCGGACTGACGGCAGGGAAATCATGGCAGCATGTCGACCCACACCCCAGCGCGGTCGACACCATCACCGGATGACCACCCATGTTCACCAGCACCTTTCACGCATCTGCTTCAGCCTACCACGCCGTCGACATCGAAAGCGCGGTTCACATGACAGACCCGCACCGCCTGATCGAAATGCTGTTCGACGGTGCCATTGCCGCCGTGATGAAGGCCAGCTTCGCCCTGAAGAACGGGGACATTCCGGCCCGCGGCGTTGCCACTTCGCGGGCGATCCGCATCATCGACGAAGGACTGAAGGCATCGCTCGATCATGATGTGGGCGAGATTTCGCTGAATCTGGCAAGCCTCTACGACTACATGAACGACACCCTGCTGCAGGCCAACCTGCACAGCAACGCGAAACAGTATGACGAGGTGCTGACCCTGCTGAAGGAGCTGCGTGATGCCTGGCGTGCGATTCGCCCGCAGGTCGTGAACCAGAAAATCTACGGCTGACGCGAGTGCCGATCATGACTGAATCCGAAGACATCGTGCTGCCGCCGCAGTACCAGCATGCGCTGGAACTGGCTGATGAAATTCGCGTTGCCATCGAGCGCCAGGACTGGCCGAAAGTGCGCGAGCTGCGCACGGCTCTGCCCCGCCTCGCCAGCGATCTGGAAAACGCCTGGCTGACACTGCGGGCCGATTATCCAGATGCGTGTCAACGTCTTGAGCACAAACGGGTGACAATGATCCGGGAAATTCTTCGGGTTGATGAAAAGATCCGGCAGATGAGCAACAGCAGTTATCAGCGGCTGTCGCCGTGGCTCTCTCCGCACCCGATGAAGACCGTTCCTCTCTACGACACCTTTACGCCCTCGACCTGAGGAAAGAACATCATGCTCACACAGGAACCTGCCGAACTGAACAGCCGCATGCCCGGATACCTTCCTCTTGGTGAGAAAGACGGTATCGAGCGATTCCGGGTGGAAGGAACCATCGCCGTGCGCTCCATGCTGCGCGAGCTGATGTCGTCGCAGGTGAATGTGGTGATCTACAACCACCAGGATGACGCCCATCATCTGGTGACGCACGTCGAACGCATCGAGCCGCTGGATTTCTGCCTGCGTTTCGTGAATGACCACAGTGGCAACCTGGAACATGTCCTGCAATCCAGCCCGCTGACGCTGGTGGGCATTACCGGGTCGGTCAAGATCCAGTTGCCGGTTGATTCGCTGACGAAACGCAACGAAAGCTCGGGCATGGTGCTGGAAGCACCGATTCCTTCCCACGGCTGGCGCATCCAGCGTCGTGATGCCTTCCGCGTGACGCCGCCGGAAGATGACAATGCGCTGGTGATGGTGCGACAGATTGGGCCGGACAACGTGGCGCATGACACGGCAGCCCGCCTGCATGACATTTCGGCTGGCGGCCTGTGCTTTTATTGGCCCGACAGCCTGCCCCGCCCCGAGGTGGGCAAGACGTTGCAACACTGCCGTGTGGAGCGCAGCCGTGCCGCGCCCCTGCCCTGCGATCTGAAGGTGGTGCGCATTGCCCCCAGCGAGGAAAGTGGTCAACAGCTGGTGAGCTGCCGTTTCCAGTTGCTGCCGGACAGCGTGTCCCGGCAGATCCAGATCTATGTGATGGATGTGGAGCGGCGCATCCGGAATGCGCGGGTGGAGGCTTGAGCTGGGGC
>JAUNHU010000163.1 GCA_030523825.1 Lautropia sp. | reverse complement strand
ACCAGTTCCAGCGCAATCTGCAGCACGCTGTCGGCCAGTGCGCTCAGCTCGTCGCTCAGGTGCTCCACCGTCAGCCGCTTTTCCAGATCCTGCGCCAGCAGCTTGAAGACGGCGGCGTGATGGGCCTCGCGCATTGCGTCCATCTGCCGTTCCATGTCGGGTACGGGCTGGCCTTCGTCGTCGATCATGCCGGGCAGCACGGTGGCGGCCATCTGCTCGCGCAGATCCGATGTCCAGCGTTTCATGTCCATCGGTTCCATCAATTGCCCGTCCAGCAGCTGGTCGATGACCACCGGGTGGCTGCGCAGGTAGTCGCTGGCCCAGCGTGCCTGCGCCATCATCCGCAGCAGGTGGTCGAAGGCGTCGGGGTGCTGAGCCAGCATTTCCAGATAGACGAGACGGCCGGCAATGGATTCGAGAAAGGCGCACAGGCGGGCGATCAGTTCGTCGTGACTGCATTGACCGACGCCGGGCTTCACGCCCAGCGCCTGCTCCAGCAACTGTTCGATGCGCTGCCGGGCTTCGTCACTGGCCTTGCGATAGGCGCGTGATTCGCGCATGGCCGTGATGCGGCGCTGACTTTCTTCGTTCTGGCCGGAAGGGGAGGAGAGTTGTTGCGTTTCGTGCAGGAGGGGGGCGTCCGGCACTGTGTCTGCATGTACCGGCTTGCCGGATGCCGTCTGGCCCTGCGGGGCGAGTGCGCTGGCAGGCATGTCCTGAGTGCTGCCCGAGGCCGCGGAAGCTGCCGAACCCGTCGTGCCTCGTTCTTCTGCGGCGGACGGGGAATCGGACGATGGCGAAAGGGCTGCCGGTGAGGCTTGCTGCATGGCAGTGGTGCCGGGGGGCAGAGCAGCTGGGGGCTGTGCCGCTGCCCCAGGGGTTTCGCCTGCGGGGGGCGGCGTGGTGCAGCTTTGATCGTGTCCCTCGCCCAGCACGGCCCGGCGCGAGGGAGCCAGCAGCTCGTCGAACACCCGCGACACGTTTTCGCGGGCCTCGTTCAGGCGCTCGTCGAATTCGGCATGGCCCATTCCCAGCATCGCGGCAATGGCGGCATGCTGCTCCGGCGCGTCCGAGAGCCAGTGTGTCTGGGCGTCTTCCTGGTATTGCAGCGCGTGCTCGGTACGGCGCAGCAGCTCCCAGGCCGAGCGAAGCGCGCTCACGTCGGATTCGTCCAGCAGCCGGCGCTGGCCCAGGCGGCGAAGCGCGCGCGGCGTACTGCGATCGCGCAGTACCGGGTCGCGCCCGCCGCGCACGATCTGGAACATCTGGGCACAGAACTCGATCTCGCGCACGCCTCCCCGGCCCAGCTTCACGTCGAAACCGGCGTTGTCGCTGCTGGCGCGGCGCGTCTCGGTCTTGCGGGCCTCGGCGCGGATCAGGTCGTGCAGCCGGCCCAGGGCGGTAAAAGCCGGGAAGTCGAGATAGTGCCGGAACACGAAGGGCACCACGTGCTGCATCAGCTGCGCCTCGTCCTGCCGGGTGCTGGCTTCGGGCGCCAGGCGGGTGCTGGCAATGACCCGGCCCTTCAGCCAGGCAAAGCGCTCCCACTCGCGCCCCTGTTCATGAAAATAGCTGCCCAGCGCCGGCAGCGTTGCAATCAGCGGCCCCACGTCGCCATAGGGGCGCAGCCGCGTATCCACCCGGAACACGAAGCCATCAGCCGTCACGTTCGACAGCAACTGGCTGAGCCGCTTGCCGATGCGTTCAAGATAACGGGCATCTTCGCCCTGATCGCGCGCCACGTAGATCAGGTCGATGTCGGAGGACACGTTCAGCTCGCCACCGCCCAGCTTGCCCATGCCCACCACCAGCAGGTCCTGCGGCCGGCCCTTGCTGTCGAGCAGCGTTCGCCCCTGTTCCTGCAATTCCGCTGCAGCCACGTCCAGCGCGTGCTGCACGCTGGCCTCGGCCCAGTGCGTGACGGCACCCAGCACTTCGTCAAGGCTGGCGCGACCGCTCACGTCACGCTCGATGATCGCCATCATCAGCAGGTTGCGAAAGCGGCGCAGGGCCACCTCGGGCGGCAAGCCCTGTTCCAGCCAGCGCTTCCAGGCCGCGTCGATGGCCACCGGAGCCAGCGGTGCAGCGGCCAGACCATCGAGCAGCTCCGCTTCGGAACCCCCTCGGGCCTGAATGGACTGAAGGCAGCGGCGAAAGAAGGCGCTGTGCTGGCTGGCGGCGTAGGAGGCGGCGGATGTCATGGCTGCAAGGGGATATCGGTTGAGGTGCAAGCGTAGCACTGCAGGCGGCTTGCCGGCACATCCGCCCGGGTACTGTGTTGGGGTGGGGCAGACGGGGAGGGAGGCAGGCTTCGCCCGGCCGGAGCCTGACAGCTGCCGGCGTTCAGAAAGCCGGGCCAGATCAAGGAGGCAGGGGAGGCCGGATGCAGCTGTCGGGGCCTGTGGCAAGCACCCACTGCCTGTTGGTGCGGATGGCAGATTCCCTTTCACGCTGCTGCGAGCCCGGGTCTGCCTGTCAGCCAATTTGGTAATCTTCCGGGGCGCATCTGCCGGGTGCGAATGAAGCCAGGCACTTTTCCGCCCCTTTCCGTGCCCCTCTCTGGAGATTTTCAGCCGTGATCCGATCAATCGAAGGCATGCGCGGCCTTGCCGCCCTGATGGTGATCTTCTTCCACGCCTACGTGATGGCGCGCTGGGGCGGCACGCTCTCAACCTGGGGGCTGGTGCAGAATGCCTGGCTGTTCGTCGACCTGTTCTTCGTCATCAGCGGCGTCATCATGGCCGGGGTCTATGGCGAGCGGCTGCATTCCGGTGCGCAGTTGCGCGGTTTCTTCATCCGGCGGTTCTATCGCCTCTACCCGCTGCACATCGTGACCACGCTCACCGCCATCGGTGCCGTCATCGCCGTGCAGAGTGCCAAATGGGGGCTGGCCCAGGCGGGCATCCAGCTGGGTGCCGAAAAACCCTTCAGCACCCAATTCTTCAGCCTGCCCTATTTCCTGCTCGAACTGGTCATGCTGCAGGGCGTGGGCATCATGACCGAGGCGCTGCACAACTACCCGTCCTGGTCGCTGTCGGTGGAGATCTGGATGTACCTGATCTTCGCCTGCTTCTTTTGCTGGGTACGCTCGACAAAGGTCCGCATTGCCATCAGCGTGCTGATCGTGCTGGCTTGTCTGGCCTGGTTCATCCAGCCCGGCACCGGGCTTCCGGCGCGCCCCTTCCTGTCCAACACCCAGAACCTGCCGCGCGGCCTGCTGAGTTTCTTCACGGGCGTGCTGGTCTGGTATGGCTGGGTGCAAGTGCGAGATCTCTCTGCCCGCCTGCCGGCGTGGCTGCTGACAGCCCTGCAGGTGTTCATGACGGCAGCGGCCCTGCATCTGGTTGCGCACCGCGCCGAGCTGGGGCTGGCCGTGTTTGCGATTCCCTTTGCCTTTGGTGCGCTGGTGTGGACGATGCTGCCCGACCGTGGTGGCATCGCCTGGCTCCTGCAGACACGCCCGCTGCAATGGCTGGGCGAGCACAGCTACTCGATCTATCTCGTCCACATTACGGTGCTCACCTTCTTCGAGTGGCCCGGTCGCAAGTTTGCCGAACCCTTGCAATACGGCGTGCTGCTGGCCTACGTGGTGGCCGTGCTCGTGGCCTCGTACTTCAGTTATCGCTGGATCGAGGTGCCCTGGCGTGATCGTGGTCGTGACAGGGCGCGACAGGTGGAGCAGGGGGGCTGAGCCACAATGGCTTCACAGCCCCTGGCACAGATGGCCGGGTTTCTCTGCGGCGGGGGCGTCATTGGCAGCGTCAGTGCGCCTGGAACACGTCCTCGATGCGTGTCGCGTCGACAAAGTTATCCGCCCAGCGTGTCAGATCTTCCGACGTACCCGCCTGAAGCCGGGCTGTGATTTCGCTGCTCAGCGGGCCGAAGCGGCGCTGCAGCTGGCGGGATAGCATCTCTGTCTGGCCTTCAAACCGGCCGGCCTGCATGCCTTGTTGAATCCCCTGCTGAATGCCCTGCTCGATGGCGCGGGAGACGATTCCACCCATGTTCCTGCTCTCCGTTTGGTAGTTCCGCTCAAACTCCTCCCGCTCATTATCCTCAAGCGGGAGATACATGTCGATGAAGTCCAGATACTTGCGCTGGCGCTCGGTACTGCTTTCCAGCTCCAGTAGTCCCTTCAGTGCCTGACCGTAGACGATGGGGCGCTCGGTGCGGCTGTGCTGCATCGCCACCAGATTCAGCCGGGCTACGATGTTGTCACTCTCGTAATAGCCCCTTGCCGGCAGCCGGGGCAGGATGCAGGCGATATAGCGAAAGCTCAGGTAGTTGCGCCCGTCCACGCCCAGCGTCAGTGTCCGGGGCAGGTGCTTGCTGTCTTTCAGGAAGATGACGACGGGGATGATCCGGGTGGTCTTCATCAGCTCGGCGATCGACAGGCAGTAGCTGCCCAGCCGGAGGGGTGAGAAGTTGCCCGGATGGGTTTCTTCCTCGACGACGAAGATGATGGCATCGCGCCGACCATCGGGCCACTCCACGAGCAGCGGCACGTCCAGCTCGAAGAAACGATCTCCTAGCCTGTCCTTGAGTTGCTCCTGCCGAATGGGAGTAATCCGGGCCGACGGGTCGATTTTCTTCGCCTCGGCCTCTGCGTAAAAGAGCAGTGCCTCGCGCGG
>JAUNHU010000027.1 GCA_030523825.1 Lautropia sp. | reverse complement strand
TTTGCAAGCTCTCATCAAAACTGACTTGGTATAAATCATGTTTCGTGTGAGCATCAAGGCATTTCTTTCTCCCAAACACCGCCACCTTTCGGCAACAGCATCCAGGACTACCTGCCACAAATGCCCACACTTATCGGCTGCTGATTTTTAAAGATCGTGCCACTGACTACCACCCATCGGGCCAAGTAGCGCGCCGATCGAAAGAACCTTTCGTTCGTCGCGTTGCTGTGTCAGCAGCAGAGAAACGAGATTATGGGGAAAGGGACACCCCATGTCAAACGCCGTTGAACGAAAAAAGGTGGAAAGAGAGGTTCGCCCCCCCATCCCGAGGAGGAAAAGCCTACGCAGAACGGCTCTGGAAGCCAGTTTACAGGGAATACCCTGATATTGTAATTTTTTGTAATCGTCGCGCACGATGAAGGATCGTCCGCCCGCAATGGCTCGCAACCGAGGGCCAGGCAGCCTTGAAACGGCAAATCCGCACCGCGGGAACGCCCGAGTTCCCGGATTTCCGGGCGCCTCGTCGGCAGGCAACGGGGTCAATCCTATATCGCACGGCACGATTTTCCGCCGCCATAGGCGTCAGCGGCATCCAGCGGCCGATGAACGGCGTCCAATTTCGCCATTTTTCGCCATTTGCGCGACCCTGGCCACCAATACCAACCCGTCCATCATCCTTCAGATCGGAGCGATGGCTTCACGGTCTCCCGTGCTCCAGGAGGGAGAAGGCCTTTTCCTGAGAGGAACCTCCGCGGAAAGCAGCCCGGACGCGCCCGCATTCCTGTTCGTTGCGCGCCATTGCCCGCCCCTGCACACAGGAGACAGTCCCCAGGGTAGCTCAACGTGCGAAGCCCACCAATGCACCGAGGCTGCACGAGCAGTCGCGATCCTTCAAGACAGGGATGAAGCCCTTCCTCACAATCAACTTCATGCACCAGGGCGGTATCACCAGCCGGGTACCTTGGGCCTGGATACCGGGCGCGCGTGATCTTCTGGCGCACTGGCCTAGTGGGGCAGCAGCATTCCCTTCAAGGGGGGTGTGCGCCGGGACAGGGGCACGTTGTTGCCGTTGCCGTTGCTGTTGCAATTGTCGAGGTCAGGTCAAAAGCCAGGGGCTGGTAGCGTCAGGCAGGGACCACCCTCTGCACATCACCCAAGGAGAATGCACCATGAAATTTCGCTATACCATCCTCTATGTTGCTGACGTCGCGGCATCCATTGACTTCTATGTTCGCGCCTTCGGTTTTGAAAAGGGCTTTCTGCATGAGGGGGGAGGCTTTGGCGAGCTGCGCACCGGGGAGACGAAGCTGAGCTTCTGCTCCATTGAGCTTTTCCGGCAATTGGGCAAGACGCCCCGCAAGCCTGATCCACACAATCCCACGTTTGAGGTGGCCTTCGAGACGGACGACGTGCAGGGCTCTATTGAACGCGCGCTGAACGCCGGCGCAACGCTGATGCAAGGCGCCAGAACCGAATCCTGGGGACAGACGACAGCCTACATCGCCGATCCCGATGGATACCTGATCGAGATCTGCTCGCCAGTTGGCACCTGAAATGGCATGCCAGCCGCCTTCCCTTCCAGAAAAGCTTGCCCCTTCCGGCAACTATAAGGAGACCACCATGAGCCACAATCCAAGCATCATTTCCCATGTCTCTCTGGGCACCAACCGTTTCGAGGAAGCGGTTGCCTTCTATGACAAGGTGCTGGGCACGCTGGGCATCGGCCGCACGCTCGATCTGACAGAGCATGGCGCCATTGCCTATGGCCGTGCCTTTCCGGAATTCTGGATTCAGCGTCCTCATGACCGGCAACCGGCTCAGGCGGCCAATGGCGTGCACATTGCTTTTTTGGCGGAGACACCCGCCGAGGTGGATGCCTTTCATGCTGCTGCCATTGCAGCAGGTGCAACCGATGATGGCGCCCCAGGCCCCCGTCCGCACTATGGTGAGCAATACTACGGCTGCTTCGTGCGGGATCTGGATGGCCACAAGATAGAGGCAATGGCCTGGCTGGAAAGCTGATGCCGGGCTCGCTGCAGGAAAAAGCCACCTCATGCGCCTTCCACGCGCCGGGTCAGACCCAGTTGCAAAGTCCCGGCTGCTGCAGCCATTGCAGAGCTTCAGGAGACCGCAGGAGTGTCCCTGGCGTAAGCCCAAACCAGCGCACGAATTCACGTGTCATATGGGCCTGGTCACTGTAACCGGCGTTGGAAGCCAGCTCGATCAGGGGGCATCCGGTTGGCAGCATCATCGCAGCGCGGCGCGCCCGCCCGAGCAGGCGCCAGTATTCGAGCGAAGGCAAACCCAGCTCACGGAATCGGCGCTGTAACGTGCGCAGGCAGACGCCTTGCTCCCTGGCGAGCGCTTCTGCCGAACATGGCCGCTCCACCAGGGCCTCGATGACATCATCAAGTACGGGGTTGCGCCGCGCCTCACTGCGGATGAATTGCCCGATCAGGGCTGGATCGGTACTCATCAACGGCAGATCCTGCTCCCCCAGCACCGTCCCCGGACGCATGCGAAAGCCGGTAATGGACAAACCGGCCGGCAGAAAAGCCACGCGCGGACGAAAATCCCAATCAGCCAGTTTCAGCCAGCGGGAACCGTCGGACCGTGTGAGCAGGAGGATGTCACGACAACCATCAGGATAGATGATGGTGTGCTCATCACGCTCGATCCGGCAATGCCACTGAAGATGATCGGACAGCCCTGATTCGGCCATGTGACGGCGCCCCCATGCAGGCAGTAAATGATGACTTCCTGCCAACCCCGAACCGGCGGCAGGCAGCCTGCGATCCGGATCGGTCGTCAGTCTTTCAGATTGCGCAGCGCACGCTGGCAGATGCGCCCGGTGGCAGGAACCGGACTCTCCTTCTGCCAGGACGCGCAGAGAGCACGCACCCATGCGGGCTGATCCTTGCCGGCATCGTTGAGCCAGTTTGCCACCGAATCCTGCACATAGGTGGAGGGGTCTGCCTTCAGCGGACTCAGAACCGGCAGCGCCATGTCCGGATTCTTCTTCAGCGCAGCGATATGGGCGCACCAGACACCTCGGGGCCGGATGCTTTCTGAAGCGAAACGGCGCAGATATTCGGATGACTCCCCTGTCCACCCGGCGAGCAGCGCCACGGCATCATCGAGACGTTCCGTCAGATGCGGGCGCACGGCCATCCACGCCCATTCGCGCACACCGAAATGTGCATCATCGGCCAGCCCCCTGATGCGCCGAAGCCGTTCACCCAAATCATCGGCAGGCATGGCACCAATCATGAAACACGCCCATCCCCTCACCGTATCCGATGTGTGCGCCTCGCATTGCGCAACGCCCCCGTCGCCAAGCGCCTGCAACAGCGCCTGAGCGACGCCCTGCATCCGCTTCAGAATCCCCAGATCCGCCGCAGCATCCACGGCCTTCAGCACATCGGGAGCGAGCCCGGGAAACACGCTGCGGGCGAGGATGCGCTGATCCACCGCCAATGTCTCGGTCAACGTCAGCGCACTGGATTCACCGCGCGACAGGGACGCGAGCACATCCGGCGGAATGTCGGCTGCGCGCGTGGCCCCCTTGCGGACCGTCGCACTCCCCGATGATGCGGCTGATTGGGTCATGGCTGGCCTCTGTCATGCACGAACGGGAAGATGATCCTACAGCACAGGGCCATCAAGCAAGCGCAGCATGCCCCGACGCCGCGTCAATGCCCCTGTCAAATCTGAGGACAGCCGGCACCAGAATGCGCGAGAATGTCCCTCTTGGTTCAACCGCAGTCACCCCAAGGAGGCCCCATGTCGAATCCTGCCGCGCAGATGCCGGATGCCAACGGTTATTTTGGTCCCTATGGCGGACAACTCGTTCCGCCTCACCTGAAGAAGGCCATGGACGACATCCATGCCGCCTACGAGGAAATCCGGAAGCGTCAGGACTTTCAGGACGAGCTGGCAGCACTCTTTGCGGATTATGTGGGACGCCCCAGCCCGATCTTTCACGCCCGGCGCCTGTCGCAGCAACTGGGCGGGGCGCAGATTCACCTGAAGCGGGAAGACCTGAACCATACCGGCGCGCACAAGATCAATCACTGTCTGGGCGAGGCCCTGCTGGCCCGCTTCATGGGCAAGAAGAAGGTGATTGCCGAAACCGGGGCGGGACAGCACGGGGTGGCGCTGGCAACCGCCTGTGCGCTGGTGGGCATTCCCTGCGAGATCCACATGGGTCAGGTGGATATCGAGAAGGAGCATCCGAACGTGACCAAGATGCGCATCCTCGGCTGCAAGCTGGTTCCTGTCACACGAGGTGCCGGCACGCTGAAGGAAGCGGTGGACAATGCCTTCGAGGAATATCTGACCAACCCGACGGACTACATCTACGCCATCGGCTCGGTGGTGGGACCACACCCCTTTCCGGCGATGGTGCGTGACTTCCAGTCCATCGTCGGGCGCGAAGCACGGGAGCAGTTCCTGGGGCGTCATGGACGACTGCCCGACCACGTGGCTGCATGCGTCGGCGGAGGCTCGAACGCCATCGGCATCTTCACCGCCTTCCTCGACGATGCCGATGTGCATCTGGTGGGCGTGGAGCCCGCCGGCGAAGGCGTGGACAAACCCGGCCGGCATGCAGCCACCCTCACGAGGGGCAAGCCTGGCACCATTCACGGCATGGCCTGTTATGTGCTGGAGAAATCCGAAGGCGTGCCCGACGCGGTTCACAGCATCGCTTCCGGCCTCGACTACCCGGGCGTGGGGCCGCAGCACAGCTACCTGAAGGATAGCGGCCGCGTCGAATACACCACGGCCAACGATGAGGAAACGCTGAATGCCTTCATGACGCTGTCTCGCGTGGAAGGCATCATTCCGGCGCTGGAAAGCGCGCACGCCGTGGCATGGGCGATGCGCGTGGCCCCCACGCTGGGCCCCGATCAGCACATTCTGGTGAATCTCTCTGGCCGCGGCGACAAGGACGCGGACTACGTGGCAGAAAAGCTCGGACTCTGAGGCTGCTGCGGCAGGCATGCGCCGCCGCATGCCTGTCATGGATATCCGATCCTGGCTCATGGGCAACCGGACGCCCCGCACGGCATGGCGCCTAAGATGGATGATGTTGGCAACTGATGCAGCCTCTTTGCGAGGGCCGGCCAACACATGACAACAGGAGGAAGACAAGGATGGCAAAGGAGATCTTCATTACCTTCGGCGTCGATGTGGATGCCGTGGGCGGATGGCTGGGTTCCTATGGCGGCGAGGACTCACCCGATGACATTTCCCGCGGGATGTTTGCCGGCGAGGTCGGTGCACCACGCCTGCTGAAACTCTTCAGGAAATACGGCCTGAAAACCACCTGGTTCGTGCCGGGCCACTCGGCCGAGACCTTCCCCGACCAGATGAAGGCCGTGGTGGATGAAGGACATGAACTCGGGGTGCACGGCTACAGCCATGAGAATCCGATCATGATGACGCCGGAACAGGAAGAAGCCGTGCTCGACCGCTGCATCGACGTCATCACCCGGCTGTACGGCAAGCGACCGACCGGATACGTGGCCCCGTGGTGGGAGTTCAGCCCCATCACCAATGAACTGCTGCTGAAGAAAGGCATCAAGTATGACCACAGCCTGATGCACAATGACTTTCATCCGTATTACGTGCGGGTTGGTGACAGCTGGACGAAGATCGACTACAGCAAGCACCCCGACGCCTGGATGAAACCGCTGCAACGCGGCAAGGAAACGCCACTGGTGGAGATTCCGGCAAACTGGTATCTGGACGACCTGCCGCCGATGATGTTCATCAAGAAATCACCGAACAGTCACGGCTTCGTGAACCCGCGCGACATCGAGCAGATGTGGCGCGACCAGTTCGACTGGGTGTACCGCGAGCATGATTACGCCGTGTTTCCGATCACGATCCACCCGGACGTGTCGGGACGCCCGCAGGTGCTGCTGATGCTCGAACGGCTGATCGAGCACTTCAAGGCGCACGAAGGCGTGCGCTTCATGACCTGCGATGAGATTGCCGATGACTTCATCCGGCGCAACCCGCGCCCCGATGCCTGACGCAGTTTCGAGGATCCCGCCTGATCGTTCACACCGCTCGGGCGGGGCTTGCAAGCAGCAGCATTTCTCAAGACCTCTTACTAAAAAGACAAACCATGTGCGGCATGTGTGGATTGCTGGGAGGCCCGGCACACTGGAGTGAATCCCCTGCAGACTCTCTCCGGCGACGCCGGCAACGCGTCCTGCAGATTGCGCAGGCCAACCGGCTGCTGAAAATCTTTCGTCTGGAACTGCAGGACTTTCATGGACAGTCGTATCAGCTCATCGGCCCAACCGGCACCCGCGAATTGATTGCAGATTTCGGCGCGCTCTGGGCCGCTGCCGAGCGCCTGCTCGGGCAACCGGTCGATCCATTACGGATAGTCTGGCCTGCCTCGAAGGGAACATGCCCATGACGCCAGAGAGCACTGATACCGATACACGACTGCCAGTGGGGTTGCTGACCGGCTTTCTGGGCGGCGGCAAGACGACACTGCTGCAGCGCTGGTTGCATGGCGGTGCTCCCGGAGAAACAGCGGTTCTCATCAATGAATTCGGCGATGTCGGGCTCGACCACCTGCTGGTGGGCAGCATCGATGCCGATACGGTATTGCTGGAAAACGGCTGCGTCTGCTGCTCGATGCGGGACGAGCTGAAGGACGCGCTGCTCGACATGTACTCACGTCGGCAGCGGGGAGAACTGCCAGCCTTTCGGCGCATCATCATCGAGACCACCGGTCTGGCCACACCGGGACCGGTGCTGGCCACACTGCTGGGCGACATCCAGCTGCGCATGCACTTTCAGCTCGCCTTCGTGGCAACCGTGGTGGATGCAACCCGTGCCTTCTGGCAACAGGCCCACCACGCGGAGTGGCTGACGCAGGTGGCTGCAGCCGACACGCTATGGCTGAGCAAGGCAGATCTGACGGATGAATCGGAAATGCAGCGCGTGCAGGAAAGGCTTCAGCAACTGAACCCCATGGCAGCGCAATACACCACCGACATGGACGCTGCGGGCTGGCTGGACGAAGTCTGCCAACGGCCGGTGAGTGACGACATGCAGGCGTGGATGCAGCGCGTTCGCGCCGGCACTCTGCTGCCCATGCGCCCGGCAGGGCGTTTTGGCGGCACCCAGCAGGCCCGAGGCACACAGACGAACACACAGCCCCCCGCACCGGAAACACAGGCCAGCGCCTTCTGCCTGAGTTTTGATGAGCCGCTGAACTGGTTCACGCTGACCATATGGCTGACCTCGCTGATCCATTGCCACGGTGCCAGCATTCTGCGCATCAAGGGGTTGTTGTGGGTGTATACGGAAGATCGCAGCAGGCCACAGGTGACGGTGCTGCACGGGCTGGGGCATCTGATGCACCCGCCCGCACATCTCGACGCATGGCCTGATCCACAGGAATCACGTTCCCGTCTGGTGTTCATCACGCAGGGACTGACAGAGGACGAGGTGACGGCGTCGTGGCAGGCGTTCACCCGCTTCTACGACGCCGTGTGAGCCCCGCCCCCGATGGATCAGCGTGCCGCACCCAGTACGCGCCGGGACATCAGCAGAACGCCCAGGAAAAAGGCGAGGAACCCGAGCCCGGTGGCCATGCTGCCCCAGTTGGGCAGATCGAGCGCCAGAGGTGCATCGGAACCACCGTTGGTGACGGACACCGCCACCACGAACGCCAGCACCACGCCCACGAGGCTTTCACCAACGATGAGACCGGCGGCCACCAGCGTGCCGCTGCGCTCCGCGCGCTTCAGCGGTTCTGCACTGCCTGCGCCGTGACGGGCCGCAATGCGACGGCGCAGGAAGGCCGCGAGGATGGTACCCAGCACAATGGGCATGTTCACCGCAGGCGGCAGATAGATGCCCATCCCCACAGCCAGCACCGGCAGGCTGAGCCGCGAGCCCGACCCTTTCTTGAGCAGGATGTCGACGACGATGAGTGCCACGCCAATGGCTACACCGGTGGCGATATAACCCCACTCCAGGTTATGCGCGAAGATGCCTTGCGCGATGGTGGTCATCAGGGTGGCCTGTGGTGCGGCCAGTGCCTGTGACGGGTCCATGCCTTCGCGCGGCATGGCACCGGCAAAACCATAGGCGTGATAGAGCATGTCGAGCACGGGCGCGATGACAATGGCGCCGACCACACAGCCGATGAAGAGCGCCACCTGCTGACGCCAGGGCGTGGCCTTCACCAGATAGCCCGTCTTGAGATCCTGAAGGTTGTCGTTGGAAATGGCCGCCACCGAGACAATGGCCGAACCGCAGAACAGGGTGAGCGCAAGCAGGAAATCACGATTGCCTGCATCCGCCAGGAGGCCCGAAGATTCACCAACGACAAGCAGCACCAGCGAAATGACAAGAATCGAGATGATGCCGATGCCGGAAATGGGACTGGACGACGAACCGACGAGCCCCGCCATGTAGCCGCAGGCGGCCGCCACCAGAAAACCGATCAGGAAGACCAGCAGCGTGCAGATGATGACAAGGCTCCAGCCGATGCCAGTCGGAATGCTGGCCCCCGCAACGAAATGCTGGAAGCTGAGTCCGAGCAGGAACACCATGCCCAGCATCCAGCCGATCATGCTGCGGGGAGAAAGATCCTGCTCGACACGGTCGGCGGCGCTGCCACGCTCGCCACTGAAAGCACGCAACGAAAGGCGCATGCCTTCGATCATTGGTTTCAGCAGGGTGATGAGCGTCCAGATGGCGGCAATGCCGATGGTGCCGGCACCAATGAAACGGACCTTTTCCTTCCAGAGCGAGAGCGCGAAAGCGGAAAGCTCGGTGCCATCGGTGGGCAGACCGATGCTTGCCGAGAACCAGGGCACGGCAACGCCCCAGGCAATGAAGATGCCCAGCAGGATGGCAATGCCGCCGGCAAGCCCGACCAGATAGCCTGCGCCGAGCAGTGCAATCGAAAAGCCCATGGGCAACTGCGTGACCATGCCGCCGCCCGTGACCCAGTAGCTCGCAGAATCTGCCGCAACACGCAGTCCGTTGGTGAGAAAGCTGACAACCCCGGAGAACAGTCCGCCGATGGCGATGTCGCGCACACCACTGCTGGCGTCTGATGCAGCATTGCGCTCCTCAGCCTCTGCCCTGTCGTCTTCGCCAATCTTGAGAATCTCCGCTGCGGCAACTCCTTCGGGATAGGGCAGATCGCTCTTGACGACCATTGCCTGCCGCAGCGGGATGGTGAATATCACCCCCAGAATGCCGCCGGACATGCAGAGCAGCGCCGTTTGCCAGAAGGGGAAGCCCTGCCAGTAGCCAGCCATCAGCAGGCCGGGCAACACGAAGATGACCGACGACAGGGTGCCCGCAGCCGATGCCTGCGTCTGCACCATGTTGTTTTCGAGGATGTTGCTGCCCTTTGCAAAGCGCAGGACGGCCATCGAAATGACTGCCGCCGGGATGGAGGAAGCAAAGGTGAGGCCAACCTTCAGGCCGAGATAGACGTTGGCGGCCGTAAAGACCAGGGTGATCAGGGCCCCCAGGATCATGCCGCGCAGCGTCAGCTCGCGATAATCGGCATAGGGGTCATGAAGGGAAGATGAGGACACTGTTTTTCTCCTGGTGGACTTTGAGCCTTCCTGACCCCAGGCGCATGACACCGGCGGCAGAAATCACGGAAACGTGATGATTGTAATGTGGGAGCATTCACAACACCGACGCAAGACAGCGGAGTGATTTCCGGCGAAGATTGCAATTTGCGGTCATCGCTCACCGAGACCACCCTTTTCCGTTCACACCATTTTCCCTGCACATGGAATCCATTCATTACTCGATCCTGCCACTCGATCCGGGTGCGCATCTGTTTGAAGTGAACGTCTGGGTGCAATCACCCGACCCTGCCGGTCAGCGGCTGTCGCTGCCGACCTGGATTCCCGGCAGCTACCTGATCAGGGAGTTCGCCCGCCATCTGGACAGTGTGGAAGCCGAAGCCCGCGTGGCGCCACCAGTGGGCCACGTGTCTGGCACGACGCATGAGTTCCACCGCCCGCGTTCTTCTGCAGCTCGCACCAGCGCACATGCCCCCGGAACCATCATCGGCATCCGCAAGATCAACAAGAACACCTGGCTCTGTGACCCCTTGCCTGATGCACGGCAGAGCCTGCTGGTCCGCTATCAGGCCTATGCCTGGGATCTGTCGGTACGCGCAGCTCATCTGGATGAGAGCCACGGTTTCTTCAATGGCAGCAGCGTGTTCCTCCGCGTCTGCGGGCAAGAAGACCTGCCCTGCTCGGTCGACATCCTGCCACCTGCCGGTCATGCCTTCGAGCACTGGCGGGTGGCAACCACCCTGCCCCGGCATGAGGCAATGCCCGGATCTGCCCATGCCGGTACTGCACGTGCCCGACGCGCTGATGGCGCGGCACGGGGCGCAACGACACAACCCGGGCCGGGCGCAGGGAAAGGTCGGCGCTCCACGGGGAAAGCGGGCAGCGTGGCAGCCACCCCGGCAGCCTCCAGCCGCCGGGGTGCCGCCGTGCCGGAAGCGCACGAGGCCGGCAGCTTCGGCCGCTATCGGGCCAGCAACTACGACGAACTGATCGATCACCCGGTGGAGATGGGTGATTTCCTGTTCACGCATTTCGACACGGGTGGATGCCGGCACGAGATTGCCATCACGGGTCGGGTGGAGGTCGACCTGGATCGCCTGGTGCGTGACCTGAAACCGATCTGCCAGACGCAAATCTCATTTTTTGAGCCCAAGACACATCGTGCGCCGGTGGATCGTTACCTGTTCACGACGATGGCTGTGGGTGACGGCTACGGCGGGCTGGAACACCGGGCCAGCACGGCGCTGATCTGTTCGCGCAACGACCTGCCCTGGCCAGGCATGGAAGGCATGCCGGCCGGATACCAGACCTTTCTGGGGCTGGCCAGCCATGAGTATTTTCATACGTGGAATGTGAAGCGGATCAAGCCGGCCTGCTTCGACCCCTATGATCTGGACCAGGAAGTCTTCACCGAGCTGCTGTGGGTTTTCGAGGGCTTCACCTCGTACTACGACGACCTGATGCTCGTGCGCGCCGGTGTCATCGACGAAAGTGCCTACCTGAAGCTGATGGAACAGAACATCCGTCGCGTGGCGGGCATGCCGGGGCATTCGCTGCTGAGCGTGGCCGAATCGAGCCAGGATGCCTGGATCAAGTATTACCGGCCGGACGAGAACACCGTCAACGCGGTTTCCAGCTATTACGTGAAAGGCGCGCTGGTGGCGCTCTGTCTCGACCTGACGATCCGGGCAAAGACCCAGTCGAAGCGCTCGCTGGATGATGTGATGCGGCTGATGTGGGCGCGCTATGGCCGGGATTTCTACGAGAGCCAGCACGTCGGACGCGGCGTGGAGGAAGGAGGAATGCCCGCACTGATCCGGGAGGCAACCGGGCTGAACCTGTCGCGCCAGATTCGGGCCTGGGCGCACGGAACAGATGAACTGCCGCTGGCAGCCTGCCTGAAACCCTTTGGCGTGAAGCTGGTGGTGAACAATGCAGCCGAGAGTGGCGGCGCCTGGCTGGGCGCACGCACGGTACTCAAGGAAGGCGCTCTCACCCTTGCCAGCACCGCGCGCGGCGGCCCGGCATCGAATGCAGGGCTGTCGGCTGGCGACACGCTGGTGGCAATTGATGGTCTTCGTGCCACCGACGCGGGCCTGAAAGCGCTGCTCTCCCGGCGCAGTCCGGGCGACGAAATCCAGGTGGTTGCATTCCGGCGCGACGAATTGCGAACGGCGACGGTGCGGCTGGGACAAACACCTGGTGAACACAGTCTGAGCACGGTGGCGGGCTCCAACGCTGCGCGGGCTGCGTGGCTTGGCAGGGTCAAGCCAACACGGCGCCAGCGCTGATGCGCTGACACGAATGTCGCGGCAGGCGGACGTGGATGTTTCAGGCAGGGGGCTCAGAAGCGCGCGCCCCCGCCGGCATCAGGTTTCTGTCAGACCCTGATCAGCTCCGCAAGCGCCGTACCGGGGTCGGGGGCGCGCATCAGTGATTCGCCGATGAGGAAGGCGTGCACGCCATTGCTGCGCATCAGGTCGATGTCCTGCGGCGTGAAGATGCCGCTTTCGGTAACGAGCACGCGATCCTTCGGCACCTGTGGCAGCAGCTTGAGCGTGGTGTCGAGCGTGACGGAGAAATCGTGAAGGTTGCGATTGTTGATGCCCACCAGCGGGGTATCGAGGCGCAGTGCACGCTCCAGTTCGGTGGCGTCGTGCACTTCAACCAGCACGTCGAGGCCATGTTCCTGCGCACAGGATTCCAGTTCCTGCATCTGGGCGTCGCCCAGCGCCGCCACGATGAGCAGGATGCAGTCGGCCCCCATGGCAGCGGCTTCGCGCACCTGCCAGGTATCGACGGTGAAATCCTTGCGCAGCACAGGCAGGCCGACAGCCGCCCTTGCCTGCTTCAGAAAATCGTCATGTCCCTGGAAAAAATCGCGGTCGGTGAGCACCGACAGGCAGGCGGCACCACCTTTTTCGTAGCTGCGGGCAAAGGCGACTGGGTCAAAATCCGGCCGGATGACACCCTTGCTGGGGCTGGCTTTCTTGATTTCAGCGATGACGGCGGGTGTCGCCGCATCGGACACGGAAGCCTCCGCGACCCGCTGTTTCAGGGCATTCGCAAAGCCACGAGGCTTGTCGGCAGCCTGTCGCGCGCTGACAGCTTCGTTCAGGCCGGCTTCGCCGAGTTTCTGCCGTGCCTCCTCGATCTCAAGATGCTTTCTGTCGATGATGCGTTCGAGGATGGTGGGTATCTTCATGGTGTTCAGCCTGCCAGAGCGCGTGTGATGCGAACGAAGTCGTCGAGCTTTGCCCGCGCGGCACCGCTGGCGATGGCCTCACGCGCGCGCCGGAGCCCATCCTCGATGGAGTCGGCCACGTTGGCTGCATACAGTGCGGCAGCGGCATTCAATGCAACGATATCGGCAGCAGGACCGGGCTGGTTGTCGAGCACGGCCAGCAGGATCTCTTTCGACTGTTCGCAACCATCGACCCGGAACTGACGACTGGATGCCATTGTCAGGCCATAGTCCTCGGGATGCAGCGAATATTCGCGGATGACGCCATCCTTCAGTTCGCCGATCATGGTTTCTGCACCCAGCGAGATTTCATCCATGCCATCGAGACCATGCACCACCAGCACATGCTGGGCACCGAGCTGCTTCATCACGCGCACGACGATGCCGACGAGATCGGGGTGAAAGACGCCCAGCAGGGAATGGGGAGCCCCCGCCGGATTGGTGAGTGGCCCAAGGATGTTGAACATGGTGCGCACGCCCAGTTCCTTGCGGATGGGGGCAACGTTCTTCATGGCCGGGTGATGATTGGGCGCAAACATGAAACCGATGCCGCACTGCTCCATGCAGTCCGCGACCTGGTCTGCGTTGAGCGTGATGGCGGCACCCAGCGCTTCGAGCACATCGGCAGCCCCGGAGCGCGATGAGACGCTGCGGCCCCCGTGCTTGGCCACGGTGGCACCGGCCCCTGCCGCCACGAACATGGCGGTGGTGGAGATGTTGAAGGAGCTTGCGCCATCACCGCCGGTGCCGACGATGTCGACGAAGTTCTGGCGATTGCGGACATGCACCGGCGTGGCGAACTGGCGCATCACTTCGGCAGCAGCCGTGATCTCGCCAACGGACTCCTTCTTGACACGCAGCCCGGTGATGATGGCGGCGGTCATCACCGGGGAAAGCTCACCCTGCATGATCAGCCGCATCAGGTGCAGCATTTCGTCGTGAAAGATCTCGCGGTGCTCGATGGTGCGCAGCAGTGCGTCCTGGGGGGTGATGCTCATGTCTCAGACTTCCAGAAAATTCTTCAGCATGGCGTGGCCATGTTCGCTTTCGATGGACTCGGGGTGAAACTGCACGCCTTCGACCTTCTGATCGCGGTGGCGCAACCCCATGATCTCGCCATCTTCGGTGAGTGCCGTGACTTCGAGACAATCCGGCACGCTGGCCGGATCGACGACCAGCGAGTGATAGCGAACCACCTGAAAGCGCTCGGGCAGGCCGGCAAAGACGCCCTTGCCCTGATGAATGACATCATCGTGCTTGCCGTGCATGACCCGTTTGGCATGCACGATCCGGCCGCCATATGCCTGGCCAATGGCCTGGTGCCCCAGACACACACCCAGCAGCGGAATCCTTCCGGCAAAGGCGTCGATGGCCTGCAGCGTGATGCCGGCGCCATCGGGGTTGCCCGGGCCGGGTGACAGCACGATGTGGGAAGGCGACAGCGCACGAATGCCCTCGATGTCGATGGCGTCGTTGCGCACGGTGGTGACATCTGCCCCCAGCTCACCCAGGTATTGCACCAGGTTGTAGGTGAAGGAGTCGTAGTTGTCGATCATCAGGACTCTGGGCATCGGGCTCTCTCACTGACGGGAACTGGCATGCCACCTTCGGCAGCCGCAACCCTGCAATATACACAGTTACGCGGCAGCGCTGTGGCCGCGCCGGCACAATGGCGGCTCCCCGACAGGCTCCACCGCTGTTCGGGCGACGGACGACCCAGGATGCACGGACGCAGCCGTGCCCCCGGCTGCCATCAAGGAACCGCCATTGCGGACACGATCTGCCCCCCAGCCCATGCCTGCAGATGGCAGGCCTGGCTTCAGGCAGCGGGCGACCGGGGTGTCAGCGACGGAATGGCCGCCATCAGGCGACGGGTGTAGTCGTGCTGCGGCGAATCGAGCACAGCGGCAGCCTCCCCCTGCTCCACCAGGCGCCCCTGCTGCATGACACCGATGTCGTCACTCATGAAGCGGATGACGGCCATGTCGTGACTGATCAGCAGATAGGTGAGGCCGTATTCATCCTGCAGGTCGCGCATCAGGTTGAGTACCTGTGCCTGTACCGACACGTCGAGCGCGGAGGTGGGCTCGTCGCAGATGATGAAGTCGGGCTGACTGACGAGGGCTCGCGCGATGGCGATGCGCTGGCGCTGACCACCGGAGAACTCGTGCGGGTATTTCTTCAGGTCGTCGGGCGACATGCGGACATGGCGCAGCATGTCGATGACGCGCGCCTCCCGCTCTGCCGGATCTGTTGCCATGCCCAGAACATCGAGGGGTTCGGCAATGAGCCGCATCACGGGCCAGCGCGGGTTGAGGCTGGCGTAAGGGTCCTGGAAGATCATCTGGCAGCGATGACGCATGGCCCGGGCGACCTCGGCCGACACCAAGCTGCTGCCCTCACCACAGCGCGCCACGCCATCGAAGACGACGCAACCGGCATCGGGCTTGAGCAGACCAGCCACGATGCGGGCGACCGTGGATTTGCCGGAGCCCGATTCGCCAACGAGCCCGAAGGTCTTTCCTTTCGCCACACTGAAACTGACCTGATCGACAGCCTTCAGCAGCTTGCGGGGTTCGCGGGTGAGCATGCGCACCAGCCAGCCGGACGATGACAGGTCGAACTGGCGCGAGAGATTCTTGACTTCGAGAAGCGACGTGGATGACGAGGAGTGCTCAGAGGCTGCGCTGACTGCAGGCGAATTGGTAGCCACGGTGTGGGCCGCCTGCTGCGCTGAAGCTGCCAGCCGCACGGTGCCCTCGTGCGCATGATTGAGGTCGGCTGCACGCGCATCATCGCCCGAAGACGCAGGAGCCGATACTGCATGGGGCTCCTCCACGCCTGCGCCAGAGACACTGCCGCCAGACTGCCGTGAAGATGAATCGCCTTCGAGCCAGCTTGCTGTTTCCGGCACGGGCAGGCGGTGCTGGCGCAGATCCAGCCGGGGAATGGCGGCCATCAATGCCCGGGTGTAGGGATGCCGTGGATGATCGAGCACCTGCCGCACCGGCCCGGTTTCGAGCACGCGACCACCGTACATCACCATCACGCGATCAGCGGTTTCGGCGATGACGCCCATGTCGTGCGTGATCAGCATGACGGAGAGGTTGCGCTGCTGGCACAGGCGCTTCAGCAGGCGGATGACCTGAGCCTGTACTGAAACATCCAGCGCGGTGGTGGGTTCGTCCGCAATAAGCACCTGCGGTTCGGCACACAGCGCCAGTGCAATGGCCACGCGCTGACGCATGCCCCCTGAAAACTGGTGTGGATACTGTTTCAGCCGCAATTCGGCCTGTGGAATCTCGACATCTTCGAGCAGGGCAACAGCCCGTTCGCGGGCTTCCTTCTCGGACACCGGCAAGTGTGTGCGAATGGTTTCGACGAGATGATGACCGATGGTGAAGACAGGGTTCAGGCTGGTGAGCGGGTCCTGAAAGACCATGCCGATACGGCGTCCGCGAATGCGGCGCAGGTCTCCCCCCGTCAGCCCGTCGATGCGTTCTCCGGCCAGCGTGACCATGCCACCGGCTACCCGCCCGGGTGCCTCTATGAGACCTGTGATGGCAAGGCCGGTCATGGATTTGCCAGCGCCGGATTCGCCGACGACACCGAGTATTTCGCCCGGCGCCAGATCGAACCCGACCTGATGCAGTACCTGTCTGGGGCCACGGTAGCTGTCGAAAATGACATCGAGATCGCGGACGCTGAGCAACGGCGGCTCTGCCCCGTCACCCGCCTGCCCGGCGGCGCCCACGGACGCATGCACAGGCGCATCACCTCCTGTGCCGGCCGACTCGTTGCGGCTCAACCCCATGTCACTGCGGATTGGATCCTCCCCCGTCATCACGTGCACCTCAATTCAGCCGGGGATTGAGCGCGTCACGCAGCCAATCGCCGACCAGATTGATCGACAGGGCAAGTGCCAGCAGCATCAGCGAGGGAAACAGCAGAATCCACCATTCACCAGAGAACAGGAAGCCCTGACCGATGCGGATGAGCGTGCCCAGCGAGGGCTCGGTGGGCGGCAGGCCGACACCGAGGTAGGACAACGTGGACTCGGTGACGATGGCCAGTGCAAAGCTGATGGTGGCGATGACGAGAATGGGCGCCATGATGTTGGGCAGCACATGGTGCACGACGATGCTGATGCGCGAACGCCCGAGCATCTGTGCAGCGGCAATGTAGTCCTTCTGCTTCTCGACCATGACGGCCCCGCGCACAGTGCGCGCGTATTGCACCCAGTCTGACAGGGCAATGGCAAAAATGATGATGTAGAACGCCATTTCGTCGCGGTAATCGGCGGGCAGCATGCCCCGCGCGATGCCGAAGATGAGCAGCGCCACCAGCAGCACCGGAAAGGTGAGCTGCACGTCGGCAATACGCATGATGAGCGCGTCGATCCAGCCGCCCACATAACCGGCCAGGAGACCCAGCGAGACACCGATCAGCATGGACAGCGCCACAGCCGCCAGCCCCACCAGCACCGACATCCGCAGGCCGTAGAGAATGGCGGAGAACACGTCCCTGCCCTGATCGTCGGCCCCCAGCCAGTAGCTTTTGCCGGACAGGGCGACTTCGGCGGGCGGCGTGAAGGCATCGAGCAGGTCGAGCTGGTCGGATGCAAAGGGATTCTGCGGCGCGATCCACGGCGCCAGCAGGCCCAGCACCAGACAGATCAGCAGCACGAGCGAGGCCAGTTGTACCAGCCGTGAGCCGGCAAAGGCACGCACCACTGGCGAATCGGACCGGCGCCAGCCACGGCGGGCGACCTGGGAGGAAACGGGATCGTTGGCGGACATTTAGCGGCCCCGCAGGCGCGGATCGGCCCAGACATAGAGCAGATCGACGATGAGGTTGATGCTGACGTAAAGCAGCGCAATGAACAGCAGGTAGGCCGCGATGACCGGCACATCCACTCCCTGCACCGAAGTGATGAACAGCATGCCGAGCCCCGGCCACTGGAACACGGTTTCGGTGACGATGGCAAAGGCGATCAGCGAGCCAAGCTGCAACCCGATGACAGTGATGATGGGGATGAGCGTGTTGCGCAGGGCATGGCTGTAGTAGAGCGCACGCTCGCGCAGCCCGCGCGCCCGGCCAAAGCGGATGTAATCACTGCGCAGGACTTCGAGCATTTCGGCGCGCACCAGCCGCATGATGAGCGTGAGCTTGTAAAAGCCCAGCGTGATGGCAGGCAGGATGAGGGCCGACAGACCGGATGCGGTGAGCAGCCCTGTCTGCCAGCCGCCCACGTCGACCAGATCACCACGACCGAAGGACGGCAGCCAGCGCAGCTCGACGGCAAAGAGATAGATGAGGGCAATGCCGATGAGGAAGGTGGGCAGGGAAACACCGATCAGCGAGGAAGTCATGATCAGCTTGCTGAGGGCACTGCTGCGGCGAATGGCGGTGTAGACCCCCAGCACCAGCCCGCCGGCCACTGCGAAGATTGCGGCCATCAGCGAAAGCTCGGCCGTGGCCGGTAGCCGCTCGCCGATCACCTGCGTGACCAGCTGCTTGTAGCGATAGGAAACGCCGAAATTGCCTTCCAGCACCTGCCCCAGATAGTGCCCGTACTGCACCAGCACGGGTTTGTCGAAACCCAGCTCGGTGAGCAGCGCTTCGCGCTCGGCCACGGTGGCATCCTCACCCAGCAGACTGACGGTGGGGTCGCCCAGGTAACGGAAGACCATGAACGACACCAGCGACACCACCAGCAGGACGAGGAGCGACTGGCCCAGACGGCCGAGCAGACGGGCAATCATCCGGGATCAGCGTGTGACCTTGACCAGCTTGAAGTAGGCGTAGTTCTCGGGATTGACCGGAATCTCGAACTTCGGGCTGTAGGCGTAGGTAATCATCTGATCATGCAGCGGGATGTAGAGACGCTCCTGCTGCACGACCTTCCAGAGCTGGGCAATGGTGGCATCACGCTTGCCTGCGTCGGCCTCGGCCGACAGCGAGACGATGCTGGCATCGACCTGCGGGTTGCTGAAGCCCGTCACGTTCCAGGCCCCACGGTTGTTCTTGCCGCGGGTGTGGACGAGGTAATCGAAGATGTAGGCAGAATCCTGCGTGGGCACACCCCAGCCGTAGAGGTAGAAATCGGTCTCGCCCTTGCTGAGGATGGCGTTGTGCAGCGCGATGGGACGCGCAGCCACCTTGACCTTGACGCCGATGCGGCCCAGGAAGCCGGCGATGGCCGTGGCAATGGCCTCGTCATTCACGTAGCGGTCATTCGGCGTGTCGAGCGTGATGCTGAAGCCCTCGGGATAACCGGCCTCGGCCAGCAGCTTCTTCGCGCGGGCAACATCCGGTTTGCCCGGAGCGGCCATCGCCTTGTCATAGCCATGCACGAAAGGCGCGGCCAGCATGGCGCTGGGGCTGGACAGACCACGCATGACGGCCCGCTTGATGGCCTCACGGTCGATGGCCAGCTCGAAGGCTTCGCGCACACGCACATCGGCCAGCGGGTTGCGATCCTTCACGCTGGCACTGGCAAGGGTTTTGGCCCCCTGGTTCATGCCCAGAAAGATGGTGCGGTTTTCGAGACCGCTGCTGATCTTCAGGCGGTCATCCGTCTTGAGACGAGCCACGTCCTGTGCAGGTACATCCTGCAGGTAATCGACCTCGCCAGACAACAAGGCAGCCACCCGGGTGGCAGGCGACTTGATCGGCAGGAAGGTGACTTCCGTGACCTGCATCGGGAACTGCCCCTTGCCCCAGTAGGCCGGGTTCTGCTTCAGCACGGTTTTCGAGTCGATTTCACGCGAAACCAGCGTGTAGGGGCCGGTACCGTTGACATTGCGGGTGGCGAAGTTTTCTTCCTTCGCGGCCACGTTCTGCGGCACCTCGGCCTTGTTCTTCTTCGCCCATGCCTCACTCATGATGAACATGTTGGTGAGGTTGTTGGGCAGGACGAGATCGGCCCCCTTGGTCTTGATGTGAACCGTGAGCGGGTCGACCGCGACGACTTCCCGAACGGTGGCCAGCAGCGATTTCATCTGGGAGGAAGGCTGCCGTGCGCGTTCGAGGGAGAAGACGACATCGGCCGCGGTGAACGGCGTGCCGTCATGGAACTTCACGCCTTCCCGCAGCTTGAACTCCCAGACGGTGGGATCGTCGGTCTGGCGCCAGGAAGCAGCAAGCGCCCCCTGCAATGAGTTGTCGGGCAGCCGGATGATCAGCGGCTCGTACATCTGGTGCAGCAGGCTGAAATTCACGCCGACGTTGACGGCATGCGGATCGAGCGTGGCGGGATCGGTGGAACGCGCCCAGCGAACGGGCTCGGCCTGCGCGGCAGCAAAAGGCACCACGGCAGACGACATCAGGAGGGATGCGGCAAGGAGTTTCTTCATCATGTTCGGGGAACTTCAACCACCAGGGCTGAACCTCAGGCATATGGAAGGCGGCCGGCACTGATCGAACCCAGCCAACGGCTAAAGATCTGCAGGAAGACGCGATGTGCAGGCAGGGCACTCAGCAACATGCCAGACACATGTCTCACGCAACATGGACAAAGCATGCCGGAAAAGCCCGGCTCACGCCGGCCCGTTCATACGAAAAACGAATAAGCAAGAACGGATAAAGCATATCTGCAAGCCTGGCGATGCGGCGCATCTGACGAGAGCAGCGCATTTTGACTTACAAACCGACTCAACAAAGCAACACGAACGGCACGGCGTGGCGTTTCACCAACTCGCGCCCGCATTCGTTCCGAGCCTAATAATTTGCAATATTACGTAATACTTTCACGATCTTGCCTGTATCTGCCATGATGATCGCCGAACAGGCAGTGTCATATTTTTTGACACCAAAAACAAACAGGAAACGACGGGCCAGAAGGCATTTTTTAAGATACAAAACGTATTATTTGAAATACTTTATGTTAATTAAAGTCAAATATAACATTAATTGACAGACTTTCGTCAAAAACATGGCCTGACCTGTGAAAAAAGTCGACGAGATGCGACTACATTTACGTCTGCTCACTGATTCACAAAAAAGATCTCTAAGGCAAAACAACAGTGTCCGTGACCAGGATTCCCGTTGTTTTACCCCAGGCATCAGGCAAGGGCGCCGTCAGCCCGGCTCGGTAAGCCACTTCCCGGAAGAACGGGGAGTTTGAACCGGCACGGCGCCAATCATGAGCAGACCAGAGCGCACAGCGCTCGACCGTTTCAGACAAGCCATCTCAGAAGAACAGACTTTGCCGGGCAACCCCGAGGTTGCCACAGGAAAAGTTCTGCCCCCTTTGGCACGCATATGTAACAAAGGGAAATTGCAGCAACCTGTTTCTTCCTGTTAAAGCAGGAAGGGTCAACCGGATTTTTCGAGTTGCAGGCCAGCGACAGAGAGAGATTTTGCCTGGACGGACGAAAGCTGATGCACATGTCCTTCACGAGTCAATCCTGTTTCTACGCTCACCATTCATGAACACGCCCGCCTTCACGTTCCGTGCCCTGCCTGCCCTCGTCATGCTCGCAGCGGCTGCCCTGTCCGTTTCTGCCCAGGCCCAGTCCTCAGGCGAGACGATCTGCGCCACGCCCAGCACCATGATCGCCGACCAGGGTCAGGGGGATGCCTACCTCGCCGGCGTGCCTCGCGAGTGGGGCTGGTCTCACGAAGGCAGCGCCGTCAGCGCCATCGGTGGTTATGACAACTGGTCCGATTTCGAGAAGCAGCGCAACGCCCAGTATGCAGCCTACGGCGGCCGCTGGAACCGCCTGATGCCCTGGTTCGTGATTTCCGGCCCGGAAGGCAGCAGCACCCCGTCGAACGTCGAGCTGGGCAAGATGTCGGTGTTCTACATGACCCGCTCGAAGCAGTGGAAGCTGCTGGCAGCCAATGATCCGGTCGAGATCGGTACCTGCTCGGCCTGGAGCAACCTGACCGATTGCCGCCCGACCTCCGCCCCCGCAACCACCGTCCACTCGCCCAACCCGCTTCACGGCTGGTTCCGGTTCATCGACGTGCCTGGTGACGTGCTGGCCCTGTCGATCAGCATCCAGGCCCGTATCGTGGGCGGCGGCCCGGCCATGATGACCTCGGGCGCAGACTACTATCCGCCGGAAGGTGTCAGCACGCAGGGCGTGGCCATCACGGCAGCCGGCATTTCCGCACCGCGCCACCTGAGCCACAACTGGACCACCGTGACGATGACCACGCTGACGGACCAGACCGCAGATGCCAGCGGCATCTCCCGCGAGGAACTGCTGGCCGGCAACACCCCGTCGTGCACGCACCGTTTCAGCCGCTGAGCAGATGAGGTCGAACTGATCGGTTGATCTGCGCCTTCCCCTTCCGGGGCAAGGCGTATCACGAGGCCACACAGCAAAAAGGGTGCCCGCGAGGCACCCTTTTTTCATGCGGGATCAGCCGTTGGCCAGCCCGCTCTCCACCATCTCGGCGGCGCGCAGCAACGCCCGAGCCTTGATTTCGGTTTCCTGCCACTCGTTTTCCGGCACCGAATCGAAGACGACCCCGGCAGCCGCCTGCACATTGAGCGTGCCATCCTTGACTACGCCGGTACGAATGGCGATGGCCACGTCCATCTCGCCGGAATAGCTGATGTAGCCACAGGCACCGCCATAGATGCCGCGCTTGAAAGGCTCCAGCTCGTCGATGAGTTCCATCGCCCGCACCTTGGGGGCCCCCGTCAGCGTGCCGGCCGGGAAGGTTGCCCTCAGGACATCCAGGGCGCTCATTTCCTCTGCCAGTTCGCCCTCTACGTGCGAAACGATGTGGATGACGTGCGAGTATTTCTCGATGACCATCTTTTCGGTGACGTGCACCGTGCCCACCTTCGCCAGCCGGCCAATGTCGTTGCGCGCCAGATCAATCAGCATCAGGTGCTCGGCGCGTTCCTTGGGATCGGCCAGCAGTTCGGCTGCGGCCCGGTCGTCATCTTCCTGCGTTAGCCCCCGCTTGCGCGTGCCTGCGATGGGACGGACGATGATCCTGGGGTTGGGGCCCTTTTCCTGCCGCACGAGAATTTCCGGCGACGACCCGGCTACATGAAAATCGCCGAAATCGTAGTAATACATGTAGGGCGACGGGTTGATGGTGCGCAATGCCCGGTACAGCGACAGCGGCGAGTGCGCAAAGGGCTTGCGCAGAATCTGGCCGATCTGCACCTGCATCAGGTCGCCGTCGATGATGTGCTGTTTCGCAACCGCCACCGTCTCCAGATAGTCTTCACGCGAGAACGGACGCTCGACCGGGGTGTGCTCGACATCGCGCGAGCCCGAGTACGGCCCCACGGCAAAATCCTCATCGGCCAGCAGGCCCTTGCGCATGCGCATCCGCAGGGCGTTGAGACGTTCACGTGCGCGACCGTAGGCCTCGGGTTCGGCAGGATCGGCATAGACGATGAGATAGAGCATGCTGCTCAGATTGTCGACGATGGCCAGTTCGTCCACCACCAGCAGCAGCAGGTCGGGCACGCCGATGGGATCGGGCTTTTCCTTTTGTCCCACTTTGGGCTCGATGAAACGGACGACATCGTAGCCGAAATAGCCGGCCAACCCGCCGCAGAAACGCGGCAGGCCTGGCAGCAGATGCACGCGATAACGCTTCTGGAACTGCTCGACGAAAGCCAGCGGATCGCCTTCAGCCGTTTCGATGACCTTGCCATCGCGCACGACCTCGATGTGACTCCCCTTGGCACGGATGAGCGTGCGTGCCGGCAGGCCGATGAAGGAATAGCGGCCAAAGCGCTCCCCCCCCACCACCGACTCCAGCAGGAAGGAATTGCGACGCTTGCCGGCTTCGGTCAGCTTCAGATAAAGACCCAGCGGTGTATCCAGATCGACCAGTGTCTGCACCATCAGGGGAATGCGGTTGTACCCCTGCGTGGCCAGCGCCTTGAATTCGAGTTCGGTCATTCAAACACCCTTTTCTTGCAGATTGGTGCGCGCCGACTGCATCCAGTCGGCAAGCAGGTCGATGGTTTCGATGATTGCATCAGCATCGACACTGTCCAGCGCCTGACCCTCGTTATAACCATAGGGCAACAGCACCACAGGCATGCCCGCGGCACGGGCGGCTTGGGCATCGTTGAGGGAATCTCCCACCATCAATACCTCGGCCGGCTGCAACTGCCACCTGCGGCAGGCTTCGAGCAGCTGCCCCGGATGCGGCTTGCGCACCGGCAGGGTATCGCCGCCAATGGAAAAGGCGAAGTGCTCTGCCATGCCGAAACGCACCAGCAGGGGCTGAATGTGTTCCTGCGGCTTGTTGGTGACACAGGCCATCGGCAGGCCGAGCGCACGAATTTTTTCCAGTCCTTCGAGCACGCCGGGATAAACCGACGCAGCCTGCCCGTTGCACAGGCGGTAATTGGCATGGAAGCGTTCACGCGCCTGCGCAAAGGCCGGGCTGTCAGGTGGCGTGGGGCGCCCGCCCGTGGCAAGCATGCGTTCGATCAGGCGATCGGCCCCCTTGCCGACGAAGGTACTGATGAGCCCCTCGTCGAGCGGCGCCATACCCAGATCGCGCATCATGCCATTGGCGGCAGCGGCCAGATCGGGAATGGTGTTCAGCAGCGTGCCGTCCAGATCGAAACAGAGCGCACGCATGGCGGGCAACTGCAAGGCGAGCGCAGGTGGCACGACCTGCGCGACGCTGGCATGGGGAGTCGACATGTCGGCTCCCTCAGAAACACGCTCATCGCCCGCAACGGCATGCGCCCTGTCTGCACCATGCGCGGTCCCTGCGGTGCCGGCTGGCAGATCCTGTTTCATGAGCGGCTCACCGTGGCAAGGGCTTCGCGGAAACACTTCATCACGCCGTGATAGCCCCCGTCCGGATCGGGCGAGCCGAACACGGCCGAGCCGGCCACAAAGGTATCGACACCGGCCGCGGCAATCTCGGCGATGTTGTCCACCTTGACGCCGCCGTCGATCTCCAGCCAGATTTCACGGCCACTGCGGGCCTTTTCGGCATCGATGCGGCGGCGCGCCTCACGAACCTTGTCGAGTACGCCCGGGATGAAGGACTGACCGCCAAAACCGGGGTTGACCGACATCAGCACCACGAGATCCAGCTGATGCAGGGTGTGATCGAGCCAGTGCAGCGGCGTGGCTGGGTTGAACACCAGCCCCACCTTGCAGCCTCTGCCCCGGATGAGATTGATGGTGCGATCGACATGCCGGCTGGCTTCGGGATGGAACGTGATCAGGTCTGCGCCTGCATCGGCAAAGGCCGATGCCATCTCGCCCACCGGCTCCACCATCAGATGCACGTCGATCGGCATCTTCACGTGCGGGCGCAACGCCTTGCAGACCAGAGGCCCCACGGTGAGGTTGGGCACATAGTGGTTGTCCATCACGTCGAAGTGCAGCCAGTCGGCCCCGGCCGCCTCGACCGCCTGGACTTCCTCCTTCAGCCGCCCGAAATCGGCCGACAGCATGCTGGGTGCAATCCGGAAACTCATGGCAGATCCTTGCGCTGCCCTCTGGGCAGCAGTTGACTAGAATCGCATTGTATTCACGGAGCAGCAGGACTTCATCTCAGGGAGCACGCACGATGGCGGACACGAAATACGCGGTCGACATCACGGTCGAGAGTCAGTATGTGGAAGACCAGTCCGCCCCGATGGACGGGGTGTTTTCCTTCGCCTATACGATCACCATCACCAATCGCGGCAACATCGCCACGCAACTCATCAGTCGTCACTGGATCATCGAGGACGACGCGGGCGACCGGCACGAGGTGAAAGGGCTGGGTGTGGTAGGACAGCAACCTCTCATCAAGCCGGGGCAGAGCTTCAAATACACCAGCGGCAGTCAGATCAACACGCCGGGCGGTACCATGCAGGGCAGTTATCTGTTCGTGGCCGAAGACGGGCAACGTTTCGATGCCGAAATTCCCCGCTTTCCGCTGACCATGCAACGCACCCTGCACTGACGCCCCGCGCGACGCTTATTGCCCCCACCATGCCCCAAGCAAGCCCCCCTGCTTTCTCCCCGACCCCGCCGCGCCTGCTGGGCCTTGCATGCCTGATCGCGCTGGCCGCCTGTCAGAGCACCACACCTCCCGAAAAGGCCGGCCCCCCCAAGCCGATGGCCGTCAGCCAGCTTCCCGGCATGCAGTCAGACGACCTGCAGGGACTGGATCAGGCCATGCGCCGGCAATGCGCACTCCCCCGCCCTCCTGGCGACTGGAAAAGACTCTGTGCCGAACTGGCCGGCATCCAGACGCCCGCAGCACTGCAACGATGGCTGAGCAGCCGCTTCGTGGCTCGGGAAACGCTGGATGAAACCCAGCCCGAAGGACTGCTCACCGGCTACTACGAGCCGCTGCTGACCGGCAGCCGCCAGCAGGAACATCCCGGTCAGGTGCCATTGCGGGCCCTCCCCCCCGATCTGCTCACCATCGACCTGAGTGCTGTGGCACCACAACTGAAAGGCATGCGCCTGCGCGGCCGTCTCGACGGTCAGAAAGTGGTGCCCTATCTGGACAGGCGCAGCATCGAGGCCCGCGAAAACATTTACGGCATGGGCGGACAACCCGTGGTTGCCTGGGCCGACGATGCGGTGGATGCCTTCTTTCTCGAAATCCAGGGCTCGGGACGGGTACAACTGCGTGACGGCAGCCTGATTCGTGTGGGCTATGCCGACCAGAACGGTCATCCCTACCAGGCCATCGGCAAGACCCTCGTACAACGCGGCCACCTGAAACGCGAGGAAGTGACCGGCCCCTCGATCCAGACATGGCTGCGCGAGAATCCGGACAAGGCCCGGGACGTGATGCACACCAACCCGGGTGTAGTGTTCTTCCGCGAACTGCCCGCCAATGATGCCGACCCGGACGCCGGGCCGATCGGCGCCCTGTCGGTTCCGCTCACGCCCGAGCGCTCGATTGCCGTGGACCGCAGCCGGATACCGCTCGGCTCGGTCGTCTATCTGCAAAGCACGAACCCCGTCACCCAGGAACCCATCCAGCGCTTCGTGATGGCACAGGACACGGGCGGCGCCATCCGGGGCGGGCGTCGTGCCGACTACTTCTGGGGCTATGGACACGAGGCCGGCGTCAATGCCGGTCTGACGAAAGCCCCCGTCCGCATGTGGGTGCTGACACCCATCAAATGAAGAAGCCCGGCGGGCCCCCTCCCTCCTCGGGATGACGCCCCTGCCGGGCAGCTACTGGCAAAAACGATCCGGTCGCATCAGGCCAGCAAAAAGGGGGCCAAAGCCCCCTCCGACCAACAGGCAGGCGGAGCGACATCCGTCTTCATCAGCCGATGTCGCCGACCGCCTGATTGGCGATCAGTTGACCGCGCTCTGCTTGTCGAGCATCTGCTCCAGCTGCTCCAGCGGGATCGCGCCCGGCACGCGGGTGCCATCGGGGAAAAACAGCGTCGGCGTGCCCGTTACCTGCAGCTGCTGGCCCAGCGCCACGACATCGGCAATCGGGGTCTTGCAGCCGCCTTCGTTTTCCGGCTCCTTGCCGTTCTCCATCAGGTCAGCCCACGCTTTCGCCGGGTCCTTGGCGCACCAGGCTTTTTCCGACTTGGTGCGTGACGACTCGGCGAGGATCGGATAGGTGAAGGTGTAGATCGTCAGGTTGTCCATCTTCGACAGCACTGATCGCATCCGGCGGCAATACGAGCAATTGGGATCTTCAAAGATTGCCAGCACACGCTCACCCTTGCCGTTCACCTGCTTGATTGCCTTGTCGAGCGGCAGATCCTTCTTGAAGTCGATGCGCGACAGCTCGGTCATCCGGGCCTGCGTCAGGTCGCGCCGGTTTTTCAGGTCGATGAGGTTGCCCTCGACGAAACCGTAATCACCACTCTCGTGGATGTAGAGCAGATGACGGGAAACCTGGACTTCGTACATGCCCTTGATCGGCGTTTCACGGACTTCACCCACCTTCGGGCCGTCCGGGCCGATGATCTTCTGCACCGCCGACTTCACCGTGTCCTGCACCGATGCAGGCACGGCCGCTGCCGCCGACTCGCCGGCAGCGGGTGCCGACGCCGTTGCAGCCTGCTGCGCCTGAGCCAGCGGTGCGGCCACCAGTGCGCCCACCACCATGCCGGCCGAGAGCCAACGACGCAGGTTGAACATGTTCCGGGACACGGTACTTGCCTTGCTCGTCATTTGTCTTGTCACGCTGTCTTGATCCTGTCAAAAAGATTTGCAAAAAAGGAAAATGGCGTTCGCCCTCAACGAATGGCCTGCGCGATCAGTTGACGGCGCACCCAGCCGGAATGCCCCACCGCGCGCCAGCCCAGATTGCGGACGGCGGCCACCGGCAGCGGCAAGGTTGGCCCGAAAAGGGTGTGCAGCCCACGCATGAGCGTGTGCATCATCAGCACAGGTTCGCGGCGTGCGCGGGCATGACGACGCAACAGCAGCCAGGGCACCAGCCCCTTGCGCCAGAGCGCTCGGCCCGTGTCATCGAGCAGGGCATCGACCAGCGAGGCCACATCCCCGAAGCCAAGATTCATGCCCTGCCCTGCCATCGGATGCACCACGTGGGCAGCATCGCCGATCATCACGAAGCCCGGTGCAATCACTTCCGGGCAACTGACGGCGCGCAGCGGAAAGCAGGCAGGCGGCGTGATCTGCTGCAGATTTCCCAACACGCCGCGTGTGTGATACGAAACCTCGGCGGCCAGCGCCTCGGGTGACAGTGACATCAGCCCCTCGGCCCGCCCGGAGGGCGCCGACCAGACCAGACTGACCCGGCCCCCGGCCTCGCGCCCGGTGGCGGGCAACGGCAACAGGGCAATCACCCCCTGATCCTGGTCGAACCACTGCCAGGCGGCATCACCATGCGAGCGCTCTGCATTGAAATTGGCCACCACCGCCGTCTGGCCATAGTCGAAGAAGCGGGTTTCCAGCCCGGCCATGTCCCGCAAGGGCGAACGGCCACCATCGGCTGCCACCACCAGCCCGGCCTGCCATTGCTCGCCACTGGCCAGCGTGAACTGCACCGACTGGGCTGCGGCATGAGCAGAGGGCAGCAGCAAGGACGCCACCTGACCCGTGACACGTCGCAGGCGCAATACGCCGCCCGCATCCATCACGGCCTCGTCCAGCGCAGCCTGCAGATGCCGCCCCTCGACGATATGGGCAAGATGGTCGATGTTGCCCTGAAAGGCATCGAGCCGCAGACTCTCGGCCTGCCCGCCGCCATCGGCATCATGAAAGAGCCGCATCTCGTAGACCGGCGCCATTCGCTCCCGGCGCAACCGTGACCATACCCCCAGGCTGGAGAGCAGCGCCTCGCTGGCCGGCGACAGCGCAAACACCCTCGCATCCCAGTCATCCGGGTCGGCAGGCAGCACCGACGCGGGCAAGCCATGCCCGGCACCGGGCGCACGCCCCGGGCGCGGGTCGATGAGAACCACATCCTTGCCGGCACGGGCAAAGGCCAGCGCTGCAGCCGCCCCGACCGGGCCGGCACCCACCACAGCCACATCACAGGTATTCATGGGGTGTCAGTATATAGAGAAGGCGCCCCCGTGCGGAGCGTCGCGCCCACAGGCAACCCGTCCCGGGCCTTCGCATGACGGCCCCTCCGGGTCTTTCACCACACCGGCGGCGCCCAGCGCCCATCCGAAGAAAATTTCGTCCCCATTTGTCTCCCGCAAAATCATCGGCTATACTGCGGTTCTTGATAGCAGCAGCCATCGCCTCTCGCAGGCACAGCAGCATGCCATCACGGCCAAGTAGCTCAGTTGGTAGAGCAGAGGACTGAAAATCCTTGTGTCGGTGGTTCGATTCCGCCCTTGGCCACCAG
>JAUNHU010000162.1 GCA_030523825.1 Lautropia sp. | reverse complement strand
GCCGGATTGCCCGTGACCATCGTGTAGGGGGTGATGTCCTGCAGCACGATGGTGCCGGTGCCGGTCATGGCATGAGCGCCGATCTTGCAGAACTGGTGCACCTGGCTGTTGCCACCGAGGATGGCCCAGTCGCCGATATGGACATGGCCGGCCAGATTGGTGGTGTTGGCGAAGATGGTGTGGTTGCCCACCTGGCAGTCGTGCGCGATGTGCACGTAGGCCATCAGCCAGTTGTCATCACCCAGGCGGGTGGTGCCAACATCTTGTGCGGTGCCCCGGTTGATGGTGACGCATTCGCGGATGGTGTTGCCATCGCCGATCTCGACACGGGTGGGTTCGCCCGCATATTTCTTGTCCTGCGGCACGGCGCCGATGGACGAGAACTGGAAGAAGCGGTTGTTGCGCCCGATGCGGGTATCGCCCTCGATGACGACGTGTGGCCCGACGACGGTGCCGGCGTCGATGCGGACGCCCTTGCCGATGATGGCATAGGGGCCAACCTGCACGGTGGAGTCCAGTTCGGCACCGCTGTCGACGAGCGCGGTCGGGTGAATCAGGGATGCGGACATGTGTCGATCAGGCGGAGGTGGTGTCGATGCGGCCGGGAACGACGGCGGGCGCCTCATCGGCACGCGGAATGTCGCGCAGCGCGCACATCAGGTCGGCTTCGGCAACGACCTGACCATCGACGGTGGCCAGCCCCTTGAACTTCCAGACGAGACGTGACTTGCGGATGATCTGCACGTCGAGCATGAGCTGATCGCCGGGGCCGACCGGGCGCTTGAAGCGGGCCGAGTCGATGCCGGCGAAGTAATAGACCGAGTTGGAGTCGGCGTAGCGCCCCATGGTGGCAAAGGACAGGATGCCGGCAGCCTGCGCCAGCGCCTCCAGCACCAGAACGCCGGGCATCACCGGCAGGTGCGGGAAATGGCCCTGAAAGAAAGGCTCGTTGATGGTGACGTTCTTCAGCGCGACGATGCGCTTGTCGTGCTCGATCTCGGTGACGCGATCAATGAGCAGGAACGGATAGCGGTGCGGCAAATAACGAAGGATATCGGCGATGTCGATGGCCGGCTGTTTCTCACTCATGCTTGGACAAATCCCTGGCTGCTTGTTCTGACTTGTTCTGTTTTCTATTGTTCGGCGGCTTCGTCACCGGCAGGCAGAGCCTGTTCGAGGCGGCGCAGGCGCTTTCGCATGTCGGGAAGCTGTCGAACCACGGCAGCAGCCCGCTCCCACTGGGCGTTTTCCATCGAGGGGAAAATGCCGCTGTAAAAACCTGGCTTGGTGATGGGCTTGGAGATCAACGTCATCGTGGAGACCACGGCGTCATCGCAGATGCTGATGTGGCCGAAGATGCCTGCGGCACCGCCGATCTGCACGCGCTTGCCGATGACGGCACTGCCGGCGATGCCGGCGCAGGCCGCAATGGCCGTGCCCTCACCAATACGGACATTATGGGCGATTTGCACGAGATTATCGATCTTGCAGCCGTCTTCGATGACGGTGTCGTCAAGCGCGCCACGGTCGATGCAGGTGCAGGCACCGATTTCGACATCATTGCCGATGACGACCGCGCCCAGTTGCGGAATCTTGGTCCAGCCACCGCCCTTCTGCGGTGCGAAGCCGAAGCCGTCGGCACCGATGATGGCGCCGGAATGGATGATGCCGCGCTCACCGACCACGCAGTCGTGCGCAATGGATACATTGGGATGCAGGCGGGTATCGGCACCGACGCTGGCATCGGCCCCCACCGAGCAGCCGGCGCCGATCCAGGCGCGCTCGCCGACGGTGGCACCCGCAGCGATGATGGCACCGGCCTCGACGGTGGCGCTGGCTGCCACGCGGGCCGTGGGATGCACGTGGGCACCGGGGTGAATGCCGGCAGCGGGTGCGGGGTTGACCTGCTGGTCGAACCACTGGGCAAGCCGCGCATAGGCATGGTAGGGATTGGGGTCGATCAGCAGGTTGGCACCGGCCGGCACGTCGTCGATGAGCTTGGGCGAGACGATGAAGGCGATGGCCTTGCTGTCGTGCGCGGCATCGCGCTGCTGGGGGCGCACCAGAAAGCTGATGCTCTGGCTGTCGGCCTTGCGCAGGCTGGCCAGCCGGCTGACCTCGATGTTGCCATCACCGCGCAGCTCTGCGCCCAATACCTCTGCCAGTGTCTTCAGCGAGACCGGGGTCTGAAGATTCCGTTTCATGGTGCGGGTTGCTCCCTGGCAGGTGGACGAAGGTGGAACGGTGACGGGGAAATAGGGATGGCAGGATTTTCGTCCATCCGGACGAAAGAAAGCGGCAGGACGTGCCGAGACGCCCTGCCCCTTTGTTCCTGCGCCCGCCCGCTGAACGGGCGGGGCTTGCGGGTGAACAAACAGGTCGATCAGCGTGCGTTCAGCTGCTTGATGACATCGTCGGTGATGTCGAGACGCGGGCTGATGTAGACGGCGTCCTGCAGGATGAGGTCGAACTTCTCGCGCTCGGCGATGGACTTGATGGCACGGTTGGCCTTGTCGAGCACGCTGCTGAGTTCCTCGTTGCGGCGCTGGTTGAGATCCTCGCGGAACTCGCGCTGGCGACGCTGCAGGTCACGGTCCATGTCGGACAGCTCGCGCTGACGACGGGTGCGGTCGGCGTCGCTCATGACGGCGCCGTCCTTCTCGAAGCGCTCGGACTGGGTGCGCAGACGGCTGGCCAGCTCCTGGATTTCCTTGTCACGGCGGGAGAAATCCTTCTCGATCTTGGCCTGTGCTGCCTTGGCAGGTGCCGAGTCACGCATGATGCGCTCGGTGCTGACGAAGCCGATGCGGGCGCCACTGGTGGCCTGCGCGGCAACCGGAGATGCCACAACCACCATGCTGGCGGCCAGCAAGGCGGAGAATCCTGCACGACGAACTGAAGTTGCTGCGCGATTGGATGTAAGGCTGAAACTCATGAATCCTCAACTCGTGTGAATCGGAAAGTCTGCCCGCGCGAAGCGGGCGGTGGACGGGTGATTCTGACACACTTCAAAAGCTCGTTCCGATCTCGAACTGAACGCGCTGGGTGTCATCGCCCGGTTGACGGTGAATGGGATAGCCCACCGACAGCTTGAGCGGCCCGATCGGCGAGAGCCAGTTGATGCCCACACCAGCCGAGTAGCGCAGGTCGTTGAAGCGGATGCGGCCATCGAAAACGTTGCCGGCGTCGCCGAAGAAGAAGGCGCGCACGGTCTTGTCGTTGCCGGTGCCGGGCAGCGGGAACAGGATCTCGGCGCTGGCCGAGAAGGACGAGGTGCCGCCCAGCGGCCGGTCGTCGCGCACGTCACGCGGGCCGAGGCTGTTGGGGCCGTAGCCGCGCACCGAGCCGATACCCCCCGCATAGAAATTCTTGAACAGCGGGTAGGGTTTTCCGTCGAAACCCTTGCCATAGCCCACGTCGGCCGACAGCGCCAGCGTGTAGTCCTTGGTGAGCGGCGTGTACCAGATGTGCTGGTAGGTGGTGCGGCTGTAGGCCAGATCCTGCCCCGGGAAGGTGACCTCGAAATTGAGGCGCTGCAGGCGGCCACGCGACGGGGCGAGTGCACTGTCACGCGAATCACGCGACCAGCCGAGCGTGGCCATCCAGGCATCGCTGGTGTCGCCAAACTGGTCGATGTAGTCGATGTAGCGCTGCGGCAGGCCCTCGGTGCCGGGCTTGATCTGGTTCTGCTCGTAGATGGCGCCGAAGCTGAGGCGATCAAGTTCGGTATAGGGAATGCCGAAGCGCAGGCCCGCCCCCGAGGAGCGGATGCGGTAGTCGCCCAGCCCCGAGTTGTAGGCGTTGAAGGTACGCGAATAGAGATCGGTGGACAGGCTGACACCGTCCTGCGTGAAATAGGGATCGACGAAGGAGACGGCGGCGGTGCGCTGCGTGCTGCCGGTATCCGCCGAGATCGACAGCGTGTTGCCGGTACCGAGGAAATTGGGCTCGTTGATCTGCGCCTGCACCAGCATCTTGTCGGTGGTGGAGTAACCCACGCCGAAGGTGAAGCTGCCGGTGGAGCGCTCGGTCACCTTGACGAGCAGGTCGACCTGGTCGGGCACGCCCGGCACCGGCACGTTGCTGATCTGCACGTCCTGGAAGTAGCCCAGACGCTCGACCCGGTCACGCGAGAGCGCGATCTTGTCGGCATCGAACCAGGCGCCCTCAAACTGGCGCAGCTCGCGGCGGATGACCTCGTCGCGGGTGCGCTGGTTGCCGGCAATGGTGATGCGGCGCACGTAGGCGCGGCGACCGGGGTCGATGTTGAGGGTGTAATCGACCTCACGCTTTTCGCGGTCGATGTGGGGCACCGGATGGATGCTGGCAAAGGCGTAGCCGATGGCTCCCAGTTCGTCGGTGATGCGCTTTTCGGTGTCGGTGAGTTTCTCGCCCGAGAAGACATCGCCCTGCTTCAGCTGCAGCGCCTTCCTGAACTGTTTCTCGCGGCCGAGCACGTTACCACCGAACTTGATGTCGCGCACGGTGTAACGCTCGCCTTCCTTGACGGTGAGCGTGACGTAGACCTTTTCGCGGGAGGGGTCGATGGACACCTGGGTGGACTCGATGCCGAATTCCAGATAGCCGCGATTGAGGTAGAAGGAGCGCAGGGTTTCCAGATCACCCGCCAGCTTCTCGCGCGAATACTGGTCGGTCTTGGTGTACCACGACAGCCAGT
>JAUNHU010000161.1 GCA_030523825.1 Lautropia sp. | reverse complement strand
AAGAGTGATTCTTGACGTAAAAAAGATCGTATTCGAGCTTCTCCATCGCCTCCTCGACGGAGGCGCCATAGTCCATGCGCACCTGCGCCCAACCCGTGATGCCAGGCTTCACGTAGTGGCGGATGTCATAGTATGGTACCTGCTCGCTCAATTGTTCGACGAAGAACGGGCGTTCCGGCCGGGGGCCGACAAAGCTCATTTCACCGCGCAGCACGTTGATGAGCTGCGGCAGTTCGTCGATGCGTGTCAGACGAATGAAGCGTCCGACACGGGTCACGCGGCTGTCGCCGACGGTGGCCCATTGGGGTTTGCCGTCCTTTTCGGCATCCTGCACCATCGAGCGGAATTTCAGGATGTCGAAGGATTCGCCGGGCGCACAGACGCGCTCCTGGCGGAAAAAGATCGGCCTCCCGGTTTCCAGCAGGATGACCACTGCGGTCACCAGCATCACCGGCGCTGCAATCAGCAGCAGCATCGCCGCCACCATCACGTCGAAAAAGCGCTTGATGATGGCGCGCGTTGCGCCCTGTGAAAAACCGTCGCCGAAGACCAGCCAGCCAGTGCGCAGATTCTTCAGGCGAATCAGGCCCAGCTCGTGCTCATAAAAACCCAGCAGGTCGAACACGTGAATGCCGGCCAGCTTGCAGTCGAGCAGATGCTTGAGCGGAAGTTGCCCGCCACGACGGTCGTGCATGGCGACGACGACATCGGTGGCACGGTGGCGGCGTGCGGCTGCATAGAGGCTCTCGCCCTGCTCGCCTTCGCCCTCGGGGCCTTTCCAGTGCACATGCCGAACCTGATTGGCTTTCAGGGTATCGAGCACGAGTTGTGTTTCTTCACCCTCGCCCATGACCAGCACACAGCGGCCACGCTGCTGCAGGAAGCCACTACGCGCGCCCATATAGCGGATGACGATGAGGCCCAGCAGCGCAAACACCGAGGCGATGGCAAACACGCCACGACCCACCGCGGAGTCGGGGAAGACATAGAAGACCACCGACAGCGCGAGCAGCGTGATGAGGTAGGAGGCGAAGATCTTCTGCACCGACAGCCGCAGGGGTTCTTCCTGCTGCTTGCTGTAGAGACCGAAGGCGGTCATCGTCAGCATCATCATGGTGGCAAACAGCACGCCCTGCAGGACCGCCAGCAGGATGTCATCCTCGGGCAGACGGATCTTGTAGCCCAGCACCATCGACGCCACCAGCACAATGGCATCGACGATGGGCGACAGGGCGGAACGGACTCGGAAATAGTGGGTGAATGCGCGCATGGGCGAACCGGTCAGCCCCGTGCCGCGCCCTGAAGCACGGCAGACTGACAATCATGAAGGGAGGAAGTCAGGGAAACGACAGAGGAACGATGCAGGACACGGGACAGCAGAAACTGCCTTCTGCGCGGGGCGAGGAATGCCGGCACCATTCGGGGGCCATCAGGGCGACGCCTGATGGACAATGCCCGACAGGGGCGAATGCCGTTGATGAGACGGGCGCCGGAACCCGGCACGGGCAACATCAGGGGCAGGACGGCAACGAAGACGCGCAGGGAGGTCAGCATGAACCCCGACACTCTCAGCATGAAGGACATGATGCCCGCCCGGGCGGCAGACTCCGCAGTGGAGAACCAGATCCGCAGGGGGTGAGGTGAGAGACGCCCGGCATGCTGCATCGGCCTGCCGGATCGAAACCGCCCAAGCTCCGCCGCCTGTCCGGCGCACCCTGCGAAACCGGGAACCAGCCGGTGAAGAAGCACCGGAGCAACCGCGGACGGCAGGAAGGGAACAGGAACAGGGACTGGCATGGACATCGATGCAGGAGCAGGCCGACAGGCCCCGGCAAGCACGCTTGTGGCACACAAACCGGCAAGGGTGCGATGGTAACGCCTCATATCCGCAAAAAACAGCGTATTACCGTTTTCTGCGGCGATTAACGCACTTTCACAAACAAATTTGAAGAAAGACCGACTTTACTGCATGGTGTTGAAACATTTCGATACCAGACAACGGAATTAGAATCTGTGCAAATTGCGGCTCATTCCGCTTGTCTTCTGACCGCCTTCCGGCTGCCGTACCCCCGCTTCTCCCCTTTGCCGGCCGGCTCTTTTCACTCGTTACCACCCCGCTTATATGGATGTTTCCTCGCTGATCGCCGGCCGCAAGGCGCGCTGGCTCGTGACCGGTGCAGCCGGCTTCATCGGCTCCCATCTGGCCGAATCCCTCACCCTCGCCGGGCAGGAAGTGATCGCCATCGACGATTTCTCCACCGGCAAAAAGGCCAACATCGACGCCATCATGGCCTCGACACAGGCGGCCGGCCAGCACGGCCTCAGCTTCCACGAGGGCAGCATCTGCGACCGTGATTTCTGCCATCGCGTCGTCGAAGGCGTCGATTACGTGCTGCATCAGGCCGCGCTCGGCTCGGTTCCGCGCTCGATGAAGACACCGCTGGTGTCGTATCACGCCAACGTCACCGGCTTCGTCGAGATCCTCGACGCCGCCCGTCTGGCCAACGTGAAGTCCTTCGTCTACGCCTCGTCCAGCTCCGTCTACGGCGATTCGCCCACGCTGCCCAAGGTCGAGGATGTCACCGGCCGGGTGCTGTCGCCCTATGCTGCCACCAAGGCATCCAACGAGCTGTTCGCCTACACCTGGGCGCGCTGCTATGGCATGCGTGTGGCCGGCATGCGCTATTTCAACGTGTTCGGCGCCCGCCAGGACCCCAACGGCGCCTATGCAGCCGTCATCCCGCGCTGGATTGCCACGCTGCTGCGTGAAGAAGCCGTGCAGATCAACGGCGACGGCGAGACCAGCCGCGACTTCTGCTTCATCGACAACGTGGTGCAGGCCAACATCCGTGCAGCCCTCACCCTGGCCGGCGACGAACCCGGCTCCTTCGAGGTGTTCAACGTGGCGGCGGCCAACCGCACCACCCTGCTGCAACTGGCCGACATGCTGAAGAAGCTCATCCACGAGCTGAAGCCCGACCTGAAGATGCCCGACCCCGAGTTCCGCGACTTCCGCCCGGGCGATGTCCGTCACTCGCTGGCCGACATCAGCCACAGCGGCAACCGCATCGGCTACGTGCCCAGCCATTCGCTGGAGCAGGGCCTGCGCGTGGCGCTGCCCTGGTACATCGCCAACAACGGCTGATGGCGATCCGGCCAGCCATCGCACTGGCTGGCCGCCCAACCGGGCATATCCCGGTTCCTGTCGGCAGAGACTCGGCCGACCCGAGGCACCCCGGGGCAGAACAGCCCCGGCAGGAAAAATACAAAAGATCATGCCTCTTACGTTTTGATTCGTTGCACGGTATCGCACACGCCCGCCCGGCCCGTTGCCGCCACACGGCAAGACATGCACCCCTGAACGGCACTTCGTCGGCATCCAGCCAACACCGGGCCGCCGGCTGTCAGCCAGATGGGTGGTTGCGCAGGCCCATGCCACCAGCCCTCCGTTAGCATGACACCTGCCTCTTTCAATGGCGCGCGATCGACCCGTCATGCCTGCCTCTGCCTCTCTGCTGCCCTCACAGACCTTTTCGCTCACCGGCAGCCTGCTCACTGCCATCACCCTGCTGGCCACCACGGCCTGGCTCATTCATTACGCACGCCGCCACCGGCAGCCGGGGCAGAATCTGCTCACCTGGACCAGCATCACGATGGGGCTGTTCGGGGCGAGCTTTCTGGCTGATGTGGCCACCCTCGCGGTCGACCCCGCCAGCACGGCCTGGTGGGTGCGCGGTGCCCTGCTGTTCGGCGCCCTGCTCACACTGCTGAAGCTGCTCCCCGCCACCCGCCAGTGGCAGGCACTACCCTCGCGCGCCATCCTCGAAAAGCAGAATCTCGCGCTGAAGGCCGAACTGGACCGGGTCAGGCACAGCAATGAGATCGTCGCGCTGTCGGAAGCCCGTTACCGGCAACTGATGGACTCCGCCTCGGAAGGCATCTGGGTCATCGACCGCATCGGCCGGATCAGCTTTGCCAACCCGCGGCTCGCCAGCATGCTGGGCACCACCCCCGAGCAGATGAAGGGACGTGCGCTGCTCGAACTGGTTCCCGAGGACGAGCGCCCCCAGATCATCACGGCACTGCAACGCCAGCAGCGCGGCGAGGCCGTGCGCACCCTCTGCCACCTGGCCCGTCCCGACGGCGAACTGGTCGCCGTACAGATTTCCAGCACGCCGGTGAAGGCCGGCGCCGAACAGGGAAACAGCCTCAGCGTCATCACCGACCTCAGCGAACAGATGAAGGAGCAGGACGCGCTGCGCAAGCTGGCCGCCGACCTGCAGGAACAGGTCGAAGGCCGGACGCAGGCCTACCGGGAAACGGCCAATCGCCTTGCCGCCACGCTGGAAACCAATCGCAGCCAGTCACGCGCCTACGCCATCCTGCAGGACATGAACGACATGCTGCAGAGCTGCACCACGCCCAGCGAAGCCGCCCGGGTGGCCGGCGAGTTCGCCATCAAGCTGTTCCATGCCGACTCGGGCTCCATCTACATCGCCGAACCCGATCACACCCGCTTCCGCATCCTGGGTTCGTGGGGGCTGCAGGATGAAACCGCCGAATCCATGCAGCTGACCGACTGCTGGGGACTGCGTCAGAACCAGGCCTACCCGCACAACGAGAACCAGTACGGCCTGCGCTGCCATCACCTCAGCATCGGCCCCAACCGCCAGAGCTGCTGCATGCCGATGTTCGCCAACGGCCACGCCAGCGGCATGATCTGCCTGCGCAGCGA
>JAUNHU010000026.1 GCA_030523825.1 Lautropia sp. | reverse complement strand
ACCATCTTCGTCGACAGCCGCAACGTGTACGTGCACAGCGAAGACCGGCTGGTGGCCACCGTCGGCCTCGACAACCTGCTGGTCATCGACACCCCCGATGCCCTGCTGGTGGCCGCGGCCGACAAGGCCCAGCAGGTGAAGGAAGTGGTGGCCCGCCTGAAGGCCAGCAACCACGAAGCCGCCCGCCTGCACCGCACCGTCGCCCGCCCCTGGGGCACCTACACCATCCTCGGCGAAGGCCCGCGCTACAAGATCAAGCGCATCGAGGTGAAGCCCGGCGCCAGCCTCAGCCTGCAGATGCACCACCACCGCAGCGAGCACTGGATCGTGGTGAAAGGCATGGCCAAGGTCGTCAACGGCGATCAGGAAATCTTCGTCGGCACCAACGAATCCACCTACATCCCCGCCACCCACAAGCACCGCCTCGAAAACCCCGGCCTGCTGCCGCTGGTGATGATCGAGGTGCAGAGCGGCGAATACCTCGGCGAAGACGACATCGTCCGCTTCCAGGACCATTACGGGCGGGTGTAGGGGGCAGGGGCGCGTGTCCGGGGCCAGCGCACAGACGAACGACACGTGCCGTTCCATGAACGGGACTCAAGGTCTTCAGACTTGATGCGCCAAGGCATCGGTTACACTTCCGATGCCATGCCTCACGCTCCTCACCCGCTTCCGATCAACGAGCCCGCACACCCCGTCGCCACCGGGGAAGGTGATGCCGTGGCAATGGCCGCCAGCGGCATCACCGCCGTCGTCGTCACCTTCAACCCCGACACGACGCTGCTGGCCGAACTGCTGCGCCGCACCCGCCCCCAGGTCGAACACATCGAGCTGATCGACAATGGCTCGACCGAGCCAACGCTGGATGCCATTCGCGCGCTCTGCGCTGACGACCAGGTGCGACTCACCACCTTGGGCGAGAACCGGGGCGTGGCCGGCGCGCAGAATGCCGGCATCGCGCTGGCCCGCCAGCATGGCGCCCGCTACGTGCTGCTGCTCGACCACGACAGCCTGCCTTCCGAAGGCATGGTGGCCCGGCTTCGCACCGCCATCGAACACGCCCCCGCCAGCCAGCAGCCCGTGGGTGCTGCCGGACCGCGTTTCGTCGATGAGCGCCAGCGGGAGAGCATCACCCCCTTCCGGCGCCTCGTCGGCGTGCGCCGCGTGCGCTGCCAGTGCGAAACCGACGACCAGCTGCTGGATGTGGAACACGTGATTGCCTCCGGCTGCCTGATTCCGCTCGCCGTCCTCAATCAGGTCGGCGACATGGATGCGGGCCTGTTCATCGACTATGTCGACATCGAATGGTGCCTGCGGGCCCAGCATCATGGCTTTCACATCCTGGGCGTATGCGCCGCCAGCATGGTGCACAACCTGGGCGAGAACCCCATCCGCATCTTCGGCCGAAACCTCCCCAACCACTCGCCCCTGCGCAACTACTACCTGTTTCGCAATGCGCTGCTGCTCTATCGCATGTCGCACATCAGCTGGCAGTGGAAGTGCATGGATGCCCGGATTTTCATCATGCGCATCGGCCTCTATCTGGCCACGATGAAACCCCGCATTCCCCGCCTGAACATGATTCTCCGGGGGCTGTTCGACGGCCTGCGCAAGAAGACCGGGCCGTTTCAGCCCTGAGCCCCGCGCTCCATCGCAGCCCCCTACACCGACAGACCGCAGGAACCGACACGCATGACTTTCAAGCAAGGGAAAGCCTCGCACAGCATGAAGATCACGCTCTCCATCGTCAGTCATGGACAGCGCGACATCGCCCTGCACCTGTTGCAGGACATCGCCCGCCTGCAGCCACCCGACGTGGCCGAAATCATCTATACCGCCAACATCGCGGAACCCGAACTGCCGGCCATCGACACCGGCCACATCCGGCTCGTCATCATCCGCAACCAGAAAGTGCAGGGCTTCGGCACCAACCACAATGCCGCTTTCCGGCACTGCAACACCCCCTATTTCTGCGTGATGAACCCCGACCTGCGCCTAGAAGAAGACCCCTTTCCGGCGCTGCTCGAAGGCTTCAAGGTGCCCGGCCGCGGCCTGATGGCCCCGCTCATCTTCAGCCCCGAAGGCCGGATGGAAAACACGGCGCGCAAGCTCTACACCCCGCGCGAACTCATTCGCCAGAAACTCAGCCCGCAGAACCACGGCGCGGCACAACCCGACTGGATTGCCGGCATGTTCCTGCTGTTCGACAGCAGCGCCTATCGCGGCATCAAGGGTTTCGACGAAGGCTATTTCCTCTACATCGAAGACGTGGACATCTGCAGCCGCCTGTGCCTGGCCGGCTGGAGCCTTGCGCAAAGCAACGATGCCCGCGTGATTCACGATGCCCAGAAACGCAGCCACCGCTCGCTGCGCTTCACCTTCTGGCATATTGGCGGCATGCTGCGCTACTGGACCCGCCCCTGCTTCTGGCAGTATCGCGCCCGCCTGAAGCGCGAAGGCCGGCACTGAAAAAGCCCAGCCCCGGCAAAACATCTTCTGCACAAGACATCAGGGTGATGCGGGTGGTGCGGGCACAGCCACTTCAACAGCCGTTGCCTGCCGCAGCCCGGCAGTAAGGGGCTTGTCGGGAAACTGCGGCAGATAGTAGCCCGTGAGCATGCGCTGCGCACTCAGCAGCATGCACGCCCCTGCCAACACGACCAGCAACAACCAGCGCAAACCCGACAGCACGCCGGTGGCCGGGCGCCAGCCGGCAAAGGCCATCAGCCCCAGCGCAACCGGCACCAGCAGCTGATGGCCCTGCACCCCCTCGATGGCGAGAGGCGCAAAGGGCAGCGAAACCAGCAGCTCGTGCACGAAAACAAACGTGCCACACAGCAACGCGCACAGCAGCAGCACGACGCGCGCCTGCCACTGCGAACGCCATTGCGGCCACGAGGCCAGCGAACACAGCCAGATCGCCCCGACGCCTGCCGCCAGCGCCACATACATCGTCTGCGCCAGTTTCAGCTCGCCAAACTGGCCGATGACACTCATCAGCAGGGCCTTCAGCCATTCACGATCCGATAGCGTGGCAAACAACACCTGAAGGAACTGCAGCGGGCTCTGCAGGTAACGCAACGCCAGCTCGCCCGCCCCCTCGGCCCGCATCATCCGGAAATCCACCACGGTCAGCCCGGCAAACACCTGCCAGGCCAGCACGCACACGCTTGCCAGCGCCGTCAGCCCCCACCACAGACGCTGCTTCGCCAGCCAGGCAGCGCAACACATCAGCAGCAGCATCGGCACCAGCTGCACCTGCGAGCCGCCCACCAGCACCACGGCCAGCGTCATCAGCCCGGCCAGTGCCGGCGGCGCCCGCTCGCGCAGGGCAACCACCCGCAGGAAGCAGGCCAGCACCAGCACCGCCAGTGCCATCACCAGAAAATGAACGCTGCCCGATGACGCCAGAAACAGCCCCGCAGGCAGCATCAGCAAGGCCAGCAGGATGACCGGCGGCCGGTACACCCAACAAGCCGCCATCAGCACCAGCAGCCCCGATGCCAGCGAGAACACACGCGCCAGCCGATAGCTGTCATCCACATTCAGCCCGGCACGCTGCCCCAGCCACAAACCGGCAGCCGCCGGCGCATGCACCGCCGGAAAAACCCGTGCCGCCGCAGGCGCCGCCTCGAACACATCCAGCCCGCGCCACTGCACGGCAGCCCCCCGCTGCCGATCCAGCACGCTTTCGTGCTGGCGCCGTTCGGGCCGGTTCTGCAGCAGATAGTCGCGCAGGCCGGCATCCAGCATGCCACCCGACATCGAGCGCCCCGCCTGACAGGCTGCACTTTCCTCGTTGCAGCGCTGCACATACGGCAGCACCTGCCCCTGCGCCAGAAAGCCGGCCCGCCTGACATGATCGGCCTCATCCACCGACTTCAGCGGCGGCACGATGAGCGACAGCAGACAGCCCAGCAAAAAGGCCGCAACAATGCCCCACGCCGCCCCCGGCCCCGACGCAGCCAGGCCAGCCACATCGGCCCGCCGGTGCCAGGCCGGATCAGGGGCGGAATTCATGGTACGAACAGCCAGCATCCGTCAGACATCCCATTCCAAAGGGGTGTCATTATCCACGCCTCCGGGCACAATCCCCCGCATTCCCCTGCCAGCACCACGAAGACAGGCGACCGCCGACACCACCGGCATGCCCCGCGCATGCCCCCCGCCCAGCCACCCGCAACTGCCATGAAACTGCAACGCCCCCTGATCGGCTTCGCACTGCTCACCCTGCTCTATCTGGGCACGCTGATCTGGATCGACAGCAGCAAGCAGGTCTTTGCGCAGCTTCCCCGCCTGTGGTCGGCCCTGTCCGTCATGATCGCGCTGACACTGCTCACCTACGTGGTGCGCTTCGCACGCTGGCAATGGCTGCTGCATCGCCTCGGCCACCGGCCGCCCATGCTGCAAAGCCTGCTGGCCTACGTGGCGGGCTTTGCCTTCAGCGCCACGCCGGGCAAGGTCGGCGAACTCATCCGCATCCGCTACCTGCAACCGCTGGGCGTACCGGCCCCTCACACCCTTGGCGCCTTCGTCTGTGAACGCCTGCTCGACCTGCTCTCGGTATTGCCACTCGCTGCGCTCTACCTGCGCGAACCCCGGCTGCTGATGCTGGCCTTCGTCTTCACTGGCACGCTCACCGCCATGATGCTGCTGGTGCTGAACCACCCCGGGCTGCTGCGCCGCCTCATCGCCTGGCTGCGCACGCATCATGCGCCTCGTGCCGCAAAGCTGCTGGGCAAGATCAAGGAAGGACTGCAGGGCAGCCGCAGCCTGCTCACCCCCGCCAACCTGCTCATCGGCCTCGGCGCCGGCATTGCGGCCTGGCTTGTCAGCGCCCTCGCCTTTGCATGGCTGCTGGCTCAGCTTGGTCTTGCCATGCCGGCCAGCGTCGCCATACCCATGTACCCGCTGGCCATGCTGGTGGGCGCCGCCTCGATGATCCCCGGTGGCCTGGGCTCAACCGAAGCCACCCTCACCACCCTGCTGCTCGCCGAAGGCGCCCCGCTGCAGGCTGCCGCACTCGCCGTCATCGGCATCCGCCTCGCCTTCCTGTGGTTTTCCATCGCCGTCGGCTTCGTTGCCTTCGGTGTGCTGGAATGGCGCGGCGCGAGCAGCTCGGAGAGACGCCAGAGCCCTTGAGGTCTTCTGAGGGCATGGGGCCATGCAACGCCCCGCCTGCAAAAGAACGCAGAAGCGGACCACGCACAATCCTCATCCAGACAAGCGCATCAGGACTTTTGCGCCACAATTTGAAACAAACAGCCACTATAAAGCGACACATTGAATTGAATATCTCTCAAGTGCTACCATTGGTCGGATTTTCGACATAAAAAGCCACTTTCGCTTGCGGTTTCCTGCTGCCAATCGCATCCGGCGCTTCCGCCGAACAAGACCCTGCCAACACGTTTTTGTTGGAACGTCAGCCCGGCTCCTTGTCCCCGCAGATCGCGGCTGCCATCGCACGCATCCTGCCCCCGCCAGACGCTTCGCAGCTTTCATCCCCTATCCGCAAAGGACACGCCGTTGAGCCAACCCGTTCTTGTCGTCGACCTCGACGGCACCCTGATCCATACCGACATGCTGCACGAGTCTGCGCTGAAGCTGCTGCGCGACCGTCCCCTGCAGACCTTGCAGATCCCGTCGTGGCTCTCTCGCGGCAAGGCGGTGCTGAAGGAAGAACTGGCGTCTCGGGTCAAGGTGGACGTAGGCACCCTGCCCTACAACCACGAACTGATCGACTGGCTGAAATCCCAACGGGAGAACGGCAGGTCTCTGGTGCTCTGCACCGCTTCCGATCAGTCCATTGCGCAGGCCGTGGCAGCACACCTCGGGATATTCGATGAAGTCATCGCCAGTGACGGCAGCAACAATCTTGCAGGTACCAAAAAGGCCGAGGCGCTCATCGCGCGCTACGGAGACAAAGGATTCGATTACGCCGGCAATTCCGGTGCCGATCTCGATGTCTGGAAGCACGCTCGTCAGGCCATCGTTGTCAACGCATCGGCCGAACTGGAACAGCGGGCGCGCGGCCTCTGCGCCGTCGAGCACGTCTTTCCGCCCAGGCCCGTGGGCTTCAGCGGCTGGCGCCGGGTGCTGCGCGTCCATCAGTGGCTGAAGAACCTTTTGCTGGTAGTTCCCCTGGTTGCCGCCCACGACATTACCAACACGCACGCGCTGGGTACATTGGTGTTGGCCTTTCTCTCCTTCAGTCTGTGTGCGTCCTCGGTGTATATCGCCAACGACCTGCTCGACCTGGAAAGTGACCGGCAACACCTTCGCAAGCGCAAGCGTCCCTTTGCATCGGGCCTCGTACCCGCCTGGAAAGGAGTCATCCTCGGCCCGATCCTGCTGCTCATCAGCCTGCTGCTGGGCGCTTTCGTGAACACGGCCTTCCTGTCGTGGCTGCTGCTCTACTTCTCGCTCACCTGCGTCTATTCGTGGCGCCTGAAGCGCCTGATGCTCATCGACTGCCTCACGCTGGCGATGCTCTACACCCTGCGGATCGTCGCAGGTGCGGCTGCCATTGGCGTGCCATTGTCCTTCTGGCTGCTGGCATTTTCGATTTTCCTGTTCCTGTCGCTGGCCTTCGTGAAGCGCTATGCCGAACTGCGCGCGCACCAGAAGCGCAGCAAGCTGCATGGACGCGGCTATCACAGCGACGACGCCCCGATCATCCAGATGATGGGCATCGTGGCCGGCTATGCGGCGGTACTGGTGCTGGCGCTCTACGTGAACAGTGACGCCATCATCGCTCTCTACGAACACCCCAAGCTGATCTGGGGTGCCGTGCCTGTGGTGCTGTTCTGGGTAAGCTGGGTATGGATGCGTGCGCACCGTGGCGAGATGCACGACGACCCGCTGATCTTTGCCATCAAGGACCGGACCAGCCTTGCTGCCGGAGCGGCCTTCGCACTGGTACTGGCCGTCGGCGCCGGCCACATTGCGCCGGGACTCTGGTAATCAGGCGATGAGGATTGCATCATGGGGCCGCCTCTCGAACGAGACACATGATGTCTCGATGCCGGCCAATCAGGCAGAAGCGCGCGAGATAATCACGCGAAAACCGGGCATTGCCTTCGGCAATGGTCGCAGCTATGGTGACGAAGCCCTCAACCCGGGCGGAGCACTGTGGCTCACCCGGAGCCTGGATCGCTTCTTGGCCTTCGATGAAAGCACGGGCGTTCTCAGCTGCGAAGCAGGTGTGCTGCTACGAGACATCCAGCGCCTGTTCGTGCCTCGTGGCTGGATGCTGCCGGTATGCCCCGGCACCCAGCTGGTCACCGTGGGTGGCGCCATCGCCAACGACGTGCATGGCAAGAATCATCATGGCTTTGGCAGCTTTGGCGATCATGTCCTGGGCATCCGGCTGGCACGCACCACCGGCGAGATCCTCGATTGCAGCCCTGCCCAACAACCCGACTGGTTTGCAGCGACTGTCGGCGGCATGGGGCTCACCGGCCTCATCCTGCAGGCAGAAATCCGCCTGCGCCGCGTGCAGGGCCCCTGGCTGGAATCCGAAACCATTCCCTACACCAGCCTGAATGAATACTTCCAGCTGGCCGATACGCCAGAAGCCGGCTGGGAATACACCGTGTCGTGGATCGACTGCCTGTCGCCCGGCGGACGCGGGCTATTCATGCGGGGCAATCACCTTCAACAGCGTGAAGACGACAAGCTCGCAAAGGTTTCGACCGACAGCTCGCGGCCAGGCATTCCCCTGCGCGAACCGGCCCGAAAGCGACCGCTCGCCATGCCCTTTCAACCGCCGTTCTCGCTGGTGAACAGGCTGTCGCTGAAACCCTTCAACACGCTCTACTACGCACACCACAGCCGCAAGAGCGGGCGCAACACCGTGCATTACGAGCCTTTCTTCTACCCACTGGACAACCTGCTTCAGTGGAACCTGATGTACGGCCCCAAAGGGTTTTACCAGTATCAGAGCGTGGTGCCCCCCACCGTGGCACGTGAGGCAGTGCAAGCCATGCTGCAAGCCATTGCCACCTCCGGGGATGGTTCCTTTCTGGCGGTGTTGAAAAATTTTGGTAACCGTCAGGCACCGGGCATGCTGAGTTTTCCGCAGCCCGGCGTGACACTGGCGCTGGACTTTCCCAACCGGGGAGAACGCACGCACCGCCTGTTCCGCAATCTGGATGCCATCGTCCGCGAGGCAGGCGGTCGCATCTACGCAGCCAAGGACGCCCGCATGCCCCGTGACCTTTTTGAACAGGGTTATCCGGCACTGGACAAATTCAGGAAATACCGTGACCCCGGCATCCGGTCAGCCATGTCGCGTCGCCTGATGGGAGACTGAGCGCAGAACAGCCGGCGGCAGGAAGCCCGGATCGCAGGACACAGGAAACAGAGCAGGAAACGCAGTACGCATGACCAAGAACAGAACGAACCAGGATGCACGATGGAGAGGACAGTGAGTAAAGGCCGACGGATCGTCGTCGTGGGTGCCACCTCGGGCATTGCAGAACACTGCACCCGGCAATGGGCTGCGCAGGGCAACCTGCAGGAAATCGTGCTGCTCGGCCGCAATGCCGACAAGCTGCAGCGACAATGCGCAGACCTGCAGGTGCGCGCAGGCAAGGACGTGAAGATCACGCCCATGACCGCCGATTTTCTGGACCCTGCCCGCATTCAGGCACTGGTTGACGAGATTGCGCGCGCAGGAGCCATCGACATCGTGCTGATTGCACATGGCATGCTGCCCGATCAGGCACAGTGCCAGCAGGACCTGTCCAGAACGCGCGAGGCCATCGAAATCAACGCCATCTCGCCCGTACTGTTTGCCGAAGCCTTCGTGAATGCCATGCTGCCGCAGAAGCGTGGCACCGTCGCCATCATTGGTTCGGTGGCGGGTGATCGCGGCCGCAAATCCAACTATGTCTATGGCGCGGCCAAGGGCCTCGTTTCCCGCCACGCAGAGGGTCTGCAGCACCGGCTTGCCGGTACCGGCCTGCATGTGCTGCTGATCAAGCCCGGCCCCACCGACACACCGATGACGGCCAGCCTGAAGCAGTCGGGCGCAAAACTCGCCTCCCCCGAAGACGTGGCGACCGACATCCTGAACGCCATAGAACAACGCAAGGCAGTGATCTACACCCCGCGAAAATGGGCGTTGATCATGCTCATCATCCGCAACCTGCCCCGCATCGTTTTCCACAAGCTGAACATATGACGCACCCCGCACAGGGCACCCAGCCCCTTCAGAAGAAAATCGTGTTGCCCGGCGGCGCCGGACTGGTTGGCCAGAATCTGGTGGCCCGCCTGAAAGACCGTGGTTACCAGAACATCGTCGTGCTGGACAAGCATGCCAACAACGTGGAGGTGCTGCGGCGCGTGCAGCCCGACATCAAGGTGGAGCTGGCCGACGTGGCCGAACCCGGTGAATGGCAGCGGCATCTGGCCGGCGCCGACGTCGTCGTGATGCTGCAGGCACAGATCGGTGGCAACGATTACCAGGAATTCGTGCGCAACAACGTGACGAGCACCCGGGTGGTGCTGGACGCCTACCGCACGCACAAGGTACCGCAGCTGGTACACATCAGCTCGTCGGTGGTGGAATCGGTGGCTGACGACTTCTACACCAACACCAAGAAGGATCAGGAAAAACTGGTGCTGGAAAGCGGCATCCCCTGCCCCATCCTGCGCCCCACGCTGATGTTCGGCTGGTTCGACCGCAAGCATCTGGGCTGGCTGTCACGCTTCATGCAGAAGGTACCGGTGTTTCCCATTCCCGGTGATGGCAGGTACATGCGCCAGCCGCTCTACGTGGGCGATTTCTGCGACGTGATCATCAGCTGCATCGAGAAGCCGGACATTCAGGGCATCTACAACATCTCCGGCCACGAGAAAGTCGACTACATCGACATCATCCGAGAGATCAAGACAGCCACACGCGCCAGCACACCCATCGTGCGCATTCCCTACCGCCTGTTCCACGCGCTGCTGTGGACCTGGGGTCTGTTCGACAAGAACCCGCCCTTCACCACGCAACAACTGGAAGCACTCATCGCCAAGGATGAGTTCGAGGTCATCGACTGGCCCGGCATCTTCGGCGTGCGCGCAACCCCCTTCAGACAGGCAGTGAACGAAACCTTCAACGACCCGCGCTACAGCAGCGTTGTTCTCGAATTCTGAACCAAGCATGACCGATTCAAGCCAACAATCCGCCATCCCTCCGAAAAAACAGCGCATCGCCGTGCTGGGTGCCGGCCCGATGGGGCTGGCCGTGGCCTGGCAACTGGCACTGGATGGACACGAACCTGTGGTTTTCGAGGCCGATGACCGCGTGGGCGGCATGACGGCCACCTTCGACTTTGGCGGTCTGGACATCGAGCGCTACTACCATTTCCATTGCATTTCGGATCACGCCTTCCTGCAGGTTCTGGAAGAGCTGGGGCTGGGCAGCCGGATGCGCTGGGTGGAAACGAAAATGGGCTACTGGTTCCAGAACCGGCTTCAGCCCTGGGGCAACCCGCTGGCCCTGCTGAAATTCAAGGGGCTCGGCCTGCCGGCCAAGATCCGCTACGGCCTGCACGCCTTCCTCTCCACCCGACGCAACGACTGGAAACCGCTCGACAACGTCGAGGCTACCGGATGGATAAAGCGCTGGGTAGGCGAAGAAGCCTGGGAGGTGCTGTGGAAGAAGCTCTTTGAACTCAAGTTTTACGACTACACCCCCAACCTGTCGGCCGCGTGGATCTGGAGCCGCATCCGGCGCATCGGCCGCTCGCGCTACGACATCTTCCGCGAAAAGCTGGGCTATCTGGAAGGGGGCTCTGCCACCCTGCTGAACGGCCTCAAGCAGGGCATCGAGGCAAAAGGCGGCGTTTTCCGGTTGAGCAGCCCGGTGCAGAAAGTGATCATCGGGAATGGGCGCGTCAGTGGGGTGCAAACCGCCAGCGGCATCGAAGCCTTCGACAAGGTCATCAGCACGGTGCCCCTGCCCTACGTGCCACGAATCATGCCCGACCTGCCTCCGGAGATTCTCCAGCAGTACCAGGCACTGAAGAACATTGCGGTCGTCTGCGTCATCGTCAAGCTGAAAAAGCCGCTGACCGAAAACTTCTGGTTGAACACCAATGACCCGGAAATGGACATTCCGGGTATCGTCGAATACACCAACCTGCGCCCACTGGATGCGCATGTCGTCTATGTGCCATTCTACATGCCCGGCGAGCATCCCAAGTACGCCGATGACGATCAGGTGTTTCTGGACAAGGTTCGCCGCTACCTGAAGAAGATCAATCCGGCCCTGCGTGACGAGGACTTCATCGACATGCGCGCCAGCCGCTACCGCCATGCACAGCCCATCTGCGATCCGGGCTATTTGCGCAGGCTGCCGCCAGTGGCACTACCCGTGCAGGGGTTGTGGGTGGCCGACACCTCCTATTACTACCCCGAAGATCGGGGCATCTCGGAAAGCATCGGCTTCGGCCGGCAGATGGCCCGTGACGCCATCGCAGCCACGCATGCGGCAGGACACACAGCCGGCAGCACCCACGGCGCCACAACCGCCACGGCAAGCAGCCCCCGCGCCGGATCTGCAGCATGACAGGTACCGGAAAGGTTCCGCACAACCGGCCGGGTCCGCTGAACGCCTTTCTTTCAAGGCAGTTCATCGGTTTCCTGCTGACCGGCGGACTGGCTGCGGGCGTCAACTTCGGCAGCCGCATTCTCTACAACCAGTGGATGAGTTTTTCGGCCGCCATCGTGCTCGCCTACATCACCGGCATGATCACGGCCTTCGTGCTGGCACGCCTGTTCGTGTTTCGGGACAGCAGCCGCGCCCTGCACCAATCGGCCCTGTGGTTCGTGCTGGTGAACCTGGTGGCCGTGCTGCAAACCTGGGCCATCAGCCTCCTGCTGGCCCACTGGCTTCTGCCAGCGCTGGGCGTGGAACGTTTCGTGCCGGAAATTGCCCACGCCGTGGGCGTCATCGTGCCGGTATTCACCAGCTATCTGGGCCACAAGCACCTGTCGTTCCGGTAAAGCTGCCATGAAGCTGAAACGCCCCCTGATCGGCTTCGCGATCATCACCCTGCTCTATCTGGGCATGCTGATCTGGGTGGATGCGGGCAAACAGGTATTCGCACAGATTCCCCTGCTGTGGAAGGCGCTACCGCTCATGCTTGCCCTTGCGCTGCTCAGCTACCTGATCCGCTTTGCGCGCTGGCAGTGGCTGCTGTATCGCATGGGGCACAGGCCCCCGCCGCTGCGCAGCCTGCTGGCCTATCTGGCGGGGTTCGCCTTCACCGCCACGCCGGGCAAGGTGGGCGAACTGGTTCGCATCCGCTACCTGTTGCCTCAAGGCGTTCCCGCCTGGAAAACGCTGAGCGTGTTCGTCTATGAACGCGCGTTTGACCTGATTGCCGTTCTGGCGCTGGCCATGCTGTATCTGCGCAGCCCCGAACTGCTGGCCTTCGTCTCGGCATTCGTCGCTGCTTTCATCACCGCCATCGTCGTGACCGCCACGCGCCCCCGATTGCTGTCGCGCCTCATCGCCCGACTGCAGGCCTGGCACATGCGACGACTGGCACGTCTGCTGCGCACCCTGCGTGATGGCCTTCAGGGCTGCCGGCAACTGAATACGCTGCCCGATGCCATTGCCGCGTTCTTCTTGGGACTGCTGGCCTGGCTCTTTACCGCCTTTGCCTTCTCGTGCCTGCTGAATCAGCTTGGCATTCAACTGCCGCTGCTGACCTCCCTGTCGATGTATCCGGTAGCCATGCTGGCTGGTGCCGCATCGATGATTCCCGGCGGCCTGGGATCGACGGAAGCCACACTGGTTGCCCTGTTGATGAACGAAGGCGTGGCACTGAAAACCGCCATGCTCGCGGCTGTCGGCATTCGCCTTGCTTCGCTGTGGTTTTCCATTCTGCTCGGCCTGGCAGCGGTGGTTTTCCTGGAAACAGCAGAGAACTCCGGCGCCATGGTTGCGATCTCGCCTGACACCACAGACAGACCTCGAACCGCTCCTGATCTTTCTCCGCCATGAAAGCAGCCACCATCCCCCGCAAAGCAGTGGCTTCTGGCCCACTCCCCAACTTCGAGCAATGGGGCTTTGCCGTTGCGTTGCTGGTCACGGCTATTGCCCTGTTCGTGCCTTTCCTGCCCGAGATGCCGGTTTCCGGGCTGAACTCGTGGTGGAACGCCATGAATCAGGCCGTCTCCCAGAAGCTGGTAATCGGCCGCGACCTGATATTCACCTTCGGCCCCTATGCCTCGGTTTATACCCGGGTTCATCATCCCGACCTGGCTGTACAGGCACTGCTGAGCAACCTGTATCTGGGTCTGTCTTTTGCCCTGCTGGCATACGCAGTCTTCTCGCGCACGACACGTGCTTCACGCTACATATTCCTGTTGGCGCTGCCCACATGGATACATCTGCGTGATGCGCTGCTGTTCCTGTACCCCGTACTCGCCGGCATCCACGCCTTCCAGACAGCACGTCAGCGCGATCATGACGTACCGACATGGCTGCAACGCGCTCCCGGGCTCGTATTCGTTTTTGCGCCGCTCGGACTTTATCCGTTGACCAAAGGATCGACACTGATACTCTGCCTGGCAAGCGCATTGGTGTCATTCGGGTTGCTGGCATCGTCCCGAAGGATTCTTGCTGCACTGCTGGCGCTGGTAGTTCCCGCACTCTCGTGCTGCCTGTTCTGGACTCTGGCCGGTCAGCCAATTACCGCCCTGCTCGACTACTTCGTGTCGATGTCGCCCATCATCTCGGGCTACACCGATGCCATGTCCTTGCAGGGAAACACGTCCGAGCCTGTTGCATACGTCCTGACCAGCATTTTCATCGTGGCAGCCCTTGTCCGCGCAGGCATGCACAGATCCGCAACGGGCATCCTGGTCTCGCTGTTGTTCTGCGTCACCCTCTTTCTGGCATTCAAGGCAGGCTTCGTCCGCCATGACATACACGCAAACATAGCGGCAACCATGCTGTTCTTCGTCGCGCTGTTTGTTCTTGCCACGGTGCCATCCCGTTCATCCGTCATGGCACTGCTGGCAGCTTTCGTCGCTTCAGCCTTCATCGTCAATCAACGCGACCCTGTCACGCCGTTCAGCCCCCTGAAGAAAGCCGCCAGACTGTACGTCGATGCCGCACGCGGCATGCGCTTGCGCCTTACCGAAGGACTGACGCTGCCCAACACCTACGCACGAATCATTGAAGAAATACAGGACAAGGGACGGCTACCCAAGCTGGAAGGATCGGCCGATATCTACTCTCACGATCAATCCTATCTGTTCTCCTCCGGCAACCAGTGGAACCCGCGCCCCATCTTTCAAAGCTATTCGGTCTATACGCGTGAACTGGCCCGAATCAATCGCAAGCATCTGGAAAGCCCACAAGGACCAGAAAACGTCTTCTTTCAGACCCAGGCCATCGACCTGCGGCCAAACCCCACTGAAGATGGTCACAGCTGGGAGGCCCTGATCAATCGCTATGAACAGCAGGGCATGGCAAACGGCTTCCTCGTCCTGAAGAAGGCACCACCGGAATCGGCACCACGCATCATCAGGCATGGAACGAAAAAGGCTTCATACCGGCTTGGCGAGGAGATCGCCATCGACAACAGCCACGACATCACCTTCATCAGCGTCGACGTTCCAAAAACCCTGGCCGGCAGAGTCTGGTCCCTGTTGTTCAAGCCAACCGAGCTGCAGATCCGGACAACCCTGCATACAGGAGAAATCCGCAACCAGCGCTTCATTGTTGGCATGGCGCAGGCAGACTTTCCGATTTCCCCGGCGGTTGAAACCACGAAGGAATTCTCGGCCCTGATGGGGAACCCCAGGCTGCTCGAAAGCAGGAAAGTCAAATCAATAGCCATCACAGCACCGTCAGGCAGCCTGATCTGGAAGGATCAGGTCAATGTGGAAATGACCACCGCGACGCACCGCGGGCCTCACGGGCGCGGGTTCCACGATACAGCCGCCCCGGCGCTTGAGTCTGGTCTTGGTACATCCAGCACCGCCCAGCACTGCGAAGGATCGGTGGACGCAGTCAAAGTACAGCCCCCCGATACGGGTTCGACTCCCCAGGAACGACTGCTCAACGTGCGGGGCTGGCTGGCTGCGTCCATTGCCCCCGCCCGAGTGGCAGACAGGATCTACCTGATCCTGAGCGAACGCAAGCAAGGTGGCGAACAGCGGTTCTTCGAGGCGACACAATCCAGCCGAAACGACGTGGCAGTACATTTCGGGCAACCCGGACTCGAACGAAGCGGCTTCGAGATTCGCGTGAACCTGGGTTCATTGCAAGGTGAGCTCACGATGCAAATTGCTTACCGGGAAGGCAACAAGCTCATCACCTGCAAGCAGTTCGAGCGCACGATCGTTGCTCACTGACGCGCTCGACGCCCCTTCTGGACGTGGGTCGGTTTGGTCTGCCCGCCGACGTCTCCGTAATCAACGCCTTCATGCCTCTCCCAGAAAAACAGCCAAACACGCCCCTTTCCACGCAAGAGCCGACATGAACCAAAGACGATCCGATCTGACCTACACCCTGCCCATACTGCTTCTGGCTTGTGCAGCCCTTTACCTGCGCGTCGAAAGTTTCTCGGGCTTTCCGGACAAGTTCCTTTGGGCAGAAGACGGAAATGTCTTCCTCAACCAGGCATCGAAGGAGGGCTTGTCCAGTATCTTCAAGCCCTCAGCTGGCTATCTTCACCTCTACCTTCGCCTTGTCACGTCGTTGTCGATGGGGATGGAACTGGAGCTTCGGCCCGCCATCCTCTTTGCGGGCTGGTTCGTGGCATGGACATTGATGGTTGTCGCCCTGTCCCGGTTGATGCGAACCCTGGGTGCCCCGATGCTACTGACGGCATCCCTGGCTGCCTTGATCACCCTGCAACCGCACAACACCGAGGTTCTGTTCAATATCACCAACGCTCAGTGGATGACAGGACCAGCCCTGTTCTTTCTGGTGACAAACTCCTTTTTGCGAACGGAGCAGGAGCCAAAGGATTCCAGTGGACCAGAATGTCTGCTCATACTTCTTCTGTCACTTACTGGGCCATTCTCGATCATTCTGGCATGCGCCCTGCTCTCCTGCCTGCCCCTGTTCCGCCCCCGTGCACTTCTTTCCCGTCAGGCAGTGACCGTTTTCATCGGCGCAGGTATTCAGCTGGCTGTACTGCTTTCATCTGCACGCATGACATCCCCGGTACCGGCAGCCCCTTTTGGAGAGTTCTCGGAAGCCTTCCTGCACATGATCACGTTCGGCGTGGAGATCACCAAGACCTACATCGCCGCCGCAGCTATCTGGACACTGATTATCTGGAATAGTTTAAGAAAAAGAAATGACACAAGCAGGATGTTCACAGCGAGCCTGCTTCTGCTCATTCTGCTTGGCATGGTCGTATCCAGCCTGCTTTCGCACAAGAGCACCCCTCTCATCGTGGGAGGAGTCGGTGCCGGCAGTCGCTATAACTGGATTCCCAACGCACTCGTGTTCACCATTGGTGCTGTTCTCGTCATCGGAACCCGAATTCACGCCGGGCTGCTCATCATTGCAGCAGGTGTTATCTGCAATCAGTATTTCCTGACCAATGAACGGCCTGATCTGGAGTTTCGCTCCTACGCCAGGTTCAGTCAGTACCAAAGTGTCATCATCCCGATCAGCCCATCATTGGCGATGTATCCCGGGTGGCATGTCTCCCCCGGAAAACCGGATGCCAGCAAGAGACTGCAAGGATCCCCTCTCGACCTTCACCGGGCCGGGCATCAGCCGATACCGAATGCTACGGATACAGAAATCTCCATTGAAGGCGGTGGACTGCAGGTAAAGTCCTCCGGCCCTGGCTCTGGCATCGAGTTCAGGCCCACGCTGAGCTGTAGCGATGCAACAGACATCGGCGTCGAAATCGACATGGCACGCGACACAGGCGGGTTCGTGGAAATGAGATGGAAAGATGAAGCACATTCTTCAAGTGACCGAAGCATCCGCCGCTGGTATCCAGCGGGATCTGTAACCGCGCAGTTTGCCTACCCGTATCGCCGCAACATCACACACTGGCAGATCATCCCCATCGACAACGCCGGAAGCACTCGCATTTCCGCAATCCGGTATTACTGCATCAAAGGATGATGCCAGCCTGAAACGATACATCTCCCCGCTCTGTTTCACCCCCCCCCCCTCAAGGAACACGGTGATTTCTCTGAACATGATGACAGCATACCGACCCAATGCCACGCCCCCCCCACTGGCGATGGCATTTCTGGCAACAGCCACGTCGTTCATCGCCCTGGCGGCCATCGGCTGTTACCTGTCCTGGTCTCCAGTCCCCATCGGCGACATGTGGAACGGGTATCTGGGTTTTTACGTGAAGACCAGCAATGGGGATCTTTCTGGATGGTGGGCTCAGCACAACGAGCATCGAATCCTCCTGGCCCGCATCTTCTTCTGGCTGGATGTGGCGATCTTCGAGGGCAAAGGCTGGTTTCTGCTCCTGGTCAACCATATGCTCATGGTCTGCATCGGACTGACCATTCTTCAGATCTGGCGAGCGCGCTCACGTGAGCTGACAACAACCGGGGGAACCGACTGGGCGGTGGGGTTCTTTCTGGTTGCGCTGGTTTGTTCATGGATTCAGCATGACAACCTGACATGGGGCTTCCAGAGCCAGTTCTTCCTCGCCCAGTGGCTACCCCTGCTGGCCTTTTTCCTGCTGCATTGCGCTCACGTTTCGGTGCGTCGAGGTCTTGCCTTGTTCATCGGGTCTGCACTGTGCGGTGTGGCGGCGCTTGGCAGCATGGCCAACGGAGTCATCACTCTGCCCCTGCTGACAGTGTTTGCGCTGCTGTTGCGCATGTCCCGATCACGTGTGCTGACGCTTGCCATGCTGTCCCTGGCTGGCTTGTGGCTGTATTTTCATGGCTACACGGCACCAGGCGGACACGGGTCGCTTGGCAAGGCCCTGCGCGAAACACCTTGGGAACTGATGGAGTACATGCTGGCCTATATCGGCAGCCCCATCTACTACCTTGCTGGCACGGGAGACAACGGAGTTCTTGCTGCGCAGATAGCAGGCGGCATTCTGGTGTTGGGCTCCATCATCACCATTCCAGCTCTCCGCTCCCCACGCGCATCGAGCCTTACACTCGCCATGCTGTTCTTTCTGCTCTATATCGGGGGAACGGCTCTGGCTACCGCCGGCGGACGCCTGATCTTCGGAATTTCTCAGGCGGTTACCAGCCGTTATACAACCCCCGCACTGATCGCCTGGGCAGCTCTCCTGATCGCCTCTGCTCCCTGGTGGCACTCCGGCCGCCTATGCTCGCGCTGGCGCGCCATCGCAATGATTGCCATCCTCGTACCGTTTGCACAATACCAATGGCACGCCACGGAACCCCGACAGGACGAGCTGTTTCAGCGCGATGTGGCTGCACTGGCCCTTGAGCTTCGCATTCCCGACAAGGCGCAGATCGACCATGTTTTCCCCTTCACCGAATGGGCAATGCGCATTGCCAAAACGCCATCAGCAAGAAATCTTTCTCTGTTCGGTCTTGAGCCCTGGGTTGATCTGTTCGAGCAACTGGACAAACCATTTGACCGGGCAGAGGGTCAACTCCCGGGCAATCACTGTCAGGGGTATTTGGACGAAGTGACACCCATTCCCGGCATGCCAGACATGCTGCGAGTTCGTGGCTGGATTCATGATGCGAAAGCGCATGCGGCACTACCGGACGACGGGCCCCATGCCGCTCATGATCCGGCCGTAAAACGCTGGGCGCTCCTCGATGACCGAGGACAAGTGATGGGTTTTGCATTCTCCGGCGCTTCCCGTCCAGACGTGGCAGCAGCCATTTCTCCTGCAGCGATTCGGGCAGGATATCTTGGCTATGTACGTACTCGTACAGCGGGCAGCGTCATCCGCTTCGAGCGCGCTGGCACGTCCTGCACGCTGAAGGTTACGGTACCTGCCCCTCCTCCGGCACGCGATGGGCACTAAACGAGTGGAGGGAGCCACATCCCTGCGAACAAGCCGGGATCAGACAGGTTTGGTGGCTGCTACGAAGCCTCCGCACCAGCCCATGCGGAAACATTCCCCCCTTGAGCAAGGGTCTGTAAACCCAGCCTGTCATCCTATGCGGTAGTTTGTCACTTCGCTTGTTTGCTGGTTTTATATCCAGTATTCTGGCGTCATCATTTCCGCTTGGGGTCATGCTCATGTCCCGCTCCGATGCCCATTCTGATGCCAGCGCCGATGCCCGCCCTGATGCGGGCTCTGCATCCCGCTCAGACAATCGCGCCGATGACGCCTCTTACAAGCTGCTCTTTTCCTCACCCGAGCTGGTGCGCGATCTGGTGCTGGGCTTCATCCCCGACGAGTGGCTGCACAGCCTCGACTACTCCACCCTGGAGAAAGTGCCCGGCAGCTACGTTACCGACGACCTTCGTCATCGTGCCGATGACGTGATCTGGCGGGTGCGCACCGGCGAGGACTGGATCTATCTTTACCTGCTGATCGAGTTCCAGAGCAGGCCCGACCGCTGGATGGCCGTGCGGATGATGACCTATGTCGGTCTGCTTTATCAGGACCTCATCCGGCGGGGCGAGCTGGTGCCGGGTGGTCAGGCCGTGTCCGCAGAAACCGGAAACAGGCAGCCCCGGAACGGACGCAAACCCGCCAGACGCCTGCCCCCGGTGCTGCCCATCGTGTTCTACAACGGCTCGGCCCGCTGGACGGCTGCCACCGACATCGCCCAACTGGTTCCCAAGGCACCCGGTCTTGTGGCACAGTATCTGCCACGCATGCAGTATCTGCTGCTCGACCAGAGTGAACTGGCAAAGCGGGCCGATCTGGCGCAGCTGAAGAATCTGGCCGTAGCCGTGGTGCGGCTGGAGCACCCACAGAATGCGCAGGCCACCATCGAGCTCATCGACGAGCTGAACGCGCTGCTCGATGGCCTGCCGGAACTGAAGCGCACCTTTGCCATCTGGATTCGGGCGCTGCTGTTGCGACGGCACGATTCGGCCCTGGCCTTGCCCAAGGTGAACGATCTGAAGGAGTTGAGAATGGGATTTGCAGAACAACTGGAACGCTTCAAGCGGGAGGTTCGGCAAGAGGGGCGGGAGGAAGGACGAGAAGAAGGTCGGGCGGAAGGTGCCCAACAGGCCCACACTCTCATCCTGCAACGCCTGCTCACCCGGCGCTTCGGCGAACTACCCGCGCAGGCATTACAACAGATCCAGCAGGCCACGCCCCAGCAACTGGAAGCCTGGATCGACCGGGTGCTGGATGCGCGCTCGCTGGATGAGGTGTTTGCCTCTCCCACATGACCCCCGTCAGGTACGGGAGAATCTGGCCTCATTTCCTCACGACCTCTTACCGTTTCCTGACCCCTGCATGAACAGCAACGCCTCTTGCGGCAGTCACGCTCATCAACGTCCGTTTCCTCCGACGACCATCCTGCTGGTGGTGCTGTCCCTGCTGATCGGCAGTCTCTTTTCGGTGCTGATGCCACCGATGAAGTCCTTTGACGAGGCCGACCATCTGCGGCGCGCCTACATGCTCACGCGCGGCAAGATCTTTCTGATGACGATGCCTTGTGAGGGTGAAACCCCGTTGTGTCACAACGGGCGTCGCATGTCGGGGGGCCGGATTGATGGCGGGCTGAACGAGTATCTGGTGATGCGCCACGAGCATGCCGGCAATGCTCGCAAGGAAAACCACGAAAAACAGGAGCAGGCCCGGCAGATCCGCTGGACTGGCACACGCACCTTTCACGAAGCCCCCGGCACCGGATATTACTTCCCGCTGGTATACGCGCCACAGGCCGTCGGGCTGGCTGCGGGCCGCATGCTGGATCTGACGATCGAACACAGCTATTACCTTGCGCGTTTTTCCTCGCTGCTGTTTTCGATTCTTGCCCTGGTACTGGCGTTCTCGATGCTGAACGCATCGCCGATCATGCTGGCGTTGCTGGTTCTGCCGATGAGTCTGTTTCAGGCCGCATCTGCCAGCCTCGATACGTTCTCGACAGCACTGGCCATTCTGGCCACCTGCTGTTTCATCCGTGGCATGCAGGATGGCCCCGCCACATCGAGACGAACGCTGCAGTTGCTGGGCGTGACGGTGTTTCTTGTCGCCACCTCGCGCACGCACCTGATCACGATGCTGCTGATGCCACTGGCCGTGGCCTGGCGCGTCGGGCATCGCCGTGCCTGGCTTGGTGCCGGCCTGACAGTAGCTACTGTGCTGGTCTGCCTGGCCATCGCCATCCCGTCGACGGTCGATTTCCGCGTGATGCGCAGCGCCAGCACCGGTGAAATCGCCCTCCACTATCTGGGCAACCCGGCAGAACTTTTCGCCGTTTTCTCGCGCACGCTGGGCGGCCCCGACGGGCTGCATGCCCTGCTGCGGTCCTTTGTCGGTCATTCGTTCGGGCTGATCTTTCCACGCCACTTCTATGATGCGGTGTTCTGGCTGCTGGCCGTGCTGGCGCTGCTGAGCCTGGCTGGCTGGCGGCAGCTGCAACAGGCACTTGCTTCCCGTGCGCTGCTGCTGACGATGGGAGCTGGCTCGGTGTTTCTGGGCTTTCTGGCCATGCTGCTCACCTTCACGCCGCATCCGGCCCATACCATCGACGGCGTTCAAGGGCGGTATTTTCTGGTACCCATCCTGCTGATGCTGCTGGCCGTTTGCGACTGGCAGGGCAAGCCGCGATGGCTGGAATGGCTGCGCTGGAGCCTGTTCTCCGTGCTGCTTTTCCTCAGCGCACTGACGAGCGCCGGGTACATCGTCGACAATTTCTACACGCAGAATGACCCCGACACCAGCCGGCAGGAAATGGTCTCACCACGGCTTAGCCGTGCTCACTCCATCGCCCTGCGCCTTGCCAGCCCAGGCACGGGCGCCCCGGCAAGTCGCATAGGCATCAAGATGGCCACCAGGCAAAGCCGGCTTGGCGGCAAGGCAGAGGTCAGCTTTCTGGATGATGAAGGCCGCAGTCACCGCCAGGTTCTGAATCTGGGAGAAGTGGCCGACAACCAGTATCACGTCTTCGAGGTTCCCCCGGCCCGCTACGTGGCGGGTCGCATCGTGCTGGTGGACGGTGGGGGCGGTCTGAGCGTGTGGGAAATGCGGCAGGAAGACGACGATGACGCCACCGCGGGGCGTAGCTGGCTGAGTTGCGCAACGCTGACCTCACCAGATGGGGGAGTCCTGAAGACGCCAGGGTGCCGTTAGGCAGCAGGTTCTCCACCATGAAGGGATGGTTCCGGCACAGACCAATCCCTTCATGGAATGAGCATAAGCACCTGAAATCAGCGCGGCGCAGAGCATCCGGGGGTATATCTGATCGAGCCTTCGGACAACACGAAGACGGCACATGCCTTCAGCTCGTCGGCAGGCTCTCCCGCCCGGGTGGACCAGATGCTGAAGTTACCAGAACCCGACACGATATGAAGCCGGACGTGGGTGTGTCTGCCGGGGGGCACCCTGACGTAAAAGTATTCGTTGTCCGCCAGGTTTTCCAGGCTGATATCGACAGTCTGCGGACCGGCTTCCCCACCGGAAAAGACAAGCTGCCCCTTACCCTGCAGTTGCCTGCCGTAAGTTGCAGCATTCAGTCCGATCCATTCGGCCGAAGCACTGCCAATTCCTTCTGGCGCCAGCGCCAGCTGCAGGGGCGATCCCATCGAAATCATGGGACTGGGTTCCGGGGAGGCAGCAGAAACCGCCTGACCCGCCGGCACCGGCTTGTTCGTGGCCAGCGGCGTGTAATAACCGCTGAGCATGGTTTGCACGCTCAGCATGGCGGACACGGAGAAGAAGATGAAAAGCAGGCCGCGCAGGATTCCCCGTATCGGATTGGTACCCTGCCCCCAATGGCTGAGCCCCACCAGCACCATCATCACGGAAATCAGCAGGTAACGCCCCTGCACACCCTGCACCACCTGGGTCGGCACGGGTGTCCAGGTGATGAGCATGGCCAGAAAGGCCAACAGCGCAGAAATGAAGCCACACACGATGAGGGTAATGCGTGCGGGAACCAACGGCTTCCATTGCGACGGCGGCGCCAGCGAAAACAGGGCGATGAGGCCGAGCAGCACCGTCAACGCCAGATAGCCCAGGGGCTGCAGGCGCAGATCGAGGAAAACGCCGAGAAAGGTGGCCCGATACTGCGCAAGCAACGCACGGTCGGTGAAGGTATTGGTGAGAACCTGCAGCAGCTCGACCGGATGGCGCAGATAGTGTGCAACCGCCTGCCCGGTGGTAACGCTGCGCTCAATGCGGAAATCGACCACACCGGGAATGGCGACGGCCATCCAGGCAAGAATGGCCACCGTGGTGACGATGGCGAGAATCCACCACAGCCGGTGTCTGGCATGCCAGGCAGCCACGAACATGAGCAGCACCATCGAGGCAAGGTGCGCACGTGAAGCCCCGACCAGAAAGATGGTGATGGCCATGAGCACCGCCAGCGCCAATGAGCTTTGCTGGCGCTGCGAGGCCACCCGCATGAAGCAGGCGATGCCCAGAACGGCCAGTGCGGTGGCGATGAAGTCTATGCTGCTGGACATGGCCTGAAACAGGCTCATGGGCAACAACAGCAGCGCCAGCACGACGACTGGCGGACGATGGATGAAAAATGCCAGCATGAGCACCAGCATGCCGGAAGCAAAGGCCAGCAGGCGCGCCAGATGGTAGCTGTTGTCGATATTGAGCCCGGCCGCCTTGCCAATGGCAAGCCCGGCGGCCTGGGGCGCATAGACCAGCGGGAAGTAATAGCCCGTGCCCGGTGCCGTATCGAAGACCTGATCCCCGCGCCATTGCAGCGCGTCACTGCCCTGCTCACCCAGCGCGCTCTCCTGGGTTCTGCGAACGGGATCGTTCAGCAGGATATAGTCACGCAACCCGGAATCGAGCATGCCGCCCGACATGGTGGTGCCATTGCGGCATGACCCGCTTTCACCATCGCAGGGCTGGGTGTGCAGCAACCACTGCCCCTGCGACAGGAAATAGGCCCGCCGGAGGTGGTCGATTTCATCAGCCGACTTGAGCGGCGGAATCAGCAGCGAAAGCAGCAGGCCCAGCGTGAAGGCCAGCGCCAGCAACCAGCCGGCACCAGGCGCCCAGGTGGCGATGTTGGCAACTTCGTGACGCCGCTGCCACTCGGGCGCGGAATTCATCGTGCGGACGGGGATCATGGTGTCTACGCCGACAGGCAGTCATGCTCGCTGAAATCTGCGCGTGGATGGCGGACGCCGGCGGCAAGCACACATCGGTCAAAAAGAGGCAAGGAAGCAGAAGGTCCGCACATGAACTGCGACGGATTTGATCGCGCCATTGTATGCAAGCAGCAATCAACCGTCGAAGTTGGTCAGACCAAAGACTGTAGGGGTGACAAGGGAACCGGCAGCTCTGCTGTACGCATCTCCGGGGAAAGTCTTGAACATCAACTAAGCCCGATCACGCCCGGATTGGCGGGGTTATACCGTTCTGCACCGAGCCCCCAAAACCGTCCGCCAACGGGAAAAGGAAACCTCCGGGTGGCGGACAAGGGGAACCAGCCGATGAAGGGCGTTCAAAATCTCAGGCGGGGCGAGAAGCGATCAGAGGGGAAGCACAGTTTCAGGCACCACCCGGATATCTTCCCGGGCAATGCGCGATGGCCAGGCCATCGAAAAGTCGTCGCCCATGAGCGTGAGGTTCGGGCTGTAGGCCGGATCATCCGCAATGAGGCGCCCCCAGCGGTGTTTCATGATCTGGGCCTCGTCCAGCAGGCGCTGGTAATTGCCGCCAGACATGTCGCTGCCCCGGCTGGCCGATTCGTGGTGAACGAAGCTGGCAAAGGGGTTGTAGAGGTTGCGGTAGCCGGCGGCACGAACCTTCAGGCAGAAGTCCACGTCGTTGTAGGCCACCTTCAGGGTTTCGTCGAAGCCACCCACCTCGCGGTAGATGGCCTTGCTGACCATCAGGCAGGCAGCCGTGACGGCGCTGAACATCTGGTGCGCCGACGCACGGCCAAAGTAGCCGAAGTTCCCCTTGGGGATGGCCTTGTGGGCATGCGAGGCCACGCCGCCGATGCCGAGCACGACGCCACCATGCTGCAGGGTGCCATCGGGATACCACAACTGGGCGCCCACGCAACCGATATCGGACTGGATGGCAAAGGCCAGCATTTCTTCCAGCCAGTCGGGCTGGGTGATCTCGATGTCGTTGTTCATCAGCACCAGGTATTCGCCCCGGGCGTGCTCGACACCGATGTTGTTGAGCTGCGAGTAATTGAAGGGCACATCGGCCGGCACCACGCGGATATGGTGATTGGACGCAATGCGGTTCAGGTATTCGAGCGTGGCAGGCTCGGTACTGCCGTTGTCGACGATGACGATCTCGTAGTCGACGTAGCGGGTCTTTTCGAGGATGGAGTCGATACACATCGACAGCAGCTCGACGCGATCGCGCGTGGGGATGACGATGCTGACGCGCGGCAGGTCGGCTGGCAGCGCATGGCGGATGCGCAAGAGCCCCGGGATGCCTTCGGCCGGGAAAACCTCGGTGTCGGGCTTGCCGATGCGCTCCAGGTGAGAGGAAATGGACTTGAGCTGCGCCTTGAGGGCGTAGTCCTTTTCTTCGAGCGCCAGTGCCGTGCTGCCCGGGAACACCCGCCAGTGATAGAGCACCCGCGGCACATGGATGACGTTTTCCGTGCCGACCTTCTCGATGACGCGCAGGGCCAGATCCCAGTCCTGGGCACCTTCGTAGCCCACGCGGAAGCCGCCAATTTCCTGCAGCACGCTGCGGCGATAGACGCCGAAGTGGCTGATCATGTTCTGCGACAGGAACAGCTCGTAGTTGAAGTCGCACTTGAAATACGGCGACATGCGCACGTTGTCTTCCGTGACCTTGTCTTCATCGGAATAGATGATGCCGGCATCGGGGTTCTCGTGCACGGCCAGCGCCATGTAGGCCAGCGCATGCGGCGGCAGCAGATCATCGTTGTCCATCAGCGCGATGAATTCGCCGGTGGCAATTTCCATCGCCGAATTGGTGGCTGCCGAGATGTGGCCGTTCTGCTCGCGGAAAACCAGCTTGATGCGCGAATCCTGCGCGGCCAGCTCGTTCAGCAGTTCGCGCACCTCTGCCTTGGGCGAGGCATCGTCGGCGATGCAGAGTTCCCAGTGCGGATAAACCTGTGCCTGCACCGAGGCGATGGCCTGACGCAGGTAATCGAGCGGCGGGTTGTAGACCGGCATTACGACGGAGAATGTCGTCTTGATCCCAAGGCGTTCGATCTTTGCCTTCAGCGAGGACATGGATTCCTCGTCGGTGGGGTCGTAGTTGCGCAGCCAGGCGTGATAGGCGTCTTCGCCGGGCTGGATGAGCCCCACGGCCACCGGCACGCTCAGGTTGAGCAGACGCGGCGTGTTCCAGAGCCGGCGCTGGATGCCCTTGATGCCCTCGCTGCGGAATACCGCCCGGGCGATGCGCATCGACCCGCGAATGCCGCCCCGCACCTGGATGGCACGCCGGATGAGGCCGGCTTTCTGCAGGGCCAGATTGATGGGCGTACCCACCCAGCGGATGGGTGCGGTGATGCGCCAGCACAGCGATTCCTCGATGTTGCGGGCATGGGCAGCAAGATCCGCAATATGCCGGGTGCTGATCTCGTTGGCACGCCTCAACTCGTCCACGGTCGCCTGGGTCTCGTCGAGACGCTTTTGCCAGTTGGCCTCCCCCTGCTGCTGCAGTTCGCTCAGCTGCCGGGCTGCCTGCTGGCGTGCGTTTTCGCTTTGCTGCAGACGCGCACGCACGGTTTCCAGCTCGGTCTGTGCGTCATCATGCCGATGCTGCGCCTGCCGGGCACGGTCGAGCAGATCGAGCACGGTATTTGCCTCGCCACCAAGATTCTGGTCGAGCACCTTGCGCATCCGCTCGTCGATACCAGCCCCGACCAGAAGGATGCCAGCCCCTTCTCCGGCATCGAGCCGGTAGCCGGGAACCGTGGCAGAGATGTCCTTCCAGAGGGCCTCGCCCCCCTGCCCCTGCTCACCCAGCCCATGCACGAAAACCACGGCCCGTGGCGACAGCTTGCTGCGCCAGGCAGCGAATTCGGCACGCACGGTCTCGGGTGTGCGCTGCCCATCCATCAGCAGCAGGTCGATCGAGGCATCGTCGATGCGCGGCAGCGCGTCGGTTGCTCCCATCTGCATCAGCGTCGAAAAGGCAGCGTAATGGCGCTCGTTCCAGACGGCAGGCGCCTCGTCAGATCGGGACAGCGCCAGTATTTCCGTCTGCCAGGTGCCAATGGCCACGCAGGTCGTTGGCAGTTCCTGCTGCTTTACGGTCTGGCAGGCCGCGAAATAGACGTTGCCCGACTGGGTACCGAGTTCGACGATGCGGGAGGGTTTCAGCACGCCGGTCAGCCATGCAACGACCGCCATGTCGCTTTCCCGGTCGAAGGGAGGCAGCAGGCGCTCGGGCCGGAAGGCAAGCAGGTGAGAAATCAGAGCGTCCATGTATTTTCCAGGGAAATCTTCCTGAGAGGCTTGGGGTCAGGGGTCAGATGCGGGTGCGGCGGCGGAGGGAGCGCATCCACCCGGACCAGCGCCAGCTGCGCGAGTTCATCAATGTCTCGACGTCGCTTTCCAGCGCGCGGATGCGCTGCTGGTATTTGTCGATACGCGACAGGCTGGCCACCAGTTCGGCATTCTGATGGGCCATCTGCTGATTCAGAAGCTCGATGGTGTCCTGGGCCTGCGCCAGCGCCTGGTCAGCCGTGGCCTTCTCGACCCGGAGACTGGAGACCGTCGGCATCATGAGCGGAACCGGACGCTGGGTGGCGATGAACAATCCACCCACGGGACGCGCGGACACGGATCGCAGGAAGCGCTCCTCGATGTTCAGCCAGGCATCGACATCTTCGGGAGTGGCGTGGTAGCCGCAGGCTGCAAGCAAGGCGATCACCACCTCGGAGACCGACCCCAGGGAATCGGGCGGGGCTGCGCCGGTGAGCAGGGCGTGCATCACACCCCGCGTGACGACCCACCCTGCCGGCACCGGACAGGAAACCACCCATTCCTGGTCGATGATGCGCTGCCGCCCCTGTGAATCGACAAGGATGTTGAAGGGAACCAGATCGGTGGATTCACCCGGCAGCGAGAGCAGACGCGCGGGCTTGCCCTGCCCCTGGGCAACTGCGCGTGCAACGGTTTGCGCCTCGTCATCCTGCGCATTCGCCTGGCCGGATGGATCTGCTGCGGCAGACCCGGCTGCCCGGGGAGCATCGGCATCGGCCTCTGTCCCTGCGCCCTCGCCGGCCTCAGCCGCCGCAGCGCCCTGCACTTCGGGCGCCTCGATGGAAGTCATCAGCGGGGAAACTTCGACCCGCGCGGCCGACATCAACGCTTCGCACCACGGCTGCAGGCTGCGAACGATGGCAGGCAGGGAGCCGTCTGCCACGTGGACACGCAGCGTGCGCCATGCCATCTGATTGCCGGGGAAATAATCCGTATCGCCTACCGCCAGCGAAATGCGCTGGCCGTCGAGGAAGGGCACGTGATCGGGCAGTTCGGGCTTGACGCGGCGCTTGCTGACGCGGATGCGCCCGGCGTCCTGCCGGATGAACCGGGTTTCGGTTCCGAGGCCCACCTGCCGGTGCAGGGTGGAAAATGTCCAGGCGAGCGCGGCGGGCTTCCATGATGGCATCCCCTTGCCCGCCGCAGGCGCTGCCACCACCAGGAAAGAGTTGGCCAGATCGCCCAGCAGCCCGTTCTGCCCCAGCACCTGATTGACCAGTGCCTCGTCGAAGACGCGCAGTGCCTGGCCGTTGTAGTCCTCGCTGTCGTTGCGCAAAAGCAGGTCCGAGGCATTGAATGCGGGATGGTGCAGTGCCTCGTCGCTGATGACGATGCTGGGTACCTTGTAGTCCGGGTACGGATACAGCCATTGCTGGCTCTTCAGCCCGGCCCGGTCGAGAATGGCCGACAGCGCCTTGCGCCCGAAGGTACGCACGCCACCCTGTTCGGCGTAGAGATCCTGGATGCCGAGGAAAGGCTTTGCCAGATGGTCTTCACCGCAACCATTGAAATACTTGAGCCCAAGCTGGTTTTCGATGGCGATGACGACGCGGCCACCGGGCTTGAGGTGGCGCATGGCCGCTGCCAGATAGGACTGGTACGGGTCGGCCGCATCGGAATAGGCACCGGCATATTCGAGCACGCCGATGAGCGTGACCCAATCGTACTTGCCCTCGACCTCGGCCGCCTGCAGGTCGTCGGCAATGACGCGGACGTTGGGCAGATCGTGGCAGCGTGCTGCGGCCACCCGGGCCCGCGCCAGACTGCCCTCGACAGCGGTGATGTCGGCGCCGGTTTCACCCAGATAACGGGTGATGGCGCCGGTGCCGCAGCCCAGTTCGAGCACCCGCTCACCGGGAAGGATGTCGAGCGGCCGCAGCAGACAGTGCCGCGCCCGCGTGAAGTGATAACGGGTGGACCAGTCGACGATGTGCGGCAGGAACTCCACGGAGAATGTGCTGCGATCGGACAGGGACTCGACGATGTCGAGCAGCCGTTTCTCGGCCTCCTGCCCTTCCGAGTAGCCAAACGCCTCGGCCTCGGGCCGAAAGTACAGGTTGTATCCGGGATCTTTCTGGTAGTTCATTCGTTCCCTTTGATTTCTACCCGCATGTCGAAATCGGCCAGCCCGTAGCAGCGGGACTGGCGACTGACGTGAATCAGGATGCTGTCATACCGGCGGTCGAGCGGTTCGATCTCGCCACCACCGACATCATGCGCAACACCCAGCGACATCAGGAAATCACCGGCACCGATGCGCAGGTCGATCTGGAAGACGACGCGCACCAGCTCGCCCGCACGGGCCGGCTGCATGACCGGGCCATCGGGGAAGTCGCGCGAATTGCTGCCGTAGACCGTGATGCCATCAGGCGTCTTGATGGTGAGGCCGTAGATGGGCGCTGAAACATCGACCGCGTACCGCACCCAAACTGCCACCATGACGCGGTCGCCGGTGTGCAGGCGCACGGTGTGATCGCTGCC
>JAUNHU010000160.1 GCA_030523825.1 Lautropia sp. | reverse complement strand
TCGCATCTTCTTGATCGCAAGCCAAAGGCACTGTCGGGCGGCCAGCGTCAGCGGGTTGCCATCGGGCGCGCCATCGTGCGCAAGCCTGATGTCTTCCTGTTCGACGAACCGCTGTCCAATCTCGATGCCGAGTTGCGCGTCAACATGCGCGTCGAGATCGCACGCCTGCATCAGGATCTGGGGGCCACCATCGTCTACGTCACGCACGATCAGGTCGAGGCCATGACGCTGGCCGACAAGATCGTGGTGCTGCGTGCCGGCAAGGTCGAGCAGGTGGGCAAGCCGCTCGACCTGTACGACGACCCCGACAACAGTTTCATCGCCGGCTTCATTGGCAGCCCCAAGATGAACATGTTGCCCGCCACCATCGAGGCGGTGGGCGAGGGGCGCGTCACCGTGCGGGTCGATGCCTTCCCCGATGCCGTCTTTGATGTGGCCCTGCGCCAGGCAAAACTCTGGCCGGGGGACAAGGTCACGTTCGGCATCCGTCCCGAGCACCTGTCCACCGAAGGGGGCGTGTCCTTCCAGCTCGTCACCGATGTCGTCGAACATCTGGGCGGCGAATCCTACGTGTATGCGCGCAATGCCGGCAAGGACACGCGAGTCATCATGAAAATGCCCGATGCACGCCAGATCGGCGCCGGGCGTGCCATCACGGCAGCCTTCGATCCCGCACGTGCCTATCTGTTCGACAAGGAGGGCAAGCGCCTGCGCTGAACTGCATTGCATGGCCCGCTGCGGGCATCGTCGGCAGCTGTTTGCCGGGGCAGTATTCCTGCCCGCTCGTTTTCTTCCATTTTTCGCCTGTCATCCGGAGGCTTTCTGAACCCGTCAGAGGCATCCTGCGGCAGGCGTTCTTCCGTCTGCGTCGCTGCATCGTTGTTTTTCGCGCACTGAATGCCCGGCTGCATGCGCCGGCTCCAGCCGCGCGCAGGGCCGGCGATCTCCGGCGCTTCCCTGTCGTGTCGAGTCATCATCATGGCTGAAATCTTCCGTCGTCTGGACACCCGCTCCCAGACCATCGTTTTCCGCATCCGCAACGAAACCCTGCCCGAAGCCCTCTACTGGGGGCCGCGTCTGGCCGATGCCGAGAATCTTGCTGCCGTATGCGAGTCGCAGGACCGGGATCTGGGGGGCGGCATGCTCGATGCCGTCATCCCGCTCACCCTGTGCCCGGAGCGCAGCAGTGCATTTCCCGGTCAGGCCGGCATGTCGGTGTCCGAAGGCAACCAGCGCCTGCTGCCGAAATTCCTGTTGTGCAACATCCAGGAACTGCATGGCGATGGCAGTCTGGCTGGCGTCACGGCTGGTGCAAGGGGCTGCGCCGCCCCGGTGGCTGCCGGCAGGCAGGATCACGCCGGCAGTAACGGCCACGCCAGCGCCACGCTGATCTTCGAGTACGAAGACACCGATCTGGAGCTGCGCTACACCGCGCGTTTCGTCGCCTACGCCGATGTCATCGTCGCCTCGGCGCAACTGCACAGCGCCCGTCACATCTGCTGCCACTGGCTGTCGGCGCCGGTGCTGCCCGCGCCGCAGCTTTCCGACGAAATTCTCGACTGGCACGGCACCTGGATTCGTGAATATCACCGGCAGAGCACGCCGTGGTCGCATGGCATCCGCCTGCGCGAGGCGCGCACCGGCCGCTCCGGCCACGAGCATCCGCCCGTCGCACTCGTTCCCACTCGCGGCGCCACGCGCACGCAGGGCACCGTGCATGCCATGCAGCTTGCCTGGTCGGGCGGTCATCGCTTTGTTGCCGAACAATTGCCCGACGGCCGTCGCCAGTTGCAGATGGGCCGCGCCTGGGATTCCGAAGCCCCCGGCACCTCCTTCCATTCCAGCGACCTGATCCTGGCCGTGTCCGAAACCGGCGAGGCGGGCATCGCTGCCGCCTTCCAGCGTCACATCCGCGACCACGTCGTGCGCTGGCCCAATCCTGCGCGTTCGCGGCCCGTGCATTACAACTGCTGGGAAGCCATCTATTTCAAACATGAGCTGTCGGCACTTTCGGAAATGGCCGAGCGTGCTGCCGCGCTGGGTGCCGAGCGTTTCGTGCTGGATGACGGCTGGTTCGGCCGGCGTGACGATGACACCAGCTCGCTGGGCGACTGGACGGTGGATCGCAACAAATGGCCCGATGGCCTGCAGCCGCTCATCGACAAGGTCGAATCACTGGGCATGAAGTTTGGCCTGTGGGTCGAGCCCGAAATGGTCAACCGCAACAGCGATCTTTTCCGCGCACACCCCGACTGGCTGCTGGGGCCGGACGACCAGCTTACCGGCCGCTTCCAGTACGTGCTCGATCTGGCGAAGCCCGAGGTGCGCGATCATCTCGTCAATGCGCTCAGTGCCATCCTGTCCGAATACCCGCAGATCGACTATCTGAAGTGGGACCACAACCGCGTGTTGCCGCTGGTGGATGCGAGGCAGGCCGAAGGCACCTACGATGTCCTGCTCCGCCTGCGCGAAAAACATCCGGGCGTCGAGATCGAAAGCTGCGCGTCCGGTGGTGGCCGCATCGACGCCGGCATCCTCGCCCATACCCATCGTGTCTGGCTGTCCGACTCCAACGATGCCATCGAGCGCCTGCGCATCCAGCACGATGCTGCGCTGTTCATTCCACCCGCCGTTACCGGTAGCCATGTGGGGGCGCGCAACAGTCACTCATCCGGGCGCAACCTGCCCATCAGCTTCCGGGCTTGGGTGGCGGCGCAGCGCCACATGGGTTTCGAGATGGACCCGCGTGAACTCACCGAACATGAAGCGAAGGTGCTGACACAGGTCACTGCCTGGTGGAAAGCCACCCGCGACTGGCGCATGAATGGCATCACCTTGCCGCTGGAAAGTGCCGACCCGGCCGTCACCAGCGAAATCCAGCTCGCCGACGACGGCAGCCGCTTCGTGCTGTTCTGCGGGCGTCATGCTACCTCGGCGCAAACCCTGCCACGGCCGCAGATCCTCGCCGGACTCGACCCGGACGCCACCTACCGGCTGAGACTCGTCAACCCCGAAGACAAGCCTCCGCAGAGCCGCGGCCGCCTGGCGCTGCTCGCCGGCCCCATCGAACTCTCCGGCCGCGCCCTCATGCACACCGGCATCCAGCTCCCGCTGTCCTGGCCCGCCACCATGTGGGTTGTCGAAGGCGAGAAAATCTGAACGCAGAAGGTGGATCGCCGGCATTTCCTGAAGTCGTCCTGTCGGACTCAACCGGACATGCCGGCGTGTTGCACGGGGCAGCGGCTCCCGAATCTCCAAATCAGGCGTTTTCGGAAAACCTGATGTTCGTGCCCCGGATTCTGCCGCCGGGAACGCCATGCCGGAGTGTCCAGACTCTGCTGAAATGAAAAACGCCGGACATTGATGGGTGCGATGCTGTACCCGAATGTCCGGCGTTTCTGTTTTCCCCCTTGCGGAGATCACTCCTCGTTGTGATCCACCTCGCCGAGGAAACCACCGCTCTGGTGCGCCCACAGGCGGGCATAGAGGCCGTTGCGGGCCAGCAGCTCTGCGTGCGAACCCTGTTCGACGATCTGACCCTTGTCCAGCACCACCAGCCGGTCCATGGCCGCGATGGTGGAGAGGCGGTGTGCAATGGCAATCACCGTCTTGTCGGTCATCAGCTCGTACAGGCTGTCCTGAATCGCCACTTCCACTTCCGAATCCAGCGCGCTGGTGGCTTCGTCCAGCAGCAAAATGGGGGCGTTTTTCAGCATCACGCGGGCGATGGCAATCCGCTGGCGCTGACCGCCCGACAGCTTCACGCCGCGCTCGCCCACGTGCGCATCGAAGCCCTTGCGGCCCTGGGAGTCTTCCAGCGTCTCGATGAAGCCGTCGGCCTGCGCGCGCCGGGTGGCCTCGCGCATGTCCTCGTCGCTGGCGTCGGGGCGGCCGTAGACGATGTTGTCGCGCACCGAGCGGTGCAGCAGCGAGGTGTCCTGCGTCACCATGCCGATCTGCGCACGCAGCGAGTTCTGCGTCACGCCGGCGATGTCCTGCCCGTCGATGCTGATGCGGCCGCCTTCCAGATCGTAGAAGCGCAGCAGCAGGTTGACGATGGTGGATTTGCCCGCACCCGAGCGGCCCACCAGCCCGATCTTTTCACCGGGGCGGATGTGCAGCGAGAAACCGTTCAGCAGCGGCCAGCGGCCCCCATAGGAAAAACTCACCTGCTCGAAGCGGATCTCGCCCTGCGACACGGTCAGTTCGCCGGCATCGGGCTTGTCCACCACCGTATGCGGGCGCGACAGCGTGTTCATGCCGTCCTGGATGGTGCCGAGGTTTTCAAAGAGCTGTGCCGACTGCCACATGATCCAGTGCGACAGGCCATGCAGGCGCAGCGCCATTGCGGTGGAGGCGGCCACGGCACCGGCGCCCACCTGGCCCTTGTGCCACAGCCACACGCCCAGCGCGGCCGTGCCGCCGATCATCACCATGTTGATCGCCATGTTGGCCACTTCCAGGCGCGTCACCTGACGCATCTGGGCATGCACCGTCACCATGAATTCTTCCATCGCCGTCTTCGCGTAGGCCGATTCGCGGTCGCTGTGCGAAAAGAGCTTCACGGTGGCAATGTTGGAATAGGCATCGGTGATGCGGCCGGTCATCATGGCGCGGGCGTCGGCCTGCTGCTCGGCCAGTTTTGCCAGGATCGGAATGGCCCAGCGCAGCAGGAAACCGAACAGCACCATCCACACGCCGAAGGGCAGCAGCAGCCAGGCATCGAACTGCCACAGCACCACCGATCCCGTCACGAAATAGACGAGGATGTAGGT
>JAUNHU010000025.1 GCA_030523825.1 Lautropia sp. | reverse complement strand
ATCAGCCCTCCTTCTCGATGCGGGTGAGGTTGTCCCGCAGAATCGGGCCATATTCATATTTAGCGGCACAGACATAGGTACAGAGCGCCAGATCCTCCTCGTCGAGTTCCAGACAGCCCAGCTTCTGGGCTGTTTCGGTATCGCCGACGATGAGTGAGCGCAGCAGTTGGGTGGGCAGGATGTCGAGCGGCATCACGTCCTCGTAGGTGCCGGTGGGCACCATCGCCCGGGGGCTTCCCTGGGTAGACGTGGTCAGCGGCAGTAGCCGGCGTTCGAGGAAGGACGAGATGAAGGCCTTGCTGACCGAATGCTTGTTGAAGCCGGCACGCAGGAAGTGGAACATCTCGCGGTCGTTGCCTTCGCGCAGGCAGCTCACCTGCAGGTGATAGCGGCCAAGGAACGCATAGGCGCCGCGCGAGGTGCGGCCGCCCAGCACCGAGCCGGAGACGACGCGGATGTTGTCGCCTTCGAGCTGGTTGGCCGTGAGCTGGCCGAGATCTGCGCCCAGGCGGGTGCGGACGAGGCGCGGATTGCGCACGACCGGGCCGCCGAGCGCGATGATGCGTTCGGTGGCGAGGCGGCCGGAGGCAAACAGCTTGCCGGTGGCAATCACGTCCTGATAGTTGATGGTCCACACCGTGCGGGTGGCATCCACGGGTTGCAGGAAGTGGATGTGCGTGCCCGCGAGCCCGGCCGGGTGGGGGCCTTCGAAGCCTTCGGTGGTGACGCCCTTCAGGTCTTCACCGGGCAGGGAGACGTTGGCCGTCTTGCACAGGAAGATCGGCGCCAGACGGGCAAGTACCCGCAGGCCGCGCCGGAAATCGGCGGCTTCGTTCTGGATGACGACGGCCGGATCGGCTGCCAGCGGATGGGTGTCGATGGCCGTGACGAAGATCGACAGCGGCGTTGCATCGACGGCCGGAATCTTGCTGTAGGGGCGGGTGCGCAACGCGGCCCATTGACCGGACTGCTGCAGGTTCTCGCGGACCTGCTCAGGCGTCAGCGTGTCGAGCTGTGCATCGTCGTAACAGGCAAACTGGATGGCCGCATCGGCAGCGTGCTCGTCGCCCACGTCGATGACCACCGATTGCAGGATGCGACGTTCACCGCGATTGATGGCGCTGATCACGCCAGTGGCCGGTGCCGTGATGTGCACGCCCGGGTTCGTCTTGTCGGAAAACAACGGCTGACCGACCTTCACACGATCACCGACCTGGACAGCCATCGTCGGTTTCAGTCCATGATAGTCAGGACCGATGACGGCTACCCGGGAAACAGCTGGCGCATCGCTCACCAGCTGATGGGGGGCTCCTGTGAGGGGAAGGTCCAGGCCACGCTTGATTTTTATCATCTCGTTCGTGCCCATTGGTTCACATGTCGATAACATGGGATTCTACGGACAAACGGCATCCAATGCTTCGCGCCTCGATGCAATCTTTCCGATCAAGTCGAACAAATTGATAACTTGTTGTTCTGTCTCAATAAAAAGCGAGGCTGGCAGCTTCCCGTCGTCGGCGCAGGATACGTGATTACCGAGTGGAATGACGGGTTTTTGACCGGCGGGTCAGTAGCGGCGGCAGGTCGTGATGCGGCAGCGGGGCACGATGGCGTGAGCATGCAGGGCGAAGCGTGGCGGGAAGCCCGCTGTGTCCCTGTCGCGGCGGGTGTCGGGGGACAGGGGGCTGGGCAAGGTGCGGCCCATCCGGTAGCCTTGCCCCGGGGCTGGCACGGGGGCAGGCACATGCCAGATGGCACATGACGCACGCACGAACCCCGCCGTGCCGGCGGGGCGCGAGGTGCATGTGTGCTGCCGGGGTTTCAGCTCACCGTGATGGTGCGCGTCGCGTCCAGGCGGAAATCGTCATCGCCTTCCCAGGCCAGTTTCAGCTCGCCGCTTTCGCGGGCCATGAAGGTGAATTCGATGTAGGGGTTGCGGGAGATGGCCGAGCCGGGCTCCCAGGCAAACAGCAGTGCATCGCCCAGCCGGGCCTCGAAGCGGGTGACGATGTTGCGTGGCTTGATCTGGCCCTTCTCGTTGAGGCGCAGGCCGGTTTCCATCATGTGGCCGATCTGGGCGCGCACGCGCAGGATCTCGCCTTTCTTCGGTTCGGCGTTGCTGACCCAGATGCGGGGGGCGGTGGACATCGACATGGGCTTCTCCCTACATCCCGCAGCCGCTGGCTGCGACGGTGACGGCCTGGCGGGCGGCCAGAATCTGGCCATCCTTCATGCGGGCCAGGGCGTGAATGGTCTGCGAGCGTGCCAGCCGCACGCGCACCGCCGCCTCGGCCACGCCGGCCAGCGGGGTGAAGTACAGGTGGCAGGCCAGCGGAATCGGGTTCTGCTCGGCGATCAGGATCAGCTCCTCGCACCAGTTCTCGCCGGTGATCGGCACGTTGACGCGCACCGGCACGGCGCTGGGGTTGTCGGCCAGCATGGCCACGTCCATCTTCAGCCCGTCGTTCACGGGCGTCTTGCCGCCCAGGAATTCGTTCATCACCCGCTTGAACTCGGCCGGGTTGGCCTGCAACAGCCGATCCTGCGCGGGGTTGCCCGTGCTGTGTGCTGCATGGCTTCCGGCCGGCTGGCTGGCGCCCGGTGCCGGGCTGGATGAGGTGGCGTCGGTCTGGGCCAGCACCTGCAGCGGCTGGCAGAGGGAGGTGCCTGCCGCGGCTGCGCCCAGCGCCAGCAGGCGCCGTCGGGCGGGCGCATCGGCGGTTCCGTGCGGTGGGGAAGTCGGTTCTTTCTGCATGGCAGCAAGTAAAGGGAAAGAAGGACGCACGCTTTCAGCACCTGATGGGGGTGTGGCGTGCGGCGGGAAGGCGTGCAAAATCAGGGGGCCAGGAACTCGCCGAAGCGGGTGCCGATCCACTCGAAGTCTTCCTTCACCAGATCGGGCGAGCGCACGTCCACGTCCACCTGATTCTGGATGACCTGGCCGTTTGCGTCGAGTTCGTAATCGAACAGCACCGAGATCGCCTCGCGGGGCTCGGTGTTCACCATCATGTAGCAGAGGTTGTTGGGCAGGATCGGTGTCACCTCCTCACCCTTGATGCGCTGGGTGAGGTTGCGGGCCACGATCTTGCCGATGACGTTGGCCACGTGCGCGCTCTTGGGATAATGGCCGAACTGGCGCGAGATGAAACCCATGCAGTCGCCCACCAGGTAGACGCGGTCGTCGGCCTTCGCGTGGAACAGGCGCGGATGGATGTCGGACCAGCCGGTGGGCTTGCCCTTGTCGTCGGTGCCGATCAGCCCGGCGCGCCAGACCATCTCGGCGGCCTGATGCGGCGGCATCAGGATGGCTTCGTCGAAATCGAAGTCGCCGGCTTTGGTTTTCATCCGCTTGTTGTAGGGGTCCACGTCCAGCACGCCCGCGTTGGGTACGTGCTGGATGATGTCCGGGTAGAGTTCCTCGAACGCCTGCTGGTAGCCCATGCTGATCGGCGCGATCCGCGGTTTCGGATCGAGGATGACGACCTTGCCGGGAATCTTGTTGCGCTTGATGTGGGCGGCGATGAGACAGGCGCGCTCGTAGGGCGAGGGTGGGCAGCGGTGCGGGGGCGGCGGCAGCGTCATCACCAGCGTGCCGCCCTTGAACGCATGCACCCGGCGTTTCAGGCCGAGCATTTCCTGATTGGGCAGGTAGGCGCTGGAGAAGTTGCGGCGCGTGTGCAGGATCGTCTGCTGGTCGTCGCCAAACCACGCATCCCAGGCGTCGCGGATGCCGCCCGACAGGATCAGGTAGTCGTAATCGAGCCAGCCCTGCGAGGTCTGCACCAGGCGCTTGTCCCGCTCGATCTGCATGACCTCGGCCTGCACCAGCGTGTAGCCGTAGCGGCTTGCCGGGATCTGCATGTCGTGGTTGACGAAATCGGTGGGCACGATGTCGATCAGCCACTTGTTGCTCATCGGCCCCGACCAGAAGGTGGGATGGCGCTCGACCAGGATCACGTCGGCATCCGGCAGACCCTCCTTCAGGTAGCGGGCGGCGGTCATGCCGCCCCAGCCGCCGCCGCAGATGAGGATGCGGGGTGCCTTGCCCTTGCGGGGCAGGAAGGGGCTGCGGCCCGTGCCGGCGGCCGGGGCCTTGCGGGCTGCCTGTGCATCGCTGGAAAGGGAGGCTGCGGGCAGGGCCGAGGCCAGTGCCAGCGCGGGGGGAAGGGAAAGCAGATGACGACGTTTCATGACGATAGCCTGACCAGGCATGGAGCGTGTCGTGCCGCTGTCGTGGGGACGAACAGGTGCATGGCACGTTTTGTGGGAAACAGATTTAGAGCGTGTTATGAACTTATTCGTCCCCGCGAAAGCCCCACAGGGCGTGCAGAACAAGGCGCCAGGCCCGCCGAATCCTGAATGGATTCAAGGGGATGGCAACGCAGTACTGCACGTCCTGCGGGGCTTTCCCTGCGGGCTGGCCCCAAAACCGCGCGCTGGACTGCGTTGCCACGCTTGGCAAGGCAGCCAGCCTTGACGGCGCGTGGCGCCTTGCCAGCACACGGTTTTGGGGCCAGCGCGGGGACGAACAAGTTCATAACACGCTCTATGGGAGCGGGATACGTGCAGCAATCATCGGCGTATCGGGCTGCGGGGTCAAACGGTGGTGAACGCCGGTGCGTGCGTGGCGCCTGTCTGCCTCCGGTTCCGGGAGACTTCGCGGGAGGATGAGGGCGTGCATGGCCCGCTCCAGGGGGCGTGTCAGCTGCATCAGCGTTTCTGCCACGGAATGACGATGATTGCACCCAGCACGATGCCACCCATCGACAGCAGGCTGGCGAGTGACAGGGTGGAGAGCCCGCTGAGACCCTGACCAATGGTGCAGCCCAGCGTGACCACCCCGCCAAAACCCATCAGCAGGCCGCCGATGGCCGTGCCTGCCATGCGGCCGGGAGATTCGAAGCCTTCCAGGCGGAGGGTGCGCGAGACGAGTGCCGCCACGAAGGCGCCGACGAGTACGCCGGCCACCAGCATGACGCCGGCTGCCAGCTCGCGGCCCACCGCCAGTTGCAGCCACAGCCAGCTTTCCGCCACCGGGCTGATGAAACTCAGCGAAGTGATCGGTTGCGGCTCCGGGGCAAAGGGGTCGGCCAACGCGGCGCTGATCCACCAGCCGGCCGCCACGAGCGCACCGATCAGCAGCGCGCCCAGCAGGCGCGGCCACTGGCGCCGCAGGGCCGGCACATCCGGGTGCGGGGCGCGCAGGGCGAAGATGAGCAGCAGCAGGCAGGGCAGGCCGGCGGCCAGCGCCAGTGCCAGCATCGGCGAGAGGCCCTGTTCACCCCATTGTGCGGCCAGCCAGCCATGCGCGGTGGGCTGCGCCAGCGTGACCGGCATCCAGCCCTGCAGCGCCTGGCGCCAGGGCGCGAGCACGCCGGTCATGCTGGCTTGGGCGCCCAACCCCAGCCACAGCAGCACCCACAGCGAGCGCAGGTTGCCCCCGGCCAGCAGCACCAGTGCCCGGGCGCCGCAACTGCGTGCGAGCGCCATGCCGATGCCGAACAGCACGCCCCCGGCCACCGTGCCCAGCGGCGAGAAGCGCGCCCGTACCGGCAGCGCCTGACTCAGGTCGATCAGTCCGAGCAGGGCGAGACCCTGGGTGCCGATGAGCGCCACCACCAGCGCCAGCGCAAAGGCTTGAAGGATGGGCATGCCCCCACGGCCAGTGCGCTGCCGGCCCGACGACATCATCTGTCTCAGGCCACCCAGCAGGCAGAAGTCGCTGATGCGGGCGGCAACGCCGAAGGCGCATCCCAGCCCAAGGCTTGCCCAGAGCAAATCGTTCATGATCGGATCATCTGTCCCAGATATCGGCGGAGATCGCGGCATACCACGAGGAACCGTAGCGGGCCTCCGCCTCCCGGTAGCGCGCATCGGCATCCAGGGGGCTGACACCACCGCCGGGCAACTCGATGACCTGATCTCCCTGCTCGCGGTAGGTGCCAGCCACGGAAATGCCGTAACCCGGGCCGATCAGGCTGTAGCAGGTGTTGGCGTAGGCGGCCGCAGGTCGTGGTTTGCCCGTCAGGTCGGCCGCAATCACCGCAGCAGCCACCTTGCCCTGCGTGTTGGCCGAGAAACCGGATTTGGGCATGGGTGCCGCAATCGTCGCATCGCCCAGCACAAACACGTCCGGCACCTGGCGTGACTCAAAACTGCCAGCCTTCACCGGCACCCAGCCGCTTCCGTCGGTCACGCCGGCGCGCTCGGCGATGAAGCCAGCCTTCTGCGGCGGGATCACGTTGAGCACGTCGGCGCGGTGCACGGTGCCGAACAGCGATTCCACTTCGAGCTTCTTCGCGTCCACCCGCTGGATCTGGCCGTCGTCCGACTGCCCGACCCATTCGATCATGTCACCGTACAGCGCCTTCCAGCCCTGCTGGAACAGCGCCTTCTTCGAGAAATTGTCCTTCGCATCCAGCAGCAGGATCTTGCTGCGCGGCTTGTGCTGCTTGAAGTAGTGCGCCACCATCGCGGCGCGCTCGTAGGGGCCAGGCGGGCAGCGGAAGGGGTTTTCGGGAATCACCATCACGAAAGTGCCGCCATCCTTCATGGCCCGCATCTGCCGGTAGAGCAGTTGCGTTTGAGGGCCGGCCTTCCAGGCATGGGGCGCCAGCCGGGCGGCCTGCTCGTCATAGCCGGGCAGTGCATCCCAGCGCATGTCCACCCCGGGTGACAGCACCAGCCGATCCCATTGCAGCGTGCTGCCATCGGAGAGTTTCAGCCGGCGTTTTTTCGTGTCCACATCCTCGGCGCGGGCATGGATCACCGTCACGCCAGCTTTGCGCAATCCGTCGAAACCATGCCCGATGCTGTCCCAGCTGCGCAGGTCGGCCAGATACAGATTGGAGAAGGGGCAGGTGTAGAAACGCTTTTCCGGCTCGACCAGCGTCACTTTCAGCTGGGGCGCGTACTGGCGCAGATAGCGTGCCGCCGTGGCACCGCCAAAACCGCCGCCCACCACCACCACGTGGGCCGATGCCGCCCCGGCACGTGCCAGCGCAGGCCGGACCAGCGTCGTGCCCTGCAGGGCCAGCACAGATGAGGCGGCGCCCAGCGTGGCCATTGCCTGACGGCGGTTCATGTTCCCTGTGCTCATCGGGCGGCTCCTTCTGTTTTTGCCTTCCTTCCGCCCGCGGCAAACCAGTCCGCCAGCGCGTCGATTTCCGCCTCATGGATGCCCTTCATCAGGCGGGGCATCACGGTGCCATCGGGAGCCTGCCCCTGTCTGAAGGCGTGCATCCGCTCGCGTAGGCGCGCCGCAGGCTGGCCGAACAGGGAAGGGATGCCGTCGGCCGGGTGATCTGCGTCCGGTCCGTGGCAGTTGGCACAGGTGTCGGCGATCTGGGCAATGTCGGCCGGACTGGGGCTGCTGGCCTGCGCTGAGGCCCCCCTCTTTGCCGGAGGCGGCTGTGTCGCGGCAGGGGCGGAGCCCATCGTCGCGCCCGGGGATGCTTGTGCGGCAGCGGTGCCCGCTGTTGCGCCGGAGGATGGCTGTGTGCTGGTGGCTTGCGCCGTGGCGTTGCTGTTGGGGGGTGCATTGGCCGGGAGCGACGAGGCTGCCGGAACACTGGCGGGGACTGCCACCAGACAGGCGAGGCCAATGCAGGAGGCCAGCGCGGCCCGTGAAAGGGAAGGGGTGGGCAGGAACATCGGGGGTGGGGACACGCGGAGCAGCGCCGGAAGAAGGCGCTGTCACGTGCAAGCAGGTCGCCAAAAACAGATAGTCCGCCGATTGTAGTCACAGTCAACCGCAGTGGCAGCGGCTGCGGCAACTGCGGCCGTAGCCAGCCCCGGGAGCTGGGGCTGTACGCGGCCGGGTTTGGAAGGCGCAGCCATAACCACAACAAGAGCCACAAGGTCTGGTTCCCGATCAGGCAGTCAGCCGGTCGTGACAGCCGCTCATCTCCCGTGGTGAAAGGTGCGACATAAGTCTGCTTTGCGGGTGGCGCCCCTGCCGGTTGTGAACGATCGCACTGCGCTGACGGCTGCTTGTCGGCAGGATATACGGCTTGGAGCGTGCCATGCACTTGTTCGTCTCCGCGCAAGTCTCCCGACCAGTGCATGACACGCTCCCGGGTTCGGCCCGGTACGAACGCAGATCTGCTCCTGCGGCCAGGCCGTCAAGAAGGGCGCGCGACTCAGGCGTCGCTGATCCCCTTCAGTTCCCTGCATCACGGATAAACGTTCGAACTCACAGAGGCTCCTGCCCCATGCGATTCACCACACCCGTCCGCTCGCCCCAGCACCTGCGCCGCTCCCTGAAGGGCGTGGCCGCCACGATGGCCCTGTTCACCCTTGCCGCCTGCGGCGGTGGTGGCGGTGCGGGTGATTCTGCCGGCAGCACGGGCGAAACCGCCGTGGCCAGCGATGAATTCAGCCCGCGCGACGCCTACGACCACCTGCCCGAGCCCAATGCCGGCATCGACTTCGAGGCTGAGGCGCGTCGCGGTGCCGTGGCGGTGGATGGCGACAGCGCCGACTCGGTCGTTGCGCTGAAGGCGCTGCCTGTGGCTGCCAATGCTGCCGTGACTGGCGCGTGGGGTCCGCAGGTCAAGTGGCCGATGATGCCCATCCACGCCGCCGTGCTGCCCGATGGCCGCGTGATGACCTACGGCTCACTGGCCAATGGCCAGCAGGGTGGCATCTTCAATTACGACGTGTGGGACCCTTCCGTCGGCACGGGTGATGAATCTCACCTGACGCTGCCCAACACCACCCAGGTCGACCTGTTCTGCTCGGCGCAGGTCGTGCTGCCGCTGTCGGGCGACCTGTTCATGGCTGGTGGTGACGTGTTCAGCCAGGCGCGTGGCCGCAGCACCAACCAGCCCAACAACGACACCACGATCTTCCGCCTCGGCAGCAACACCATCGACAAGGGCGAGAAGATGAAGCGCCCGCGCTGGTATGCCACGGCCACCACGCTTCCCAACGGTGACGTGTACGTGCAGGGCGGCAAGGGGGGCGAAGACCTGCCCGAAATCCGCAAGGCCGATGGCAGCACCGTGCTGCTCGACGGGGTGCCCACCAAGGACATCTACCACGAATATCCGCGCAACTGGGTGGCGCCGGACGGCAAGATCTTCGGCTTTTCGGCCACCAAGATGTATCGTGTCGATGTCGATGCCAACGGTGGTCGCGGCAGCCGTCGTGACGTGGGCACGCTGAACTACAAGTCCCACTGGGAAGGCTCGGCCGTCATGTTCCAGCCGGGCAAGATCCTGATGACCGAAGCCTCGGGCAACCGTGCGGCCGTCATCGACATCAACAGCGACACGCCGACCGTGACCGATGTCGGCACGATGAGCAACACCCGGATGTGGCACAACAGCACGGTGCTGGCCGACGGCACGGTGGCCATCAGCGGCGGCGCCGAGTTCTTCGACTTCAAGCGCGCCACGGCCCGCAACCCCATCTACCAGATCGACCTCTGGAACCCGAAGACGAACACCTGGACGCACGGTGCCGCCCAGCAGCGCATGCGTCTCTACCACTCGGCGGCCGTGCTGCTGCCCGATGGCACGCTGTTCAGTGGCGGTGGTGGTGCCGGTGGCCCCGAAACCAACCTCAATGCCGAGATCTATTACCCGCCCTACCTGTACAACGCCGATGGCACCGAGGCCACGCGCCCGGTCATCGACCAGGCGCCGATGGTGGTGCAGCCGATGGGCTCGCTGGTGCTGGAGTCGGGCGACGCCGCGTCGATCCGTCGGGTGACGATGGTGGCAACCGGCTCGGCCACGCACTCCTTCGACATGAACCAGCGCTTCATCGAGCTGGAGTTCCGTCGGGACGGCAACCGTCTGGTGGCCCAGCTGCCGAAGAACGAGCACGACACGCCGCCCGGCTACTACATGGTCTTCATCCTGAACGAGGCCGGCACGCCCTCGCATGCGAAGATGGTGCGCGTGAACGTGCGGCAGGCCGAGGGCACCAACCCCGACATCGTGCAGGTGTATCGCTATTCGGCACAGGACGGCCTGCGCTATCGCTACAGCACCGACCCCGCGCTGGGTGGCGAATGGACGCGGCAGGGCGAGGCATTCCTGGCCTTTGGCAGTGCAAGGCCTGACACGGTGCCGGTGTACCGCTACAGCGCCACCGAGAATGGCAAGACCCGCTATCGCTATTCCACCGAAACCGCCTTGCGCGAGCGGGGCTGGCAGCGTGACCAGATCGTCTTCCATGCCTACAGCCAGGCTGGCGAAGGCCGGGTGCAGGTGGACGAGTATCGCCAGTACCGCGCCGGCATGTACCTGCAGTACAGCACGACGGGGGCCGTGGGTGGCGGCTTTGCCGGTGCCGCGCCGATCTTCCATGTGCCGGCCGGCCGTGCCAGCACCACGCCGGTGGTCAACGACACCACGGCACCGTCGGTTCCGCAGAACCTGCGTGCCGAGGTGGCCGTCGATGGCACGGTGACCGTCACCTGGGACAAGTCCACCGATGCGGGTGGCTCGGGTCTGCTGGGCTATCGCCTGCGCCGTGGCCCGATCGTGCTCACGCCGAACCTGCTGACCACCGAGCGGCACATCGACAAGGTGACGCAGCCGGGTCAGTACACCTATAGCGTGGAAGCCGTGGACACGGCGGGCAACGTGTCGGGCCGCACGCTGTTCCGCGCCCAGATGACCCAGAGCGAAGACGCAGCACTGGAGGCGGCCAACCTGGTGCGCGTCTACCGCTACCGGGCACCGGGTGGTGATGGCGACCTGCGCTACATGTTCAGCGCCGACGCTTCGCTGGGCAATGAGTGGACTCGTCAGGAACTGGCTTTCTACGCCTATGCGAAGCCGCAGGCCAACACGGTGCCGGTCTACCGTTACATGGCCCGGGCCAACGACGGCACGCCGCGCTACCTCATCAGCATCAACCCGGCGCTGGGCCGTGGCTGGACACGTGAGCACGTGGTCTTCCATGTGCTGCGGAATGCCCAGACCGGCACGAAGCCCGTCCACGAGTACTACCGGGTGTATAACGGCTGGTATCTGGGCTACACCACGGGTGACAGCTTTGGCGTGTCGCCGCGCTGGCGCCGTCATGCCCAGGTGTTCCACGTGCCCACCTGGAACGGGCAGTGATCGGCACCTGAAGTTCTGCTGAAAAACATCGAGGCCGGCAGGCTCCTGTTTTGCAGGAGGCTGCCGGCCTCGGTTTTGTAACTACCCTCAGCTCATCGTCATCAGGCTGGCGTTGCCGCCGGCTGCGGCGGTGTTGACGCTGATGGAGCGTTCGGCCAGCAGGATCTCGTTGCCGTAGTGGCGGCCCTGACGGATCTGGTCGAGGCTGAGGCCCTGCAGGTTGACGATGGCGCCGTTGCGCTTGGCCAGCCGCTGGTTCAGCGCCTTCAGGTGCTCGCCATCGCCCTCGAACAGCGCTGCCGCAAACGGTGCCGTGTCGATCTCGGCGTCGGTGATCTGCTTTACGCGCGCCCTGATTTCGGCCGGCAGGCGGCCGAGCACTTCGGCGCCGGCGCTGGTGGCCGTGAACACCGCTTCGTTGCCGGTGGCCAGGCAGGTGGCGAGTTGTACAAGGGCGCCCTCGTTGCTGCTGGCCACGCACAGCACCCGGCCTCGGCCCTGCTGGCGGTAGACGTTGCTTTCGCCGGTGGGGCCGGGCATGGTCTGGTCGACCGTGCCGGTCTGGGCGGACAGCAGCCCGCCGATGTAGTCGACAACCACGCCGGTGTCGGCCTGCCCGTCGATGCCGGGCAGCCAGGCGGCCAGCGAGCGCAGGGCGCCTTCGGTCTGGGGCGTGTGCGGCACTGCCACCACCGGCCGCGCTGCCAGCAGGCGCTTCAGGTAGAGCGGGCCGCCGGCCTTGGGGCCGGTGCCCGACAGTCCTTCGCCGCCGAAGGGCTGCACGCCCACCACGGCGCCGACGATGTTGCGGTTCACGTAGAGGTTGCCGGCATGGATGGCGGACACCACCTGGTCGATGGTTTCGTCGATACGGGTGTGCACGCCGAAAGTGAGGCCGTAGCCGCTGGCGTTGATGTCGCGGATGAGGGTGGGCAGGTGTTCGCGCTTGTAGCGCAGCACGTGCAGCACCGGCCCGAAGACTTCGCGGCCCAGTTCACGCAGGCTGTTGATGTCGATGATGGTGGGCGGCACATAGGTGCCGGCCGCCAGGGCCGCCTTGTCGGCACGGGGCAGGGCGGGCTGCTTCACGGTGTGGCCCTTGTCGCGCATCTTGCCGATGTGGGCGAGGATGGTGTCGCGGGCTTCGGCGTCGATGACCGGGCCGACATCGGTGGCGAGCAGCTCGGGGTTGCCCTGGCGCAGTTCGGCGGTGGCGCCTTCCAGCATCGTCAGCAGGCGGTCGGCGCAGTCTTCCTGCACGCAGAGCACGCGCAGTGCCGAGCAGCGCTGGCCGGCCGAATCGAAGGCGGAGACCAGCACGTCCTGCACCACCTGCTCGGTGAGTGCCGAGGAATCGACGATCAGGCAGTTCTGGCCGCCGGTTTCGGCGATGAGCGGGATGGGCTGGCCGTCCTTGTCGAGACGCTGGGCCAGCGTGCCGGCAATGATGCGGGCCACTTCGGTGGAGCCGGTGAACATCACGGCCGCGATGCGTGGGTCGGCTACCAGCGGGGCGCCGACGGCCACACCATCGCCGGGCAGCAGGTGCAGCACCTCGGCCGGCACGCCGGCCTCGTGCAGGATGCGCACGGCCTCGGCGGCGATCAGCGGGGTCTGTTCGGCCGGCTTGGCGATGACCGGATTGCCGGCAGCCAGCGCGGCCGCCACCTGGCCGGTGAAGATCGCCAGCGGGAAGTTCCACGGGCTGATGCAGAGGATGGGGCCGAGCGGACGATGGGTGTCGTTGGAGAACTCGGCCGTGATCTGGTTGGCGTAATAGCGCAGGAAATCGACGGCTTCGCGGATCTCGGCGATGGCGTTGGGCAGCGACTTGCCGGCTTCGCGCACCACCAGCCCCATCAGCACGGCCAGCCGCTCCTCCATGATGTGGGCGGCTCGGTTGAGGCAGCGGGCGCGCTCCTCCACCGGCGTGGCCTGCCATTGCGGGGCGGCATTCACCGCAGCCTTCAGGGCTGTGTCGATGTCGGCCGCCGTGGCTTCCAGCACATGCCCGACCACGTCCTGATGGTTGGCGGGGTTGAGAACGGGTTTCTTTTCGCCTGCGGCTTGGGCATGCCCGGAAGGCAGGGCCATCCAGTCGATGGCCGCGCTGTTGAGCAGGCCGGCAGACAGGGTTGCCAGTTTCTGTTCGTTGGCCAGATCGAGGCCGGCCGAATTCTGCCGGGGGCCGAAGGACTCCTTCTCGTAGAGCTGGACCGGCAGCGGGATGCAGGGGTGGGGCGATCCCAGCGGGGAAATTCCGGCGGTTTCGTCGATCGGGTTGGCAATGAGGGCCTCGATGGGCAGGGAGGCATCGCTGACGCGGTTGACGAAGGAGGTGTTGGCACCGTTTTCCAGCAGGCGTCGCACCAGATAGGCCAGCAGGGTTTCGTAGGTGCCCACCGGCGCGTAGATGCGGCAGGGCCGGTTCAGGCCGCCTTCGCTCAGCGGGGACGTCACCTGTTCGTAGAGTGGTTCGCCCATGCCGTGCAGGCACTGGAACTCGTACTGGCCGGGGTAGTAGTTCTGGCCTGCCATTTCGTGGATGGTGGCGAGCGTCTGCGCGTTGTGGGTGGCAAACTGCGGGTAGATCGCATCGGGCGCATCGAGCAGCTTGCGGGCACACACCTGATACGACACGTCGGTATGCACCTTGCGGGTGTACACCGGGTAGCCATCCATGCCGTCGAGCTGGGCGCGCTTGATCTCGCTGTCCCAGTAGGCGCCCTTCACCAGGCGGATCATCAGCCGGTGCTTGCTGCGGCGGGCCAGGTCGATCAGGTAGTCGAGCACGTAGGGGCAGCGCTTCTGGTAGGCCTGCACCACGAAGCCGATGCCGTTCCAGCCTTCCAGCGCCGGGTCGAAGCACAGCGCTTCGAGCAGGTCGAGCGAGATTTCCAGGCGGTCGGCTTCCTCGGCGTCGATGTTGATGGCGATGTCGTAGCGGCGCGCCAGCAGCGTCAGGTGGCGCACGCGCGGCAGCAGTTCGTCGATGACGCGGTCGTACTGCGCCCGGCTGTAGCGCGGGTGCAGGGCCGAGAGCTTGATGGAGATGCCCGGGCCTTCGTAGATGCCGCGGCCGTTGGACGCCTTGCCGATGGCGTGGATGGCCGTTTCGTAGGCGTCGAGATATTTCTGCGCGTCTTCCTCGGTGGTGGCTGCCTCGCCGAGCATGTCGTAGGAATAGCGGAATCCCCTGGCCTCGTACTTGCGGGCGTGGGCCAGCGCTTCGCTGATGGTCTCGCCGGTCACGAACTGTTCGCCCATCATCCGCATCGCCATGTCGACACTGCGGCGGATGAGGGGCTCGCCTCCCTTGCCGATGAGACGGGTGAGGGCGGAGGACAGGTTCTGCTCGCTGTTGGTGGCCACCAGCTTGCCGGTGAGCATCAGGCCCCAGGCCGCGGCGTTCACGAACAGCGATTGCGAATGCCCGAGGTGCGACTTCCAGTCGCCGTCGCCCAGCTTGTCGCGGATCAGCGCGTCACGGGTTTCGCTGTCGGGAATGCGCAGCAGCGCTTCGGCCAGACACATCAGTGCCACGCCTTCCTGGCTGGAAAGCGCAAATTCCTGGATGAGCGCCTCGACCCCGCCGCTTTTCTGCTTCATGCGGGTGCGCAGCCCCAGGCTGAGCTTCTTCGCCAGCGCATTCACCCGGGCCTTGAAGGGCTCGTCGACCAGGGGCGTGCTCTGGGCCTGGGCCAGCAGCCAGGCCACGCACTCGGGCTCGGGGCGGCGCCAGGCGGCCGTGATGGCTGCGCGCCGGGCAGTCTGCGGCGACACGTTCTGCGCAAATTCGTGGAAGGGCTGCACCGCCTGCCTGTCCTGACGCAGCGGGCCGGGGTGCTGCACACGGGGAACGAGGCCGTCCGCCGTGAGTTCCAGCGGTTGCTCGCCGCGTTCCAGTGATTCCAGGTAGCTGAGGATGGCCTGTTTGGACAGCCATTGCACGGTGCGGTTGCTGCGCGCCGCCACGGTCTTCAGGCGCTGGTGCAGGGCGCCATTCATCTTGATGTCGAGATTATTGCTGCTCACCTTCTGATTCTCCATCGGGCGGCGTCTCCACCCCTGTGCGCAGCCGGGAGCCATCCCGGCGCCCCGTCGTCCCGGTGTCTCCGGGATCCGAATCTGCGGGGCAAAAGAGCGTCTGCATTCAAACGAAACAGCGTATCACTTTTTTTCAGAATATGCCCGGATGTCATCGGGGTGACATATCCGTGCGGCGCGGTACCGGCCATTTGCTGGTGCCAGAAAGACAGGGCAGGTTTCCGATGACTGCTTTCCGGCGGAGGGGCTTGTCTTGCGGGCTGGCCCGAAAACCGCGTGCAAGACAGTCGCCTGCGCCTGACAGGGCTGTCAGATGGCGGGTGGTGCCTTGTCTGGTCTGCACATGTTCCGGGGCCAGCGCGGGGACGAACAAGTTTCTGACACGCTTTAAAATGACAACCTCATTCGGGCTGGCGTGACGGGTCGGGCAGGGTGCCGGTTCGCCGTTTCGCCAGCAGGCGCATCGCTTCCTGTCCAGAGCCTCATGATGAAATCCAGACATTCCCTGCCGGCGGCCGGCATGGCACTCGGTCTCGCCCTCTCGGCCGGCACTGCGCTGGCCCAATCTTCCGCTCCGCAGCCGGCGTCATCCGCCGACCAGCCGGCATCCGGTTCGATGGTGCAGATTCCGGCCGACACCGCCCGGGAGATCGCGCGGGCCCGCAGCGAGGCGGGCGACTGCGTGCGCATCGAGAACGATGCCGAGCGGCTGACCTGTTATGACGAGATGATGGCACGCCGCCTGTCGCTGCCCGACCGCGAACTGCCGAAGCGGCAGCCGCCCGGCCAGGCGCCGGGGGCCTCTTCCGCAGCCGGCCAGCCGAAGGGGGGCAGCACCGGCCTGCGTGGCACCCTGCCAGTCTTGCCGGCGCTGGGCGAATACGAGGAAGACGATGACCGGCCCAACGAGCTGCTGGGTGATTCCAGCGGGGCATCGCAGGCGGTGCGGGACATGCGCCGGTCGCTGGGCTCGAACCTGACCGACCGCTGGGAGCTGGACGATGACTCCGACCGCGGCCGCTTCGTGCTGCGGCCCTACAAGCCGATGTACATGCAGGTGGTCGACGGCACCTCCAGCCTGAATCGCTCGCCCAGTTCCACCAACCCGCTCAATAACGCCTCCGGCGTCGATGGCAATCCGTCGCTGGACGCCAGCCAGGGCAAACGCATCGAGGCACGCTTTCAGCTCAGTTTCAAGTCCAAGGTGTTCGACGACCTGTTCGGCTCGAAGGTCGACATCTGGGCCGCCTACACCCAGATGTCGCTCTGGCAGATCTACAGTGGCACCCTGTCGCGTCCTTTCCGCGAAACCAATTACGAGCCCGAGGTGATGGCGGTGATGCCGCTGGACTTCAGTCTGGGCAAGTGGCGCGCCCGCATGGCGTCGGTGTCGCTCAACCACCAGTCCAACGGCCGGCCGCTGCCGCTGTCGCGCAGCTGGAACCGCGTCATCTTCCAGATGGGGCTGGAGCGCAACCGCTGGACGCTGCTGGTGCGGCCCTGGGTCCGCATCCCGGAATCGGACGAGGATGACGACAACCCGGACATCAACGACTTCCTGGGCAGGGCCGAGGTGGTGGCGGTCTACCGTCGGGGCGGACACGAGCTGTCCGGCACCTTCCGTCACACGCTGAATCTGGGCAGCAAGTCCCGCGGAACCGCCGGGCTGGATTATTCCTTCCCGATCAGCAGTTACCTGAAAGGGCACGTGCAACTCTTTCATGGCTATGGTTTCAGCCTGATCGACTACAACCACCGCCAGACCCGCTTCGGCCTCGGGGTTTCGCTGGTGCAGTGGTTGTGATGCCGTGGCGGGGCCGGCGTGCATCCGCGATGGCGCTGTTTGCCGCCGGCTCTGTCCGCCGCCTTTGGCTCGCTTGAAAAGGGGCGCCGGTTTCGGCCTCTGTGTCATGGGGGCCGAGCCGGGGGGCTTATGTGAGCCACCCGGGGGCGCCTGTCTTCCGCTGCTGGCTGGCATGTGCCGGCTGTCGGATTTCAGTGGGTTCCCGGGTGTGACAAAGTCTTGCTGCCAGGAAGAAAAACGGGGCGCCTGACGAGGTGAAACGCTCAGGGGCGCGTGCAGCGGGTAATATCCCCGCATGGAATCCGCCGTTTGGGTCCGGTACACCCGCGCCGCCGTGGACGCGCTGGCCGGCATGCCCTGTTTTCCGGGGGGCGGCGGTTTTCTCTCTGTTTATCGTTCATGGAGCATCAGAAACGTGATGGATACCTCCCGGATTTCCCGCCGCTTGGGCCAGTGGGCCGCCATTGGCATCACGGCAGCCACGCTTGCAGGCTGCGGCTACAACGACATCCAGCGCAGCGATGAAGGCACCAAGAGTGCCTGGGCCGAGGTCGTCAACCAGTACCAGCGCCGTGCCGACCTGATTCCCAACCTGGTCAACACCGTCAAGGGCTATGCCAGCCACGAGAAGGAGGTGCTCACCCAGGTGACCGAGGCGCGCGCCAAGGTGGGGCAGATCCAGGTCAACCCGGGCGACGAAGGCTCGCTGAAGCAGTTTGAAAACGCGCAGGCCAGCATGGGCAGCGCGCTGTCACGCCTGATGGTGGTGGCCGAGAACTATCCGCAGCTGAAGGCCGACCAGAGCTTCCGCGAGTTGCAGGCCGAGCTGGCTGGTACCGAGAACCGCATCACGGTGGCCCGCAAGCGCTACATTGATTCCATCAGTGAATACAACGTGCTGGTGCGCCAGTTTCCGGTGAATCTCACCGCGATGGTGATGGGCTACAACGCCAAGCCGCAGTTCACCGTCGAGAACGAGGCCGCCATCTCCAATGCGCCCAGCGTGGACTTTGGCGGTGGTGCAGGTGCTGCCCCGCGCAGCGGCGCGCCCGCCGGCAATGCCGGGTCGGCACCTGCTGGTGGCAGCAACGCGCCTGCATTGCCCGCGCCGGCCGACGGCAAGGCACTGCCTGCCCCGTCGGGCTCTCCCGAAAATGCTGGCGCAGCCGGCCAGAAACAGTAAGGCATGCGCATGATGGCAGGGCGCGTGATCCGGCAAGTGGGGGCCTTGCAGCTGGGCGTGTTCCTGCTGGTGCTTGGCCTGTTGTCCTTCCTGCCGGCCACGGTGCAGGCGCAGCAGCCGCGTCCCGTGCCGGCACTCACCGATCCGGTCATGGACACGGTGGGCATGCTTGATGCCGGCCAGCGTCAGGCGCTTTCCGACAAGCTGCGCGCGCTCGACCGGGACAAGGGCAGTCAGGTGGCGGTGCTCATCGTGGACACCACCCAGCCCGAAGCCATCGAGCAATATTCGATCCGCGTGGCAGAAGCCTGGAAGCTCGGCCGGGGCAAGGGCAATGCCCGTTCCGGCGGCAAGGCCGTGGACGATGGCGTGCTGCTGCTGGTCGCGCGTGACGACCGGCGGATGCGCATCGAGGTCGGCTACGGGCTCGAAGGCGCCATCCCCGACGGGCTGGCCGCACGCATCATCGACCAGCAGATGCGGCCGCGTTTCCGGCAGTCCGACTGGTATGGCGGCATCAATGCCGGCGTCGACAGCATCATCGCCCGCATCAACGGCGAGGAGTTGCCGCTGCCGTCCCAGCGCAGCACGGCGCGCCAGCCGGCCACGATGAGCGAGCTGTTGCTTGAAGAAGGCCTGCCGCTGATGTTCTTCTGCCTCGTCGGGGGCGTCATCGTGTCGCACATCGTCGGGCGCGTGCTCGGCCCGCTGCTGGCCGGGGCAGGGGCAGGCTTCATCCTGTTCACCGAGCTGGGCGTGCTGCTGGTTGCGGTGGTGGGCGCCATCATCGTGGCACTCGGCGTGCTGATATTGCGTGCCACGTCGCATTCATCGGGCAACATGCGCCGGATGGGCCGGCACAGCTATCGGGGAGGCGCCGCCGGTGGTTTCGGGGGCGGCTTCGGTGGCGGTGGTGGCTTTGGCGGCGGCGGAGGCGGTGGCTTCAGCGGCGGAGGCGGCGGTTTTGGTGGAGGAGGTGCATCCGGTGGCTGGTGATCCTGATTTCCATGACGGCCGCCCGGCGGCGGAACACGCTCCGGTGCGCCGCGAGCGGCCGGGTGCCGAGGTAGCCCAGAACGAGCGTGTAGCCGATACGCCTCGCACGAAAGCGGGGGGAGCCGGTTTTTCACCATCGGCTTCCCGTGGGCTGGGTGCCTGGTGGCGCCACAGTGGCCTGGCACCCGACCCGGTGCTCCGCGCCTTTGACGAGGCGGCATTCCAGCGCATCGAGGCTGCCATTGATGCCGGTGAGCAGCGCCATCGCGGCGAGATCTGCTTCGCCATCGAGTCGGCCCTTGGCTGGCGAAGCCTGCGTCAGGGGCTCAGTGCCCGCGAACGCGCCCTCCAGGTTTTTGGGGAGCAGCGTGTCTGGGATACCGAAGAAAACACCGGTATTCTCATTTACCTGTTGACGGCAGACCGTGCCGTCGAGATCATCGCCGATCGGCTGGTGCATCAGCTGCTGCCGGCAGACATCTGGCAACAGGCGTGCCAGCGGGTCGTCGGTGCGGGCATCGGTGGTGGCAACCGGGTCGACGGGGTTATCGCTGCCATCGAATTGCTGAATCAGGCGCTGACCGAATTCCTGCCGGCAAGGTCCGGAGACCGCAACCCTGATGAGCTGGAAAATCGGCCTGTTCGTCTCTGACCGGGCAGGGCCGTTTTCCACATGAACACGCCTGCAAGATGACTGTATCCCTTCGCCGACGCCGTATCACTTCCTCCCTGCTGACCGGGGTGCTCAACCGCCCCCTCTCCCGGGTATTCCTCTCGTCGGCAGCCGTGCTGGGGGCAGCATCGGCAGATGCGGGGGCCAGCGAGGCCGGGGCTTCGGGAGGCAGTGGCGCTGGGCGCGTTCCGTCCACGGCCTCACGCCCCGCTGTCGTGCGTGCGCCCACACCGGACGGCAAGACCGGTGCATCATCCCCGCCAGCGGCGTCTGCATCCCCACCGGCCGCGGCGGCTTCGTCACAGAACCCCGTGCTGGCATCGCTGCCGGCGCTTGCCGATGCCTTCGCGCTCGATTTCGACGTGTACTACAGCCGGGGATCGGTGCAGGACATGCGGGTGGCTCATGCCACCTATCGCTTCTCGCGGCAGGGCGCGCGTTATCGACTCAGCACCGAGGCGCGAGCCACCGGCATGCTGGCCGTTTTCTATTCCGGCACGCTCAACCAGAGCAGTTCCGGGCTGCTCGATGCGAAGGGTTTCCATCCGCAGCGTTATACCGAAAAGCGCGGCAAGCGTCCCGAGCGCACCTTCGTGTTCGAGACCAATCCCCCGGCCGTGCGCCAGGGCGGGCAGGGGCCCGACTACCCCTATCCCGAGGGCACGCAGGACCGTCTCTCCATCTTCTTCCAGCTGGGCTTGCTGGCCCGCAACGGCCGGCCTGCCCTGCAGAAGGGCCGACAGTTCGCGCTGCCGCTGGCGGGCAGTCATCAGGTCGATGAGCCCTTCTTTCAGGTGGTGGGTACCGAATCGCAGAAAACCGGAGCGGGCACCTTCGACACGCTGCGCATCTCGGTGCGCAAGCCGGGAGATCCGCAGGCGCCACGTTTCGATGTCTGGCTGGCGCCTTCACTGCGGATGCTGCCGGTACGCATCCGCGTCTTCGAGAAGAACGAGAGCAGCATCGTCGATCAGTTGCTGAGCAAGCTGCCCGACACGATCTGAACCGTGCTGGCCCGGCGACAGTGACTGGCGACTGAGGATGGCCCCGCAAGTGGCCCGATGTGCAGGTGCTCGCGCTCAGGCCGGCCCGGTCAGCGGCACCAGCAGCCAGATGGACATGACCAGAATCGAGAAGCCGATCAGCTCGATGCGGGCCCGGGTACGGGGTGTGATCTGCATGTTCATGCCTCCGATACGTCGACCAGGGGGATGGTGCCGTTTTCCTGCACGCTCTGTTCCAGCCCGCGTGCAAAGGCGCTGGCGCTGGGCTTGTCCACATACACGCAGCGCTTGCCCGTGCGCTTGCAGTGATCCTTCACCAGCCAGTAGGCACTGTGGCTGATGCAGCCGGCCTGGCAGATGACCAGATCGGCTGCCGCCAGACTGGCATCCAGCCGGTGAACGCTGTCTTCTCGCCCGCCGTCGTGGTGGATGAAGCGGCCGCCTTTCTTCTCGACGATGCGCCGGTAGATGGAGATGGCGGCGTGCCGGCCACCCACGCAGAGCACCGCACGCGAGTCCAGTCCGTCGGGGCTGGCGTCTGGCTGTGCCGCTGTGGCGTCGGCCGCCATGTCTGCCCCGGCAGGCACGGTGCCTGCGTCGGCAAAGCCCGTCGTCAGGGGGCCATTGTGACGCCCGGCCGTGGCACGGGCGCCGGCAGGCTGGCCCTTTGCCTCGTTTTCCGGGCCGGAGGCGGTTGCGCCCGAAGCTGCGACCGTGCCGCCCTGGGGCGTCCGGCTGATGGAGGTGGCGTTCCGCGATTCGCCTTCCGCTCCCGGTTCGGTGGCGCGATTGCTGCCGGATGTGCCCAGGGCCGTGCCAGGCGCGTACTGCTCGGGCATGCAGGTGGCGCGGCGCATCTCGACGATACGCTGCATCAGTTCCTGATTGCGGTCACTCAGCCAGCGTACCTGCTCGGCCAGTTCGATCCGGCTGTCCAGATCCTCGGCGTGCTGACGCAGTGATGCCAGCTCGGCCTGCAACTGGCGGATGGTGTTTTCCTTGCCGGCATTGTCGGTGCGCAGCCGCAGCAATTCGGTGTTCAGCGCCTCGGTCTCGCTGGCCTTCTCCTGCTGCAGCTGCTGGTAGCGCATCCGAGATTTTTCGACATCCTGCAGGCAACGGGCATGTTCTTCCTGCAATGTCTGGAATTTCTCATCCTTCTCGCGTGACATGGCGCTGGCCTGATGCTGCAGCATGTGGACTTCGCGGTAGATGCGTTCCAGCGTGCCCGGATCGCAGCGCGGGTGCGTCATGCAGGCCCAGAGCCCGGCCGTGGTCTCGTTCCGTCCGACGAAAGCCTGCCACTGCCGGTAGAGCGCGTCGGCAGTCTTCACGCCGTTCAGCTTGCGGATGGCCGCGGCATAGCGCTGATCCAGTTCCTTGTTCAGCAGCTCGGCCAGCGGGCCGCGCCGGCGACATTCATTGACTGCATTCACGTGCAGCTCGTAGTCGTCATCGGGCAGCGGGGCTTCCATCACCCGGGCGGCCAGCTTGCGAAGCACCGTCATCGACAGGCACAGACCGATGACCGGACAGTGACAGTGCGAGGCCAGATCCCACAGCTTGCGGCGCCGCGATCCATTGTCGACAGGGAGCTTCACCGGCTGGCGCATCGTCGGCTCGAAGTTGGCTACATCCAGCAGATCGGTTTCGTTCGGATTCTTCAGGATCGCCAGCGAGGGGCGATCCCGCAGATAGAGGTCACGGTCTTGCATGGTGGGCGTGTTCTCCGTTCAGACCGACGCGGGCACAGCACAAGGTGACGCGGGCACAAGGGAAGGCGCCGGGCAGGGCGGATATTCCAGGCGAACAGAATGCCGCCGGGGGCTGGTGGGTGGTGGAACCTCACCCGCCCGCCTGGATTCCGGCCCGGTCTCCTCAACCCCATTCACCGGTTCCGGCAGTGGCCTTCAGGGCAACCCGGTGGCCACAGCACCCCGGGGGCTGCGTGGCGGGTGCCTGCACAGGACTGGCCGACGTGGGTCAGATGATGACAAAGCGTCTGAATAGTTTATTACTAATCATTTTCATTAGCAAATTCAATCCTTGATGCAATCATCTCGGGAAAAGGAGGCCGGGCGTGGGGCAGGCAAGGGGCATGGGGCGGAACGGGTTGACCCGCATTGAGCCGCAGCCCGTCAAGGTGCGAACCCCGTCAAGGGATCATGCAAGAGATCGTGACAACGCTGCGATCGTGTGATCCTGTGGGACCAGCCTGCTGCCGGGGCATGGGCAAGGGCGGGTATCAAGCCTGATTCCCCCTGCACGGCGGCTTTTGTTCGCTGCGTCGCCTGAGGCTGTCACAATCATTCCGCGCACGCGCATCCTTCAACCCCCTGCGATCCCATGACCCCCATCCCCGAATCCATTTGCCGCTTTCTTGATGCCAACCATGTCCTCAGCCTGGCGGTTGGCGATGCCGATGGCTCGCTCTGGGCAGCCAGTTGCTTCTACGTGTTCGACGAGACTTCGGGGCGGCTGATCGTGATGAGTTCTGCCAGCACGCTGCATGGCCGCATGATGCTGGTGCGTCCCGACGTTGCCGGCACGATTGCCGGGCAGCCGGCGCAGGTTGCGGACATCCGGGGCGTGCAGTTCCGGGCACATGCCTGCCGTCTGACAGAGGATGCCGGGCGGGAGGCCGCGTTTGCCTGCTATGCGCAACGACACCCGATGGCGCGCCAGATCCCGGCCGATGTCTGGAGCCTGTCGCTGCAGCAGCTGAAATTCACCGACAACCAGGTGGCGTTTGGCCACAAGACCCTTTGGCAGCGTGACGACGAAGGGGCTTGAGCGGAAAGGGGACGGGTTCAGGCACAGGCGCAAGCGCTGGAGAACCCCCATCGGATGACGGCGGGTTTGCCATCAGACCGAGGACCTGCGGTCAGGGGAAAAGTGTTCCTGACTTGAGCGCGGCAGAGATGTGGGGTCGCCGGGCAGGCGCAGGGCGGCCAGACTGGCGCGGGGCAGAGCCCATCAGGCCACGCCAGAGCACGAAGCCAGAATACGGAAAAGGCCGGAGCAGCACGAAGCCGCTCCGGCCTTCATCGGGCCCAGGGGCTTTTTCAGCCCTTCTTCTTGCCGAAGGAGTCCTTCAGCGTCGTGACCCGGTTGAACACCGGCTTGTCGGCGCTGAAGTCGACGCGGTCGGCCACGAAATAGCCCTGGCGCTCGAACTGGAAGGGCTCCTCGGGTTGCGCCTCACGCACCGAGGGCTCGGCCCAGCCCATGCGCACCTGCTTCGAGTCGGGGTTGATGTTTTCCAGCGGATCGCGCCCGCCCGCGTCGGGCTGGGCATCCAGAAACAGCGGCTGGAAGATGCGCAACTCCACCGGCACGGCGTCGGAGGCCGACACCCAGTGGATGTTGCCCTTCACCTTCACGCTGTCGGCACCGGGCGTGCCCGATTTCGTGTCTGGCAGGTATTCGCAGCGCACCTCGGTGACATTGCCCTCGGCATCCTTCTCCACGCCGGTGCAGCGCACCACGTAGCCATAGCGCAGGCGCACCATCTGCCCCGGCGCCAGCCGGAAGAAGCCCTTGGGCGGGTTCTCGGCAAAATCCTCGCGCTCGATCCACAGCTCGCGGCTCAGCTCGAACTGGCGCATGCCCCGTTCGGGATGATGCGGGTGGCGCGGCGCCTCGCAGGGAATGCGCACGTCGGCCGCCATGTTCTCGATGACCAGCTTCAGCGGATCGGTGATGACGTTGATCCGGTTGGCCTTCGGCTCCAGATCCTCGCGCACCGTCTGCTCCAGCACGGCCATCTCGATCAGCTGGCTGGCCTTCGAGATGCCGGCCCGTTCGCAGAACAGCCGGATCGACGACGGCGTGTAGCCGCGACGGCGCAGGCCGGCAATCGTCGTCATCCGCGGATCATCCCAGCCATCGACGATGCCCTCGTCCACCAGCGCCTTCAGCTTGCGCTTGCTGGTGATGGTGTAGGTGAGGTTCATCCGCGCGAATTCGATCTGCCGGGGCAGGGGGGCATCCAGCAGTCCGGTTTCGGCGGTGCGGGCCAGCAGCCAGTCGTACAGCGGGCGGTGATCCTCGAACTCCAGCGTGCACAGCGAATGGGTGATGCCTTCCAGCGCATCTTCCAGCGGATGCGCGTAGTCATACATCGGGTAGATCGGCCAGGCATTGCCGGTGCGATGATGATGCGCCAGGCGGATGCGATAGAGAATGGGGTCGCGCAGGTTGATGTTGGGCGAGCCCATGTCGATCTTCGCGCGCAGCACCATCGAGCCTTCCGCATGCTTGCCGGCCCGCATCTCCTCAAAGAGGCGCAGGCTCTCGTCGGCCGGCCGGTTGCGGAAGGGCGAATCCTTGCCGGGCTCGGTCAGCGTGCCACGATTCAGGCGGATTTCCTCGCCGCTCTGGCTGTCCACATAGGCATGGCCGTTCTGGATCAGCCGCCGTGCGACTTCATAGAAGATCTCGAAATAATCGCTGGCGAAATAGAGATTCTTTTCGCCGTCATCGGCGCACCAGTCAAACCCCAGCCAGCGCACCGAGTCGATGATCGCATCGACGTACTCCTGGTTTTCCTTCTCGGGGTTGGTGTCGTCGAAGCGCAGATGGCAGCGCCCGCCATAGCTGTTGGCCAGCTCGAAGTTCAGGCAGATCGACTTGGCATGGCCGATGTGCAGGAAACCGTTGGGCTCGGGCGGAAAGCGCGTGCGGATGCGCGCCGGGTCGGGGTTGCCGGTGCGCTGCACCTCGGCCGTGCCCGGCTTGCCCGCCCAGGGGCGGCTGTCCAGCTTGCCGCTCGCCAGATCGGCGTCGATGGCCTGGCGGATGAAATTGCTGGGCGACGCCGATTCATCGGCCACGCTGCCCGCGTGGCCTTGTGCATTGGGTTTGCTCATCTATGCTTCAGACGCCCAGCAGTTCCACTTCAAACAGCAGGGTGGCATTGGGCGGAATGACGCCGCCGGCACCGCGGGCACCATAGCCCATCTCGGCCGGGATCAGCAGGCGACGCTTGCCACCCACTTTCATGCCGGCCACGCCCTCGTCCCAGCCGCGAATCACCTCGCCACGGCCCAGACCGAAGCGGAAAGGCTGGTTGCGATCCTTGCTGGAATCGAACTTGCGGCCGGCACGCCCGCCTTCGGGGTTCGACGGATCGGCCTCCCACAGCCAGCCGGTGTAGTGCACCGTGACGACCTGACCGGCCTGGGCGGTGTCACCCGTGCCTTCCTGAACGTTGTCGATGCCAAGGCCGTTGCTGTTGATCTGGAATGTCATGTTTTGCGCCTCCCGCAGGCAGGATGAATGAGGTTGCAGACCGGCCATGTATGCCGATCCCCGAGCCTTGGGAAGATAGCATGCCTGCGCGGCGCTTGTTGGCCCTGCCGTGGCGTCCCGGCCCCGCAGGGGGCTTTTGTCTGAGGGGGCGGGCTTGCCTGGGTCATCCATCCGCTGTTCACGCAGGCAGGCGGAGCCCCCTTCCGCAATGTCGCCCCCGTTGCCATGCCAGACACAGGGATGGCAGGCCAGGTATGGTCCGCGTCGGCATGTATTGCCAGGGCCGGCCGACAACCCCGGTGATGCCGATACCGCTGATGCCGGGGGCTGGGTGTGTGCAGGGCGGGGAACACAAACGACGACAGGCGCCCCTGTCCGGGAGCGCCTGTCATCATGGCGAACTGCGCCAGTCTGCGCGCTGCGCGAAAACCGCACGCAGACTGGCGCAGGAAAATCAGCGCCGCGGGTCGATCGAGGCCCAGCCGTTGTTGCGCAGCGGATGCACGTGGCTGTTGTAATAGTCGCCCAGTGCAGTCAGTTCGGTCAGCGTGTCGAAGTCGAAGCCCTTGCGGCCACCGCGGGTGTCGATCAGCAGGTCGTTCAGTTCCGAGCGGAACACGGCCGGTGTGTCCCACTTGTCCAGCAGGCGGTCGAGCATCCACGGGTGCGTGCTGGCGCTGTGCAGCGGACGAACCTCAGCCGGCAGCTTGACCAGAATGGTCTTGGCGCGGGAACTGAGCTGACGGGCATCGGGAAAGGCTGCGTTGATCTCGGCCATCGTCATCGTCCTGGCGGCCGCAGGTTCGGTGGAGCGGCCAGCAGGCGCGATGCGGGGAGCCGATTTGCTCGAAGGGCGAAACCAGTTGAACATAGCTCTTTTACCTGTGGGTGGGAGACCGGTTGTCGGCGGCAGGGCGACGCTGGTGCCAACGCGGTCAGTTGATGGGGCCGTTCTTCCTGTCTGATCGACCATCAGTCTAGAGATTTGCCGGGGTTCCCGGGAGGAAATAGTTCATGTCTGAAGCATACGAAGCTGCACCGGCCGGACAGGTGCGTGGAGATATTCGCGTCCCGGGCGACAAATCCATTTCCCACCGCTCGATCATGTTGGGCGCGCTGGCCGAAGGCAGCACCGAGGTCCACGGCTTTCTGGAAGGCGCCGACGCCTTGGCCACGGCCAACATCTTCCGGGCGATGGGCGTGCAGATCGACGGGCCGGACAATGGCCGGGTGGTGGTGCACGGTGTGGGCCTGCACGGCCTGAAGGCACCGGCGGGCGATCTGGACTGCGGCAACTCGGGCACCTCGATGCGCCTGCTTTCCGGCTTGCTGGCCGGGCAGCGCTTCGGCTGCCGGATGATCGGTGACGAAAGTCTCTCGCGCCGGCCGATGCGCCGCGTCATCGACCCGCTGTCGCGCATGGGCGCGCACATCGACAGCCAGGACGGCAAGCCGCCGCTCGTGGTTCATCCGGTGTCGGGCCTGAAGGCCATCGACCTGCAGATGCAGGTGGCCAGCGCGCAGGTGAAATCGGCCGTGTTGCTGGCCGGCCTCTACGCCGAGGGCGAAACCCGTGTCACCGAGCCTGCGCCCACTCGCGACCATACCGAGCGGATGCTGACCGCCTTTGGCGTGGACGTGAAGCGCGACGGGCCGACGGCCTCGGTGCGTGGCGGTCAGAAGCTGAAGGCGGCGCGTGTGGACGTGCCGGCCGACATCTCGTCGGCAGCCTTCTTCCTGGTTGCTGCGGCGATCACGCCGGGTTCCGAGCTGATCCTCCGCCATGTGGGCATGAACCCCACCCGAACCGGCGTGCTGCACGTGCTGCGGGCGATGGGGGCCGACATCACCGAATCGAATCCGCGCACGGTTGGCGGAGAGCCGGTGGCCGACCTGACGGTGCGCGGTGGCGGGCTGAAGGGCATCGAGATCGACCCGGCCTGGGTACCGCTCGCCATCGACGAGTTTCCGGCGCTGTTCATCGCGGCTGCCTGCGCCGAGGGCGAAACCGTGCTGCGGGAGGCCGAGGAACTGCGGGTGAAGGAATCCGACCGCATTCAGGTGATGGCCGACGGGCTGGCTGCCCTGGGCTTTCCGGTGGAGGTGCTGCCCGATGGCATGCGCATCCAGGGCAGGGGAGGCGAAAAGCACGTATTTCAGGGAGGCACGGTCAAATCGCACGGCGACCACCGGATTGCCATGTCCTTTTCCGTGGCCTCGTTGCGCAGCCGTCAGACAATCCGTATCCTTGACACCACGAATGTTGCAACATCGTTTCCCGGCTTCGTGACGCTGGCCAACTCGGTCGGACTCGACATTCGCGTCTCGGCAGGCTGAGCGTTCCGCCCGCCGTTGTGGCGCCTGCCGGGCGCCCTGGCGCTGCTGTTGATGCACATGCTCGTCAGTGGTTGTCGGGTGCGGACGCTGTGCGCCCATCGAGGGGCCTTCCTGCCAGTCAACATCCGGCCATGCCGTTGCGGTAACGGCAGGCCATCCACGGAATTCCACCCATAACCTTCCGCCGCATCACTCCGAGGTCGACCATGTCCGCCAACGTTCCCCCGTCTGCTGCCACAACTGTCAGTCAAGTCGCTCCGGTGATCGCCATCGACGGCCCCACGGCTTCAGGCAAGGGGACGGTGGCGGCCATCGTTGCCAGCAAGCTGGGCTTTCATTATCTGGACAGTGGCGTGCTCTACCGGCTGGTGGCGCTCAAGCTCATCCGTGCCGGGCAGGACGGTGCCAATGAGGGGGCTGCCCTGAGGGCTGCGCAGGCTCTCGATCTGGCCTTCGGCACACAGGGCGAGCTGTTTCTCGACGGGGTGGATGTTGCCGACGACATCCGTGCCGACGAGGTGGGCGTGCAGGCATCGCGCCTTGCCGTGCATCCGGCCGTGCGGGCCACGCTGCTCGATCTGCAGCACCGGTTCCGTCAGGCGCCCGGGCTGGTGGTCGACGGGCGCGACATGGGTACGGTGGTCTTTCCCGACGCAAAGCTCAAGGTCTTTCTCACGGCCAGTGTCGAGGCGCGGGCGCAGCGCCGCTACAACCAGCTCATCGGGAAGGGATTCTCTGTTAAACTCGACCAGATTTTGCATGATTTGAAGGAGCGGGACCGTCGGGATGCCGGGCGCGCCGCTGCGCCGCTCAAGCCGGCAGCCGATGCGTTCTGGCTCGACTCTGCCGACCTGTCGATCGACGAAACGGTGGATCGTGTCCTTGGCGCCTGGCGGCAACGTCAATAAGGGGCCAGGAGCGATCCTGTTGCCGTTTTCCGGCATCGCATCGTCGGGCCGTGGCGCCGTTCCGGTCCGAATGGCCTCCGTCGTCCTTCATCTCATCGGTTTTCCGGCCGTCGCAACCATGACGACGGCTTCACTGCCCGGGCGCCCGTCACGCTCCGATCGCCCGGGGTTTTCGGCAACACCGCCGGATCGTCGTTGTCAGCATGGGCAGCAACGCGACTGGCGAGAATCTTTTGGATATCAATGAGCAACGCAGTTACCCAGAATCCGGCAGCGGAAGAAAGCTTTGCCGCCCTGTTCGAAGAATCCCTCAAGCGTCAGGAGATGCGGCAGGGTGAGGTCATCACCGCCGAAGTCATCCGCGTCGATCACAACTACGTGGTCGTCAACGCTGGCCTGAAGTCCGAAAGCTACGTGCCGGTCGAGGAGTTCTACAACGACCGTGGCGAGCTGGAAGTCCAGGAAGGCGATTTCGTGTCGGTGGCCATCGACTCGCTGGAAGACGGTTTCGGTGAAACCCGTCTGTCGCGTGACCGCGCCAAGCGTCTGGCTGCCTGGGTGCAGCTCGAACTCGCGCTGGAATCTGGCGATCTGGTCAGCGGTACCGTCACCGGCAAGGTCAAGGGCGGTCTCACCGTCATGACCAACGGCATCCGTGCCTTCCTGCCGGGTTCGCTGATCGACACCCGTCCGGTCAAGGACACCACGCCGTACGAAGGCAAGACCCTCGAATTCAAGGTCATCAAGCTGGATCGTCGTCGCAACAACGTCGTGCTGTCGCGTCGTGCCGTCATCGAGCTGTCGCAGGGTGAAGAGCGCGCCAAGCTGCTCGAAACGCTGTCCGAAGGCGCCATCGTCCAGGGCGTGGTCAAGAACATCACCGACTACGGTGCGTTCGTCGACCTGGGCGGCGTCGATGGTCTGCTGCACATCACCGACATGGCATGGCGCCGTGTCCGTCACCCGACGGAAGTGCTGCAGGTCGGGCAGGAAATCACCGCCAAGGTGCTCAAGTTCGACCAGGAGAAGAACCGCGTCTCGC
>JAUNHU010000024.1 GCA_030523825.1 Lautropia sp. | reverse complement strand
CGGTGCGGTTGCAGGTGGAGAGGATGGTGGCCTCGGGGGCCAGCGAGCGCATGTGCCGGCGCAGATCGGCAAGGGCAGCCCCGACCGCTTCCACCGTGGGGAAGGCGATCTTTTCCCGCAGTGACAGCGGTGCGGTGGTGTGGTTGAGTCCCAGGGTGAGCAGTGCCATGATGAAAGGCTCAGCAAATCCGGTGGCGGGACGAACGGGACACGATCATGGGGCTAGCGAGGCGGCAGGCTGGTGTGTATGAAGATATGGACGCGGCAGCGGAATCAGGTATCCGGTTGAAAAAGGGGCCGATGACAAAAGGGCTCGATGACCTGGCCAGCCATGCCTGGCAAGGGGCTGCCGGCGTATCGGGCCGGTGATGTCATCAGGCCGGGGCTGCAGGAAACCGGCATGCAGCACCCTGAATGATACGGCTCCCATAGTTCAGCATGAAGTGGGGGAATCGTTTGTGATCTTGGTCAAGTTGTGTGCAAGACAGTTTTGCCGACGGTCAGCCATTGGTCATCCTGCCGCTCCGCCGCCGCTCGGGTCAAGCGGTCAACCGGGCGGCTGGTCTGTTCATCCTTTTCAGCCGGCCGGGCGCTCCGGGGTTTCGCGCGGCAGGGTGATCTCAAAGATGGCGCCGCCCTGGGGGTGGTTGTAGACGCGGATGCTGCCGCCGTGGCGGCGGATGGCTTTCTGCACCATCGCCAGGCCCAGGCCGGCACTGCCGTGCGGGGTCTTGTCGCCGTCGTCGCCACCGCCTTCGGCCTGCCAGAAGGGCTTGAAGATGAGCGCCTGCTTTTCGGGCGGCACGCCGGGGCCCTGGTCGCGCACGGTGACCAGGTAGTGCTCGGATTGGGTGACGAGACCCAGTTCGATGAAACTGTCGACCGGGCCGTGGCGGATGGCATTCTCGACGAGGTTGGAGAGGGCGCGGCGCAGCAGGTCGATGTCGCCCGAGATGGGGGCGGGGTCGCCGGCTTCGTGGACGAGGCGGATTTTCTTGGCAGTGGCGCTGAACCACGCCAGGTCGACGACTTCGGTGATGAGGTCGTTCAGGTCGAATTCCTCGACCTGGATCTGCTTGATCTCTGCCCGGGTGTAGGCGAGGAAGCCATCGGTGAGTTCGAGAGCCCGGCGCGAATGGCGGACGAGTGCATCCAGATCGGCCTCGCGTTCGGCGGGGTCGGTGGCGTGGCGCAGTTTCTCGATGATGGCGAGGATGGTGGCCTGGGGGGAGCGCAGGTCGTGCGACAGGAAGGACAGGGTTTCTTCGCGTTCGCGGTCGGCCAGGCGCTGGGCCGTCAGGTCGACGAACTGGATCAGCCAGCGGCGCTCGTCGGGGCCGGCACCGGTGGCGCTCACGTCCACGCGCCAGTGGCGTTTCTGCAGGTCTTCCCATTCGCCGGTCAGGCGGCTGGGGTCGCCATTCATTTCCTGGGGCAGTGAGCCGAAGATGGTCTGGAAGCAGTCGCTGATGTCGGCGCAGCACTCACCGACGTTGCCGAATGCCTTCAGGAAGCGTTGGTTGCGCAGGATGGGGTGCTGGTTGTGGTCGGCCACCAGCACGGGGTGCGGCAGGCTCTGCAGACTGTCGGACAGGAATCGGTTGAGGCGGCCTACCTGCTGGGTGGCGACCTGGATGCGGTCGAGCTGGGCAGCGATGGGCTCGTGGAAGGGGGAGATGGGCTTGTTGTTGCCGAAGACGCCGCCCACCAGTTCGAGCGAGCGCGCCTGACGCAGCAGGCCCACCGAGGCGGCGGTGAGACGACGCCAGTTCCAGAGCGGATAGCCCACCGCCAGGGTGATGAGCACGGCGCCCGGCGCCAGCCAGTAGCCGGCCACGAACAGCAGCCAGCTGACCAGCAGCAGCGTGGCGCTGATGGCCAGCACGATGGCCAGACCGAGCATGGGGGAGGTTCCGTAGAGCAGCAGCATGGCCAGCAGCACCAGCACGATGTCGATGACTCCCTGCAGGGTGGTGGAGACCGGCTTCTTGACGCGATCGGAGAGCAGGGCCTGGGCAGCCACCGCGTGCAGTTCGAGGCCGGCGATGCGGCGAGGCTCGTTGCCGACGAGGGGGCTGACGAAGAAGTCGCCCGTGCCCAGCGCGGTGCTGCCCAGCAGCACCTTGCGGCCGTTCAGGTCGCTGACAGGGACATCGCCGCGCAGCAGGGCGGCGGCCGAGATGCGTCGGGGCGGCTGCGAGAGGTTGCCCGGCAGGATGGGGGCGCGCGTGTCCCAGCGCTGCTCCAGCAGCATGCCGAGGGTCTTGCCCCGGTCGGCGTGTGCATCGGGATCGACCAGAGCCAGGGCCAGGGCGGGCAGGTGGCCTTCGTCCAGATAGAGGCCACGGACCAGGCCGTCGTGGCTGATGTGGAAACTGATGTGGCCCAGCCGGTTGCCGCTGGCGATCAGATCGAGGGGATAGAGGGGCAGATAGTTGTTGCCGCCTTCTTCCTTGCCCACGGCCAGCACCACGCGGATGCCCTGACGCGCAGCGTCCTGCAGGCTGGTGCGCAGCAGCTGGTCTTCATGGGGGCGAGGGGAGACTTCGGCAAAGAGGATGTCGATGGCCAGTGCATCCGGGCGCCCCTCGGCAATGCGGTTGACCAGCGCAGCCAGCACCGGGCGGGGCCAGGGCCAGCGGCCGATCTGCAGCATGCTGATGTCGTCGATGTCGATCAGCACGACTTCGTCGGTGGGCGGCGTGCCGTCCATGCGCAGGGCGAAGTCGTAGAGCCGCAGGTTCAGGTAATCGACCAGCGTGGGGCTGTCTTCGGTGTTGGAGGGGTCGGGCATCCGCCGCGATTCGGGGGATTGCTGCACCCAGGCACCGAGCCAGAGGGTGAAGGCCAGCAGCAGGGCTGTCAGCAGGCACCATTCGCCGAGGGCGCGTCTGGGGGGCGACAGGGAGGCAAGGGCCTTGTTGATGCGCTGGTAGACGCGAATCGGCATGGGGTGCAGCGATCTTGACTCTGTGGGGCCTCGCCCCGGTGGAGATGTGGGGCGAGCGTGCACGGTGGGAGGGGGTCAGCGGGCCTGCTGTCGGTTCAGCGCGAGCGGACTGGGCTGATCATGCGCAGCTGCGGGCTGTTCGACGGGAGTGGCACGGTGTTCGATCGGTGCCCCCAGGCGCAGGCGGAACTGCTGGGCCGTGCTGAAGGGGCCTTGTCGCCGCTCATGGATGGCGGCCACCCGCCACCAGCGTTCGCGGGAGCCGTGGGTGACGAGATAGAGCCGTGCCTGATCGAGGGGCACGGTCACGTCATGAAGGATCTGGCTGAAGGACGGGTCGCGGGCAATCTGCAGGCGATAGCTGCGCGTGTCCACGCCCGCAGGTGCCTCGGGGTCGTGCCAGCGGAACAGCACGGGCTGGGTGCCGGGCACGATGGGTGGCTGGGCCCGCAGTTGCGGGGGCAGTGGCCGGGCTGCCACCTCGATGCGGGCGACACTGTCGTAGCCTTCCATCCCCTGACGGGAGATGCGGCTGACGCGCACGAAATGCGGCCCGTCCTGGGTGGATCGCAGCGAAAACCACGGCTGCTTCACCTGGGTGTCGAGCAGAATCTTGTCGAAGGCCGACTGGGTGGCCACCTGCACGTGATAGGCACGGGTGTCGGCAGGCAGGGGCGGCAGCTGTACACGTGCCTCGGGCTGGCGGAAGGTCTGCCCGTCGAGTTCGCCCAGATCGGGGGCGGGCAGCAGCGGCACCACGGCCGGCTTGCTGGTGCGGGTGAACCAGGCGCCTTCGCCTGCACCGACATCGGCAGTGCCCAGGCGGTTGCCGGCTGCCACCTGGCCGCGCAGCACCTCCACGGTACTCTGGCCGCTATCGCCTGCCTTCACGCGGAAATGGGTGCCGCGCACGGCTGCGTTGCCGGCCGGGGTGCGGACATTGAGCGGGCGGGTGCGCTTGCCGGGGGAGTCGGGCTCGATGCTGCCCCGGTTCAGCAGGAAGCCGGCGTCGAGATCCTTCTCGCCCAGGTAGGAGCGCAGGCGTTCCAGGCGCACTTCGGTGGCTGAGGGGATGCGCAGCCGGGTGCCGTCGGGCAGGGTGATGAGGGCAGCACTGTCGGCGCCGGTGGTGATGGTGCTGCCTTCCTTCAGGGAGGCGCCGTCAGTGGCCGGCTTGCCGTCGATGCGAACCGAGTTGGACGCACTGGCGATGGTGGCCTCGATGGCCGAAGGCTTCAGCCACTCGGTGCGGATGCGCAGCTGCGAGCCGGGTTGCAGCTTCCGGGGGTTCGGAATCTGGTTCAGGCGTTGCAGGTCGCGCCAGCGCTCCGGGTTGTCGAGCAGCTTGTCGGCCACGACGCCCAGCGTGTCATCCTGCTGGACGGTGTAGAGCACTTCGCCCTGGGTGCTGCCCGGCTGAAGGGGCAGGGTGGCCTGGGGCGCGGCGGGCTGGGCCGGGGGTAGCGGCTGTGCGTGCAGCGACAGGCTGGAAAATGCCAGCATCAGGCCCGTCAGCAGAGTGCTGGCCAGCCGTCTGGAAGGCATCCCGGTGGCCGGCTGGTGTTGGCACGAGGGAAGCGAATCGGGCGGGGAATCGGTACGTGCCATGAGAGCAGGGAGGAAGTCAGGCGTTGTCTTCACCCGGTGTGTCGCTGGTGGCGGCACCGTCTTCGTCGCGCAGTCGCTCCAGGCGGTAGCCATAGCTGTAGACGGGCGCCAGCAGGTAGCCGGCATCCGGCCGCAGCGTGAGCTTGCTGCGCACGCGCGAGACGTGGGTGTCCATCGTTCGGGATGGTACTTCCGAGTCGCGGCCCCAGACAGCCTCGCGGATGTGACCACGCGACAATGGCTTGCCGATGTTGTTCAGGAACAGCAGGGCAAGCTGGAATTCCTTCTGGGTAAGCTCGATCAGCCGGCCGCCGTCCTGGGCCGTCTGGCGCTGCAGGTCGAAGCGGAAGCGGTCGTACTCGAAGACCGAGCCGTGCAGGTCGCCCAGGCCGGCGCGGCGAACCAGTGCCTTCAGGCGGGCACGCAGTTCTCCGGCACGGGCCGGCTTCACGAGGAAGTCGTCGGCGCCGGCATCCAGCGCTGCAATGACTTCGGTTTCGGAGTCGTGGGCGGTGAGCACCAGAACCGGCAGCGGGTTCTTGCGTTCGCGCAGCAGGCGAACCAGCGCCTTGCCGTCCATGCCCGGCAGCATCAGGTCGACGATGCAGGCGTCGAAACTCTCGCGGGGCAGCGCCGCAAGAAAGGCGGCTGCGTCGCTGTACAGGTGGCAGGTGTCACCCTCGATGGCAAGGGAGTGGACCAGTTGTGATGACACGGCCTTGTCATCTTCGATGATTGCGATTCTCATGGTCTGATTGTATGGCACGGGATGCTACGCACGAGCGATTGAAATATTGCATTGAACCGGTCGTTTGTAACGAATGAAGGCGTTACCCCGGTTGCCGGGCGTCCGATGCAGAGGCAGCCGTCTGGGCTGGTGCGGTCAGGAACATCCGGTAGGCGGGGTGCGCCGACTCGTTCTGGTGGGGATAGCCCAGGCCGTCGAGAAACTGCGCGTATGTGTCCCGTTCTGTTATTGGTACCTGAATGCCCACGAGTGTACGCGCAAAGTCGGACCCGTGGTTGCGGTAATGGAACAGCGAGATGTTCCAGCTGGGGTGCATGGCTTCCAGAAAGCGCAGCAGGGCGCCGGGCCGCTCGGGAAACTCGAAGCGGTAGAGCACCTCGTCGCTGGCGAGCGGCGAGCGCCCGCCCACCATGTGACGCAGGTGCAGCTTGCCCAGTTCGTCGTCGGTCAGGTCCAGCACGTCGAGGCCCGCGGCCCGGAAGCGGGCAGCGATTTCTTCCTTCTCCTGGCGGTTGCCCACCTGGATGCCCACGTAGATGTGGGCCTTCTCGGGATCGGTGAGGCGGTAGTTGAACTCGGTGACGTTGCGGGTGCCCAGCAGGCGGCAGAAGTTGAGGAAGCTGCCGCGCTTCTCGGGGATGGTGACGGCAAAGACCGCCTCGCGGGACTCGCCGATCTCGGCGCGCTCCGACACGAAGCGCAGCCGGTCGAAGTTCATGTTGGCACCGCTGGCGATGGCCACCAGCGTCTTGTCCTGGCAGTGTTCCCGCGCCGCCCAGGCCTTCAGCCCGGCCAGTGCCAGTGCGCCGGCCGGCTCCAGGATGGCACGGGTGTCCTCGAAGGCATCCTTCAGAGCCGCGCAGATCTGGTCGGTGTTCACCAGCACGATGTCATCCACATACCGCCGGCACAGATCGAAGGTGTGATCGCCCACGCGCTTGACGGCCGTGCCGTCGGAAAACAGCCCCACGTCGTCGAGCGTGACCGGCTCGCCGGCGGCCAGCGACTGGCGCATCGCGTCGGCATCATAGGTTTCCACGCCGATGATCTTCACGTCGGGGCGCACTTCCTTCACGTAGGCCGCCACACCGGCCAGCAGGCCGCCCCCGCCAATGGCGACGAAGATCGCGTCGAGCGGGCCACGGTTCTGGCGCAGGATTTCCATGCCGACAGTACCCTGTCCGGCGATCACCTCGGGGTCGTCGAAGGGATGGACGAAGGTCAGCCCCTGCTCGGCCTGGAGCTTCAGCGCATGCTGATAGGCGTCGGTGAAGGATTCACCGGCCAGCACCACCTCGCCGCCCCGCGCCTTCACGGCATTCACCTTCAGGGCGGGCGTGGTAACGGGCATGACGATGACGGCCCGGCAGCCCAGGCGGCGTGCCGACAGGGCCACGCCCTGGGCGTGGTTGCCGGCCGAGGCGGCGATCACGCCACGCCCCCGCTCCTCGGCCGAAAGGCTGGCCATCTTGTTGTAGGCGCCGCGCAGCTTGAAGGAAAACACCGGCTGCATGTCCTCGCGCTTGAGCAGCACCGTGTTGCGGATTCGGGCCGACAGCGCCGGCGCCGGATCGAGTGGTGTTTCGTCGGTCACGTCATAGACGCGGGCGTTGAGGATGCGTTTCAGATACTCGGTGGACATGGAGCGGAACAGCGCGTTGTCACGGGGGGTGACGAAAAGGAACAGGGCCGCTCATCGCGGCCAACCTCATATAATAAGACGCTTTTGCAGACGCCCGGGGCTTTTTCTCCTCAAATTCACGTGCTCGAATCCTTCTTCTACTCGTTGCTCGACTGGTTTGCGATGCCGCGAAACGGGCTGTCCACGGTGTTCGTGGTGGCGCTCGTCTCTGCCACCCTGCTGCCGATGGGGTCGGAGCCCGCCGTGTTCGCCTACGTGTCGATGCAGCCGGAGCACTTCTGGCATGCCATCCTGGTGGCCACCGCAGGCAACACCATCGGCGGGGCCATCAACTACTACATCGGCCGGGGGGCCAAGCAGGTGCTCGCCCCCGAAAAGCAGACCCTCTACCTGAAGTGGCTGGAGCGGCTCGGGCCGAAGGCGATGCTGTTCTCCTTCCTGCCGATGGTGGGCGACCCGCTCTGCGCCGTGGCCGGCTGGCTGAAGCTGCCGGTCGTGCCCTCGGTGCTCTGGATGGCGCTGGGCAAGTTCCTGCGCTATGTCCTGATGACCGGCGCGCTGCTCTGGGTGCCGCAGGGCTGGTGGGATGCGCTCAAGTCACTGCTGCCCTGATCCTGGTGCGTGCTGAATCCATCCGGGATTCAGCGGGGCTGGCACCTTGTTCTGCACGCGCTGCGGGGCTTGCGCGGGCACGACTGGGGTTATTGGATGTCTTGAAGGCCGCATATCATCGGGCTGAATGGCCCGTATTGCGGCAGGCAGCTTGTCGGGCGTTCGGGAATCCGTCATTCTTCTAGGGATTAACCCCAATACCCCTTGCAAACAGGAGCACCCCCATGTCTGCCCCGATTTCGGACGCAGTGTCTGCCACCCCGGCTTCCCTTCAGTCTCTCGACCGGGAGGCATACGACCGTGGGCGTGCTGCCGTCGTCCGGCAGATGCTTCGCCTCACGCTGCTGGCAGTCGTGCTGCTCAGCGTCGTCATGGTCTGGCATGTCGAACTGGGTGCCTTCGGGGGTGTCTTTGCTGCGGGTCAGGCACCCGAGCTGGGGCTCACGGGGGGCCTGGCAGGGCTTGCCGTGCTGGTGCTGGGCGCCGGCATGGCCTACACCTGGCTGCGTCTGGCCAAGTTGCTCCTGCGCACCGACTGGATACCTTCCTGACGCGCCCGGGGGCCGGACGCTGCCCGGTACTGCCTTAGTGGCCTTGCCCGCTGTTTTGGGCATGCCAGGCTGACGAAGCCCTCGCTGTTTTTCAACCGCTTTCGCTGCTGCTTCTCCTCCCAGACCGGTGTCCCTGCTTCGGCATCGTACCGGTGGCATCGCCAAGGGCATCAGACCCGACGTGATCGCCCATGCAGCCACCCATCCGGTCGCCCCTCGGCCGGATGGGTTTTTCTTTTTGTGCGCCATCGTGTGCTGCCATGTGTCCGTATCCCGCTGTTTTTTGTCGCGTCTGTCGACAAACGAGAGATGCTGGCAGCACTTTTACGATTGGTAGCGCACAGCGGTAACTTGTCGCATATCGCCGGCGGATGGCTGTGGAAGAATTTCCCTTTCTTTCTGCCGTCTGCTCGCGCCGTCCCTCATGACTGATCACCGCTCCTTTCCTGCTGCGTCTGCGGCAGGCCGGTTGTCCCGTCACCCGCAGGATGCCTTCCGCCAGGCGTCGCCTGCCGATTCTTTCACCCGCTCGCCCCGCCGCCATCTGGTGCTGGCCCTGGGGCTGCTGCTCGCTACCGGTTGTTCCTCGGCGGGCGAGGGGCGCGGTGGTGCCCTCACGGCGCCCGGCAGTGTCGATGCCGGTGCACCCGTGGCGCTCGATGCAGCCGCCTGCCGTGCTGCCGTGCGCAAGCAGCAGGGCAAGGGGCTGAAGTCCATCGACACCGCAGCCGACGAGAAGGTGAAGCAGGTGCCCGAGGTGCCGCGGCCCAAAAAGGGCGAGGTGCATACCGACCCCATCCACGGCAGCTGCATGGTGCGCGTCACCGACCACGCCAACGAGCCGCCCGAGCGCTTCGCCCGCCACGACTATTCTCGTCGTCAGGCGTTCAACGCCGACGGCAGCCGCCTGCTCATCTATTCCTTCGACGGCAGCTGGCATCTGTACGATGCGCGCACGATGGCCTGGGTGGACGAGCTGAGTGGCCCGGCCAGCGACGCCGAAATCCACTGGCACCCCACCGATCCCAACCTGCTCTGGTATCAGGACACCAACGGGGTGGGCATGGTCATCTACGAGATGAACATCGAGAGCGGCCGCACGCGCGAAATGGGCGATCTGGGCGACCGGATCAAGGCCATCTGGCCCGAGGCGCATGCCGCTTCCACCCGTTCCGAAGGCGCGCCTTCGCGTGACGGGCGTTACTGGTGCTTCATGGTCGATGATGCGAAGTGGCAGTCGCTGGGCCTCGTCGTCTGGGATCGCCAGACCGATACCATCGTCGGCTCCAAACCCACCCACGGCGACCGCCCCGATCACGTCAGCATGTCGCCCTCGGGCAACCGCTGCGTGGTGTCTTCCGATACCGAAGGTGTGGGCACCCGTGCATGGAGCCGCGACTTCAAGCATTCGGTCGAGCTGCATCACAAATCCGAACACTCCGACCTGGCGCTCGATGCCCAGGGGCGGGATGTCTATGTCTCCATCGACTACCAGGCATCCAACGGCGATGTCTTCATGGTCGACGTGGAAACCGGCAAGCGCACCACGCTCTTTTCCACCTATCTCGATGGCAGCGCCACCGCAGCCCACTTCTCGGGCCGGGCCTTCAAACGACCGGGCTGGGTACTGGTATCGGCCTATGCCACCGACGGTGGCACGCAATGGCTGCACGAAAAGCTGCTGGCCGTCAGCCTGGAGGCCAAGCCCAAGGTGAAGGGCATCGGCTATCACCACTCGCGCTTCAATGGCTACTGGACCGAACCGCAGGCCACGGTGAATCCCGACTTCACGCGCGTGCTGTTCAACTCCAACTGGGGCAGCAAGAGCGACATGGACATCGACAATTATCTGGTGGTGCTGCCCGAGAACGCGCTCGATTGACGGGTACCGTTGCTGCCGTGGCGTGCCGTCCGCGTCCGCTGCGGCAGAGTGCCCTGTCTCGTAGAGTGTCCTGTTTGTCTCACTCACGCTGTCGAGCTGCGCCTGCCGGATGGCAGCCGGTTATGGCGTCGTGCTTTCGGCATGGCAGGGCCGGCGGGTCTGGTGTGGTCCGGGCACCTAGGTTCGGGTGCCCAAGGTCGGGTGCCCAAGTTCGGGCGTGTAAGGCTTGCAGCCCCGGCCCGGAGTGCGGATGATCGGGGCATGTGAACACCGGCACCCGGCCGGGCCATCGCTTCCCTCATGAACGACACCAAGACCCCGTCATCCCGGCATTCGTCAGCGCCGGCCTGCCACGCGCCAGCCCCGGCGGCCGTGCATCACGACGGTTGCCCGCTGTGCCAGCCGCAGGCCGAAACCCTGCTGTGGCATGACGAGCGCCTGCGCATCATCCATGTGCTGAATGAGCCCGGTCAGCCAGCCTATTTCCGGCTGATCTGGCAGGCGCATGTGAAGGAGATGAGCGATCTGGCTGAGGCCGATCGCCTGCATGTGTGGGATGTGCTGAACCTGCTGGAGCAGGGCATGCGGCGCTTTTTTGCGCCAGAAAAGGTCAATCTCGCCAGCTTCGGCAACCAGGTGCCGCATCTGCACTGGCACATCATCGGTCGCTGGGCGTCCGATCCGCAGTTTCCGGGTTCGGTCTGGTCGCCGGTGCTGCGGGCAGCCGATGCACCGGCACAGCAGGGGGTGGCCGAACGGGTGGCCACGGCCCTGCCGGCCTTTCAGTCCTGGTTACAGGATCAGTTGACCGCCAGGCAGCGGTAGAGCAGGGGGCCGTCGACCACGTCTTCCACGCCCGAGCCCGACTCGATGGCGGCAATGATGGCCTCATTGCGCTTGGTGTGCCAGCTGAAGCCGCGGTGCGCCTTGGCCAGCGGCTCGGTGGTGACGTAGCGCGAGCCCGACGCGGCCGGGGCTTGCTGCAGCACATACTGCCGGTTGGCAAAGCGCAGCGCCACCTCGGAATCGTCCAGCTTGTCGTCCACCGCCACGCGGTAAACGGCTTCCACTTCCTCGGTCTGGTGCAGGCCGGCAGCCTGAGCGTCCTTGGTGGGCACGCAGCTCATCGTCACGGTGGATACTGTGCGCATCTCCCTGTGCGCAGCCTGCTGGGGGCTGGCCACGGCTGCGGTAACTTCGCTGCCGGCCGTTTCTGCGGCCTGCTTGCTGGCCTGGCCGGCCGACCCGGCCGAAGGCAGGTGGCTGCAGGCGGCAAGCAGGGAGCCTGCCAGCAGGGTCAGGGCCAGGGTACCGGCACGGCGACCGGTGATCAGCCTGGAAGTGGATTGCATCATCGACGACTCCTGAAGGCTGCGGCCAGATGGGGCGGCCGCTGAAATGACTGTCGATTTTACTGCCCGGTAGCGGGATTGGAGCGACCGTCAATCGGTTAACATCGTCCCGTTGGTTTCGCGGGCAACGGGCGGGCCGTGCGCGTGGGTGGTGCTGTCGTCATCCCCGTTTCGTCCTCCCTGTCCTCATACCGCGCGCAGCCCCCTGTCCATCCTCCCGCCCGCATCTTCCTTTCCGGATTCGTCGTCATGGCTGGCCTCGATGTCAACACGCCCACCCCCGTCAACATCGTCGTGCATCAGCGCTCGCGCGAGCTTGAAGTCGGCTTCAGCGACGGTGCTTCCTTTCGCTACAGCTTCGAGTTCCTGCGCGTGAATTCGCCCTCGGCCGAAGTGAAGGGGCATTCGCCCGAGCAGGCGGTGCTCCAGCATGGCAAGCAGGATGTCATCATCACCGACATCGAGCCGATGGGGCACTACGCCCTCCGCCCGACCTTTTCCGATGGTCATGATTCCGGCATCTATTCCTGGGATTATCTCTACCGGCTGGGGCTCGATCATGACAGCATATGGCAGGCGTATCTCGATGAGCTGGCCAGCAAGGGGCTGAGCCGTGCCGGTGACATCCAGGCCACATCCGTGCGCAGGCAGCAGGGCGGTGGATGCGGTGGTGGCAGCTGCGGTTGTTCCGGCTGAGCGGCCGTTCCGTGCCTTTCTCCCTGCCAGGTGTCCATGCCGTGCGTCATCGTGTCTGAGCCTGCTTCTGCAGGCCGTCGCTCGGCCGCAGGCCCGCCGGGATGCTTCTGCCGGCAGCGGATCGGTGCCTTCCTGCAGAACTTCCGACCAGCCACCACCCACTTTCGCCGGTGATGATTCCTTCATCCCGCATTCACTCACAGGCCGGACGCAGGGCGTGCGGCTTCTTCCCCTTCAGGAGATTCTCGTGTCTGACTCGCAGCAAAAAACCCACTTTGGCTACCAGCAGGTCGATGCCGGCGAAAAGGCGGGCCGTGTGCGCGGCGTCTTCGACTCCGTTGCCAGCAACTACGACCTGATGAACGACCTGATGTCCGGTGGTCTGCACCGCGTCTGGAAGCACTTCACCGTGGGCCAGGCGGCGCTGCGGCCCGGCATGCGGGTGCTCGATCTGGCCACCGGCAGTGGCGATCTGGCCCGCGCGATGGCGAAGAAGCCGGGGGTGGAAGTGTGGATGACCGACATCAACGCCGCCATGCTCGACGTGGGCCGCGACCGCGCATTGAACGAAGGGCTGAATCTGGCCACCGTGCAGTGCGATGCCGAGAAGCTGCCTTTCCCCGACCGCTATTTTGATCGTGTCACCCTGGCCTTCGGCCTGCGCAACATGACCGACAAGGACCGTGCGCTGACCGAGATCCACCGCGTGCTCAAGCCCGGCGGCAAGGCGCTGGTGCTGGAGTTCTCCAAGGTCTGGGAGCCGCTCAAGCGCCCCTACGATGCCTTCTCCTTCGGCGTGCTGCCGCTCATCGGCAAGGTGGTTGCCAAGGATGCCGACAGCTATCGCTATCTGGCCGAATCCATCCGCATGCACCCCGACCAGGAGACGCTGGCCAGCATGTTCCGCAATGCCGGCTTCGGTCAGGTGCGCTACTTCAACATGACGGCCGGCGTGGTCGCCCTGCACCAGGGCGTGCGCCTGAGCTGAGCAGCGGCAGCAGGGGGCACGGCCAGGGGCAGGACGGGGGCTCGGGCGCTGAAGGGAAGGGCGCGTAGCCCATTCGCCTCTGTTCCGCGCTCATGGGCGGCCGACACCCGGATGCCACCAGCCCGGTGTCGGGTCGGCTGCGCTCACGGAAGCCGCCAGGGGCAGGGCACCCTTGGCAGGGCGCGCCTGCCTGTCCTGTTTTTGCGCACAAACCGGGCAAACGGTTGTTGTTTTTCCGGCAGGCTCATTGTATTTTGGCGGGCCATCCCCATCTGCGGGTGGATTGCCCAAGTGGGATTCTCTGAACAGGTCTTCGCACGGCCAGGCATGAGCGTCACGAGGCTTGCTCAGAGAATCCCCCGCCGGGTTGCTGTACTTGATGGGAGGCCGCGCTGGCAGATGGGTGTCGCCCCCGGGGCGCTGCATCAGTCACCGACTGTCTCCCGATCCCGACGATGAATGACCAATTTGGACAAGGAGTCCTGATGAAGAAGTTCCTGATGATGCTCATGCTGGTGCTGAGCACCTCCACGCTGCTGATGGCCGACTACGCCGAAGCCAAGCGCGTTGGCGGTGGCCGCAGCATCGGTCGCCAGAACAACACCGTCCAGCAGGCCGCGCCCCCGGCGCAGAATGCCACGGCCGCTCGCCAGCAGCAGGCCGCTGCTGCCCAGCAGCCCGGCCGCCGCTCCGGCATGATGGGCCTGCTCGGCGGCCTCGCCGCCGGTCTGGGTCTGGCCGCGCTGGCCTCGGCCTTCGGCCTGGGTGAAGGCTTTGCCATCTTCCTGCTGATGCTGCTGCTCGGCGTGGCCGCGCTGGTCGCCATCCGCATGTTCATGGCACGCAAGCAGGCACAGGGGCAGCCACAGGCGGCCGGTGCCGGTGCAGCCGGTGGTGCCTTCTCCGGCAACAACCTGCGTGATGCCTTCAATGCCAATCGTCAGGCCACGCCTGACCTGGCTGGTGGTGCCGCTCCGGTCGGTTCAGCAGGTGCTGCAGCCGCGGCCGGCGCTGCCGCAGCGGGTGCTGCCGGCTACACCGCAGCAATGGACGTGCCCGCCGGTTTCGACGCCGATGCCTTCGTCCGTCAGGCCAAGGTGCAGTTCGTGCGCCTGCAGGCTGCCTTCGACACGAAGAACAGCGATGACCTGCGTGAATTCACCTCGCCCGAGATGTTCGGCGAACTGAACGTCGAACTGATGCAGCGCGGCGATGCCACGCAGACCACCGATGTCGTTGAACTCGACGCGCAGCTGCTCGGCGTGCACACCGATGGCGCCATGCAGGTGGCCAGCGTCATGTTCTCGGGCCTCATCCGCGAACAGGCCGACAGCCCCGCAGAAGACTTCCGCGAAGTCTGGAACTTCTCGCGTCCGGCATCCGGCGCATCCGGCTGGGTTCTGGCTGGCATCCAGCAGCTGAACTGATCGACACCTACCGGCTTCGGCCATCGCCTGCCCCACACGGGCAGGCGCCCCGAAGCCGGGCCACGGCAGTCATTACACAGGGGCGGCTTCCCGCAAGGGGGCCGCCCTTGTTTCGTTTGGGTGTCTGCCCCGGCTGGGCGGCCATTGCCTCCAGTCTCTGCGGCCCATCCTTATAATTCGGCTTTCCGGCTTTCCGGCTTTCCGCTTTTCGACCTTCGGGCGTCCAGGTGTTCTGCCCCCCGACCTTCCCGGCTCTTTTTGCTCGCTCCGTGGCCGTTTTGCACCGTCCATGCACGCTGCACACCGGCCGGCCTTCATGTCCTGATTCCCGATGTTCCAGATTCCTCTGCCCCTGGCCCAGCTGGTGCTGTCGGCCTTCAATCACGTCATCCGCCAGCAGCCCAGCCTGCAGCAGTCCCTGCGCCCGCATGCCGGGCAGGTGCTGCGCATCCGGGTGCTGCCGCCTGCCGGTGGCGGGCAGGGGGCTTCGGCCATCGCCAGCAGCCTGCCCACGCTCGAATCCGATGCACGCATCGGTGCCGACGGTGCCCTCTCGGCCATCCCGGCAGATCAGCCTGCCGTTGTCCTCACGGTCAGCCCCAGCGTCGATGCGCTGTTTGCAGCGCTGAGGCAGGGGCCGCAGGCACTGGGGGCCAGCCTGCGCATCGAAGGCAATGTCATGCTCGCCTCGGCGCTGGGCGAGGTTGCCAAGGCCCTGCATTGGGATGTGGAAGAAGACCTCAGCCGTGTGGTCGGCGATGTGGCTGCGCATCGGATCGGCCAGGCCGTGCGCGAGGCCCGCGAGCGTGCCGCCGGCGCCGGCGAGCGTCTGCACGAGCTGGTCGGCGATCATCTGGCCAGCGACCGTGGCGTGCTGGCCTCCCGTACCGACATGGACGAGTTCAGTGCCATGCTGCGCCGTCTCGACATCCGTGTCACCCTGCTGGAGCGCGACCTCCCGGCGCGCTGACGCGCCTTCCATCACCTGTCGGCTGTGTCCATCCAATCCCCCGGAGGAATGCACGGGAGCGGACGCACAACCGGAGTCCCATTGACGGGCCGGTCGCGCTGCCTGGCCACCGCACCCCGGCCGGGCTCTGCCAGAGGTGCTCCGTCTTTCGTCAGGGATGACAGCGGTCGAACAGTGCCTGGATGGCGTGGCTGTCGGCATTGCCCGCCTGCAGGCACAGTTGCAGCAGGATGCGTGCCTTCAGCACGTCCAGCCAGCCGGCCGTGATGAAGCCCAGTGCCTCGTCACTGTCAGCCGGGTCGGCTTCGGTGTTGCGCCCGACGAAGCCGGTGCAGATCCGCGTGCCCCGCACGATGAGGCAGCCCTGCCGACGGGCCTCGGCTAGTGCCGCGCGCATCGTGCCTGGCATGGTGCCGATGCCGGTGCCCGCCAGCACGATGCCCCGGCAGCCACGGGACAACAGCCAGTCGATCTGCGCCGGATCGGCGTCCACATGCTGATGAACCAGGGCCACCGGCGCCAGTTCTGCCGGGGAGGCCGGCAGCGTCAGTTGTGCCAGCGCCGATTGCAGACCGGTGTCGGGCACAGACCACACCGGCTGCCCGCTCTCCATCCAGGCCACTGGTTGCCCGTAGCGCGGCCCGAAGGCCAGCACGTCGCTGGTATGGCGCTTGGCCACGCTGTCCGGTCGAAACACCTGATCGCCGAAGGCGACGAAGGTGCCGCCAACGCCCCGCTCGTGGGCTGCCAGTGCAAAGCGGCATGCCTTGTAGAGGTTGCCCGGCCCGTCGGCATCCAGCGCCGTCGAGGGGCGCATCGCCCCGGTCAGGATCACCGGCGGCAGGCTGGATGGCAGGATCAGTGACAGGAAGAAGGCCGTTTCCTCCAGCGTGTCGGTGCCGTGCGTGATGACGACCGCATCCACCGGCAGCGGATCGTCCGGCAGGGCGCGCAACCGGCCTGCCAGTTGCAGCCAGTGCCCCGTGCTCATCTCCTCGCTGGCAATGGAAAACACCTGCTCGGTATGCACCTCGCCCAGCGTGCCCAGCGCCGGAATGCTTGTCAGCAACTGGTCGATGGGCAGCGCGCCTGCACGATAACCCACCGGACTGCCCGGTGCCGGGCCCACGCCGGCAATCGTGCCGCCCGTGCCCAGAATCAGCAGGCGTTTCAGGCTGGTGCCTTCGGTCGGGGAATTGCTTGGGCTCATGATGAAAAAAGCGGAAAAAAGAGGGCAGGGGACAGGCAGCCGATGATAGCAGCGCCCCACCACATGACGCGGCTGCCATCATCCGCGCACCGCATCACGCCCTGTTCGTACTCTCCACCCCCTGGCGCAACTCCGCATGCCGACGGTGTTCTGCCTGCACTGATGCTAAAGTGTGAACAGAGCGTGTCATGCACTCTTTCGTCCCCGAGGCTTCCTGCGAAAGTTCCTCCGGGCGTGCATGTCATGCGTCAGTGGCTCAGAGAGGAAAAAAACATCATGAACAAGCCCGACGAAAGGACGTTCTTTGGACATCCCATCCAGCTCTCCACCCTGTTCCACGTCGAACTGTGGGAGCGCTTTTCCTTCTACGGGATGCAGGGCATCCTGCTCATCTACCTCTACTACGCCACCACCGATGGCGGTCTGGGCATCGACCAGGCCCTGGCCGGAGGAATCGTCGGGGCCTATGGGGGCAGCGTTTATCTCGCCACCATCCTGGGCGGCTGGCTGGCCGACCGCGTGCTGGGTGCCGAGCGCACGCTCTTTTATTCCGGTGTCGTGGTCATGCTGGGCCACGTCGCGCTGGCCATCCTGCCCGGCGTCTTCGGGCTTTCCGTGGGCCTCATCCTCATCGCGCTCGGCAGTGGCGGCGTCAAGGCATCGGCCAGCTCGATGGTGGGCGCACTCTACGAAGAAGAACACCTGAAGCCCTTGCGTGACGCCGGCTTCTCCATCTTCTACATCTCCATCAATGTGGGCGGCTTCTTCGGGCCGCTGCTCACCGGCGTCTTCCAGGTGCAATTCGGCTTTCATGCCGGTTTCGGCCTGGCCGCCATCGGCATGGCCTACGGCCTGTGGCGCTACACCCGCGGCCGCTGGCTGCTGCCCGATACCCCCGTGCCCAACCCGCTCAGCCGTCAGGAAATGCAGCGCGCACTGGTGATCGGTGCTGCGGCTGTGGCAGCCATCATCGGCGCACTGGCACTCGGCCTGCTCAACGCCCAGAACTACTCGACGGTGCTGCTCTGCATCAACGTGGCCTTCATCCTCTGCTACTTCACGATGCTGCTCGCGGGCAGGGGCTTCACCCCAGAGGAGCGTGCGCACGTCATCGCCTACGTGCCGCTGTTCATTGCCGCCGTGGTCTTCTGGATGCTGTGGCTCCAGGTCTTCACCTCCGTCACCGTCTATTTCGACAAGATCGTCAACCGCGTCTATGGTGACTTCACCGTGCCGGTCTCGTGGTCGGCCTCGCTGCAGAGTGGCTGGGTCATCCTGTTCTCCGGCATCATGGCAGCGCTCTGGACCCAGCTCGGCCCCCGTCAGCCTCGCACGCCGATGAAGTTTTCCCTCGCCATCCTGGTGCTGGCAGCAGGCTACTATTGCTTCGTGCCCTACCTGCAATCGAACACGCCGATGCCGATGGTGGTGTTTGCACTGGTCATCCTCATCATCACCATCGCCGAACTGCTCAACTCGCCCATCGGCCTCTCGTTCGTCACGAAGATTGCACCGGCCCGGTTCAAGACCCAGATGGTTGCGCTGCATTTCCTGTCGCTCTCGCTGGGCTTCACGCTGGGCGGTGAAATCTTCGCGCGTTACTACACCGATGACACGGCGGCCAACTTCTACTGGCTGCTCACCTGCATCGGGGTGGGGGCCGGCGTGGTGCTGCTGGCACTGGTGCCGGTGCTCAACCGCATGCTGAAGGGCGTGGACTGAGCGAAGCCGGCCCTTTCGCCGTGGCAATGCCGTATCGCAAAACCGCCACAACGGCATTGCCCGGCCCCGGCAACGGCGGGGGATGACGCATACTCTCGCCCCCCAGTGATGAATGTGCATCGAGGAAGCAAGCAGATGAATACGACCCGCCAGCGACTGGCCGCATTGCGCCAGGCCATGAAATCGCAGGGCTTCGACGCCTGGATCATCCCGTCGGCAGACCCGCACCTGTCCGAATACCTGCCCAGGCATTGGCAGACCCGCCGCTGGATGTCGGGCTTCACCGGCTCGGTGGGCACGCTGGTCGTGCTGCGCGACGACGCCCACCTGTGGGCCGACAGCCGCTACTGGGTGCAGGCCGAGGCCGAACTGGCCGATACCGGCATCAGCCTGCAAAAACTGGGGCAGGGGCGCACGCATGTCGATGATCTGGCCGAGCGCCTGCAAGCCGGTGCGGTGGTGGGCGTGCCACCCGACATGCTGTCACTCGGCGCGCAGCGGCAATTGCAGACCGCATTTGCCGCACGCGACATTCTGCTGCGTGCCGATGGCGACCTGGTGGCCTCCTTCTGGGCAGAGCGCCCGCCGCTGCCGGCCGAACCCATCGTGATACACGATGCCGCCTTTGTTTCTGAAAGCGCCGCGCAGAAACTGCAGCGCGTGCGCGAGGCAATGGCCGCGAAGAAGGCAGACCACCACCTGCTTTCCTCGCTCGACGACATTGCCTGGCTCACCAATCTGCGCGGCAGTGATGTCAGCTACAACCCCGTCTTTCTGGCGCACCTGCTCGTCAGCGCACAGCACGCCACGCTGTTTGTCGATACCTCACGCCTGACAGCGCCCGCCCGGCAGGCGTTGCAGGACGCCGGCATCCGGCTGGCCGATTACGACACCGTGGCAACCGCACTGGGCAAGCTGAAGGGCACATTGCTGCTCGACCCCGCCAGGGTGGCCGTCAGCACCCTGCAGGCGCTGCTGCCCCCGATGACTGCGTTGCGAGGGCAGGGCAGTGGCGGCGCCAACACCACCGGCCACCCGGTTGCACCGGCGCTGGAATCGCGTCTCACCCGTCATTCCGATGTGGACAGCAGCACGCGCCAGGGGCCGCCCGCGCTCTGGCACGCATCGCGCAGTGCAGCATCGCATGCCGATCTGCGCTTCATCGAGGCCATCAATCCGTCCACGCTGTTCAAGTCCTGCAAATCGGATGCCGACATTGCGCATGTGCGCGAAGCCATGATCGAAGATGGCGTGGCGCTGTGCGAATTCTTCGCCGAATTTGAAGACAAGCTGGCACGTGGCGAAGCGCTGAACGAACTCGACATCGACCGGATGCTGCTGGAGCATCGCGGCAGGCGCCCCAATTTCGTCTCCGCCAGCTTCCCGACCATTGCCGGCTTCAACGCCAACGGCGCACTGCCGCACTACCGCGCCACCCCCGAGGCATACAGCCAGATTTCCGGTGATGGCATGCTGCTCATCGACTCCGGCGCCCAGTATCTGAACGGCACCACCGACATCACCCGCGTCGTGCCGGTGGGCAATCCCTCTCTTGAGCACAAGAAGGATTACACCCGGGTGCTGAAGGCGCACATCAGCATGGCCGAAACCGTCTTCCCCGAAAACATCGCAGCGCCCCTGCTCGATGCCATCTGCCGCAAGCCGATGTGGGCAGAACGCTGCGACTACGGACACGGCACCGGACACGGCGTCGGTTATTTCCTGAACGTGCACGAAGGCCCGCAGGTTCTCTCCTATCACGCGCCGGTGCTGCCGCAAAGCCAGATGAAAGCCGGCATGATTACCTCCATCGAACCCGGCATCTACCGGACCGGCAAATGGGGCGTGCGCATCGAAAACCTCGTCGTCAACCAGCCCGTTGCCCGCGCTGCCCACGACCCCGACGCAGACATGTTCGGCAAATTCCTCCGCTTCGAGGCGCTCACCCTGTGCCCCATCGACACCCGCCTGATGCACACCGACATGATGACCGCATCCGAAATCCGCTGGGTGAACGGCTACCACGCCCACGTGCGCAACACCCTCGCCCCGCGCGTGCAGGGTGCTGCACTGGCATGGTTGCAGAAGCGCACCGAGGCGATTTGATGTGTGGCCCCTGCCCGCCGTTTTCGTGAGACGGCGGGCAGGGGGTCTTTGCGCGGAGGAAGCTGGACGCTACCCGTAACAAGAAACTGAAATTGGCTGCGTTCAGCTTCGGCAGGTACCGGGCAGGGGCATGCCGATTTTTTTCGGCAGGCGGGATTTTTATAATGCTTGCCCGCCTGCACGAAGGTCGGCCCGCAGCCCGTCTGTTTGTTATTCCAGAGTCCTGTGCTGATCTGTTGCCATCCTGAATCAGACCCTTGGGCCTTTCAGGGAAACCGCCGCCGATGGAGACAGATAGCCGATGAAAGAAAGACTTGTACCACTCAAGGCAACACCGCACCTGGTACTGTGGAGCATCATATGCGCGACGCTGGCCATCACGTTCTTTGCGGCCGGCGGTCGGGTGGAAATGTTGTGCAGACCGGGCTTTGGGCTGAGCCTTGTGTCGGTGCTGGGTGGTGCGTTTGCTCTTTCGCTGTTGATGCACAACCGGCGGGATGTGACCCTGACACCCGACAGCATCCTCATCAGAAGCACCTTCTACACAGCCAACCTGCCCCGGCAACAAATCCGGGAGGCGCGAGTGCTGGGGGCAGACCACGATCCGCGCCTGCTCTGGCGGCGCAACGGCGTCGGCTTGCCCGGCCTCACGTCAGGCTGGCTCACGGGGCAGGACGGGGAATACTTTGTCGACTTCACCACAAAACCGAATCTCCAGATCAGCACCACGGCGGGCTATGACATTCTCCTGCAGGTGAAAGACCCCGCCGCATTTATCGCGCAATTGCCGGCCGCCGCCTGATTGCTCCATGAATACAAAGGGGAAGGCTGGGTCATGCGTGTAGACATGAACCTCTTGCAGGGAGGTGTCATGGTCAATGAGAAAGCCACTCTCACTCAGGAAGTGATCGACCCGCAATCCCCGTGGAACTGGGGCCAATACGCCCGCGTCATCTCGGTGCGCTGACCGCATCGCAGGCATTCGCTTCCGGCTGTCTGCCGGCGATTGTTGAGTGCAATGTTCTGTCCCACGCAGAGGGCTTCAAGTCTTTTGCGAAGCATCCCACTTGGCGCCTGATTTCGTCAGAAGCCAAGGGACGGATACATGCAGCCAGCAGGACTACAGGGCACATCAGAACCCGCTTCTGCCTCCGTATGACGGTTGCTGCCGACAGCTGGTCGCGGTGTGCGGCCGGTAGATGCGGGATGATGGATAAGCTCCGTCGCAGCATGCCCCCTTCCTGACCGGCTGGGCACAAACGGACATGTGCAGCCCATGTTTTTCGCGCCCCCCGGTAAATTCTGAACACTCTCTGCTCCCACGCGCTTGGGCGGCAGACAGCTCACACAGCTTGTTCAGCCCCTTATTGACCGGATGACGGGTGGCGGACGCGAGCGTGAAGTTTTGCACGCCGTCGGACGCCGAGGGCTGGATGATCTTCAATAGCCTGAGCAAAATACCCACCGTCGGAATGCGATGGTGCGCGGTCATGGCGAAAAAGCGACGGTGTTACAAATTAATGCGCTTCTTACTCGGTAGCGATTGGGACAGGCTTCCCGATGACTGGAAAGGAAGGGTGTATTGGTTCTGGGGGGTACACGACAGGAACCGGAAGAAGCTCTTGGAAAAGGCGGCTACCTATGCGTTGGCAACATTCTTCTGGATAGTGCATTTTACAGGGGACCCAATTGACCAGGACACCAAGGTTTTTGTGAATTGGCTTAGGGAGGAGCTTTGCCCATCCTTGAAGGAGTGGATCAATGGCTGGTTTGAGTAGGCCGTGGGAAAATCTCGACACCTTCCTCGATCCGGATGATTTCGCCATTCGGGTCACACTGCGCCTGCAGGCGGGCGGTGCGCGTGTGGTGCGCGCCATCTTCGATGATCCGTACCTGAATGCCGAACTCGGCGAGTATGAGCTGGATTCAAAGCGGAGAGGGGCGACACGCTGACCGCATCGCGGATGCTCAATTCCGGATGTCAGCCGGACGTTGCTGACGGCAATTCCCTGTCTCATACAGAGGTCTTCTTTGTATTGCGAATCGCCTGATTTTGTCAGGCATCAAGAGACGGGCACATGCAGGCAGCCAACAGGAATGCAGGGCGCATCAGAGCCCGCTGGGTCATCGCGGGGTTGGTTGTTGTGTGTTATGCGTGGAGTGATTGGGAGGCTCGCACCAATTGGTGGGAGATACCGCATTTCATTGCATGCTGGTGCGTTGGCATGCACGCGCTGTTCGGAGTTTGTGTTCGTTACCTGCATCTTCTGAATGGGCCAGATGTCGAGGTCTGGATTCCGCGTGCCGAGAAGCGCTTCCGCCTGCCCGCTCTGATCGGCGCGGGTGTGGCAGCGCTGCTCGTCGGCAATCTGTGGCTGTGCCAGTGGATGCTGCCGACTCAGATCAAGGAAATTTCGGTGCATCGCAGACTGTGCGATGGGAGTAAGTTGAGTGATTCTCCGGTGAAGAGTGGAAATGCATGCTTCACGAAGTGGACTGATCAAGGAGACGGGTGGAGTGCAGACACTTGGTGGGTGGATGTCGATCTGATGCAAGGCGATATCAAGGTGCACTCAGAAGCCACACTCACGGTGGAAGTGATCGACCCGGACTCCCCGTGGAACTGGGGCAAATACGCCCGTGTCATCTCGGTACGCTGACCGACTTTCCCCTGTTCCCGCACCCCCACAATCTTTGGGGGGACGTGCATCGCGGACACGCGCCGGTGTGCCGTCTGTCCCGTCGTGCGTGCCGGGTGTCGTTCCGCGGCGCGGCGCGAGGGCTTTGCAACAGGCGCGGGTTGATAATGTCATCATTCCGTCATGGCTGCATCCGGCGTTTTTGTCGGTTTTTCGCGTCATGAAATTTTCCTGCAGGAAGTCGCCATGAAAAAACTTGCCCCCGTTGTCTTGAGTGTTGCACTGCTTGGGCTGGCCGGCTGTGCCACCGAAGGTTCCCGCGTCATCGAAAGCCCCAAGGTGGCCAGCTACGGCACCACATATCACGGCCAGAAGTCGAAGATTGCCGTGGGCAAGTTTGCCAACAAGTCCAGCTTCCAGAATGGCATATTCTCGGATGGCGTGGATCGCCTGGGCAACCAGTCCAAGACCATCCTGATGGCGCATCTGCAGCAGACGGGCCGCTTCAGCGTGCTGGACCGCTCCAACATGGATGAAACTGCGCAGGAGGCAAAGATCAGGGGCAGCGCGCAGAACATGGCCGGCGCTTCCTACATCGTCACGGGCGATGTCACCGAATTTGGCCGCAAGGATCTGGGCGACCGTCAGCTGTTCGGCCTGCTGGGTCGTGGCAAGAAACAGGTGGCCTATGCCAAGGTCACGCTGAACGTCGTCAACGTGAATACCACCGAAGTCGTATATTCCTCGCAGGGTGCGGGTGAGTACGACCTTTCCAACCGCGAGGTACTGGGCTTTGGCGGTACGGCAGGTTATGACGCCACCCTGAACGGCAAGGTGCTCGATCTGGCCATTCGTGAGGCGGTGAACAATCTGATTGCCGGCATCGAATCCAATCGCTGGACGCCGGAAAACTGAGGTGGCAGGAATGAACACGGTCGGCAGGATGCTGGCTCCCGTGGCGCTTTCCCTGTTGTTGGTGGCGTGTGGTGGACCGAGATCGCTCTATCACTGGGGAAATTATCCGGACACCATCTACAGCTATTACGACAGCGAGGGCGACTGGTCGGCTCAGGAGCGCTCGCTGCAGAAGATCATTCGCGCCGCAAACGCGAGAAACCGCAAGGTGGCACCCGGCGTGTACGCGCAGCTTGGTCTGGTGTATTCACGGCAGGGCAGGGATGACGAGGCGCGCGAAGCCTTTGCACAGGAGGAATCGCTCTATCCGGAATCTGCCGTGTTCATGCAGCGTTTGCGCGGCGGGGCGAAGGCAGGCAGCGGCCTGAAGCAGGAAGGCTCCCGCCCTTCCACGAAGCAGGCCGGCTGACGGCGGACGGGGAAATGAACATGGTCATGAAGAAATTGTCCGTCATTCTCGCCGCGCTTTCGGTTCTTGCCCTGTCGGGCTGCGCCACCAAACCGCGTGCTTACGACTATTCCGCGCTGAAGCAAAGCAACCCGCGTTCCATTCTGGTCGTGATGCCGGTGAATCATTCGCCGGATGTGAAGGGCGCCAGCAGCGTGCTGGCGCAGGCCACGGTGCCGCTGGCCGAGAAGGGCTACTACGTCTTTCCCGTGGCGCTGGTCGATGAAATGTTCCGGCAGAACGGCCTGCACAACGGGCACGACATCCAGAACGCTCCCATCCACAAGATCCGCGAAGTCTTCGGCGCCGATGCCATCATGTATCTCGATGTCGAGGATTATGGTTCGCGCTATCAGCTCCTGAACAGCACGACGACGGTTGTGCTCAGGGGACGGCTGCTCGACCTGCGTACCGGAAACACCCTGTGGGAGGGCAGTGCCAGGGCCGCATCCGGATCGGGGAACAGTGGCACGCTGATTGGCGCACTGGTCAGCGCAGCGGCAACGCAGATCATCGACACCGTGAGCGACCGTGGCTATGAAGTTGCCGGCATCGCCACGGCCAACCTGGTCAATCACGGCAGCCGCGGCGGCCTGCTGCCCGGGCCGTACCATCCGGCCTACCAGCAGTCCCGGCGATGATCTCTGCCTGAAAGGCGCGGCGTTTTCGGGGTGAGGGCAGGGGGATTTACGCTTTACACTTCCCCCTTGTCGTGCAATCCCCGAGAACGCCCGTGAGTGTCCTGTTCAGTCTGATTGATGCCGGTCTGGCATTTGGCTCCCATCCCCTGCTGGATGGGGCCGCCTTTTCCATCGCCACCGGCGAGCGTCTGGGTCTCATCGGCCGCAATGGCACCGGCAAGTCGAGCCTGCTCAATGTCATCGCGGGCCGCATCGGCCTCGATGACGGCCGAGCGGTCACGCAGGATGGCCTGCGCGTGGTGCAGGTGGAGCAGGAGCCGGCGCTGCCCGAGGCTGCGTCGCTGTTCGACAGCCTGATCGCCCGGGCCACTGCGGCAGGGTTGGCCGACGAGCACGACGAGCGTCATTACTGGGCCTTGCAAGCCCGGCTGCGGGCGCAGCTCGACCGTTTCGAGGTGGATGCCGAGGCCGACCCCGCCGCACTGTCGGGCGGGCAGACCAAGCGGGCGGCGCTGGCGCTGGCCTTTGCGCTGGAGCCCGACCTGCTGCTGCTCGACGAGCCCACCAACCATCTCGACATCGACGCCATCGAGGCGCTGGAACGGGTCATCAACAGCGGCCCGGCGGCCATCATCATCACCCACGACCGGCGTTTTCTCGATCAGGTCGCCACCCGCATCATCGAACTGGATCGCGGCCTGTTGCGCAGCTTTCCCGGCAACTTCGCCGCCTACGAGCGTGTGCGCGGCGAGCAGCTCGAAGCCGAGGCGGTAGCCAACCGCAAGTTCGACAAGTTCTGGGCGCAGGAAGAAGTCTGGATTCGCAAGGGCATCGAGGCCCGCCGTACCCGCAACGAGGGCCGGGTGCGGCGTCTGGAAGCGCTGCGTGCCGAGCGACAGGCCCGCCGCGAGCGCGCCGGCCAGATCCGGCTGGAAGTGGATGCCGGCGAGCGCTCCGGCAAGCTGGTCTGCGAACTGCAGAAAGCCAGCATCACCCTTGGGGGCAGGGCGCTGGTGCGCGATCTCGACCTCACCATCATGCGCGGCGATCGCATCGGCCTCATCGGCCCCAATGGTGTCGGCAAATCCACCCTGCTCAAGCTCATCCTGGGCGAACATGCCCCCGACAGCGGCCGTGTGCGGCTGGGCAGCAACCTGCAGGTGGCCTACTTCGACCAGCTGCGCGAACAGCTTGACCCCGAACGCACCCTGGGCGACACCGTCAGCCCCGGCTCCGACTACGTCGAGATCAACGGCGTGCGCCGCCACATCATCAGCTATCTGCAAGACTTCCTGTTTTCATCCAACCGGGTCAATTCCCCGGTGAGAACCCTGTCGGGCGGCGAGCGCAACCGCCTGCTGCTGGCCCGCCTCTTTGCCCGGCCGGCCAACCTGCTGGTGCTCGACGAGCCCACCAACGACCTCGACCTCGAATCCATCGAGCTGCTGGAAAGCATGCTGCAAACCTATCCGGGCACGCTGCTGCTGGTCAGCCACGACCGGAGCTTCCTCGACAACGTCGTCACCTCCGTGCTGGTTGCCCAGGGCGATGGCCAGTGGCTCGACCTCGTCGGCGGCTACTCCGACTGGCTGGCCTGGCGCGAACAGCACGCGCCGGCGGGCGCCCTGGCCTCGGCGAGTGGCAAGGCTGGCGCTCCGGGTCAGGCTGCCGCCGCCGGTTCCGTGTCGTCGGCAGCGGCGGGGTCGGGCGTGGGTGGTGCATCTGGTGGTGCGGCTTCTTCTTCCGGCGCCTCCAGTCTGGCCGGAGCCGGCACTGCCAGTGCCGGGGCGGAAGGTGGTGTCTCCGCTTCTTCCGCTTTGGGAACTGGCAAAGGGTCCGCTGGTTCGGGCGCTGCTGCGACTGCGCAGGGGGCTTCGGCCGGGGCAGGCGAGGGGGGCACGGCGTCCGCGCCGGCCCAAGCCCCCCGCAAGGGCGGCAAGCTCAGCCTCAGCAACAAGGAAGTGCGCGAACTCGCCAGCCTGCCCGGTGAAATCGAGGCACTGGAAGCCGAGCACGAGGCCGCATTGGCCGAAATGTCATCCGCCGATTTCTTCCGGCAGGAGCCTGAGGCCATCAAGGCATTCCAGACCAAAGTGGCGGATCAGGAAGCCCGCCTCATGGAAATGATGGAACGCTGGGAGACCCTGCTCGCCCGCGAGGCTGAAGTGAACGCCAGCCGGGGGCGCTGACCGTCCTCAACCCTTTGCGCCCTGGGGCGGCAACGTTGCTCCGGCCACCGCTTCGCTGGCAGGCAGGGCTGCTGCCTGAATGGCCTCCCTCCCGGCTGCTGTCGCCTGCTGTTCTTCTGCCTTCTTCTTCGCCCAGATCCGGTTGATCTCGCGCTTGAAGAAGGGATAGAGCAGCGGCGCCGTCACCAGCCCGCGCACGCCGAACAGTGCTTCGCCCGTCAGCATGGCGGCCAGAATCTCCCACGAATTCATCGAGATCTTCGAGCCCACGGTACGCGCGTTGATCACGTACTCCAGCTTGTGGATCAGAATCAGGAAGGTCAGTGACGCAATCGCCACCCACGGCGAGATCGCAAACGAGATCAGCGACAGGATCGTGTTTGCCATCAGGTTGCCCAGCACCGGCAGCACGCCGGTCAGCAGCGTGAACATGCACAGCAGGCCGCGGAAGGGCAACTGAACATCGAAGAAGGGCAGGATCACGAACAGGTAGAGCGCCGTCATCGCCGTGTTGAACATGGCAATGCGCATCTGCGCGATCACCACCCGTTCCAGCACCACCAGCAGCCGGGCGATGAACAACTGATCGGAGCGCAGCCGGTAGGGCTCCCAGGTGGAAATGGCGGCCAGCGCGCCCACCAGAATGGCAAACAGCGCCTGCACGATGGTATGAGCCACCGTGCCGCCCAGACTGCCCAGGGCGGCCGCCTTGCTGCGCAGCACACTGAACACCTGGGTCTTCAGGTCTGCCCAGTTTTCGGGCACGAAACTGGCGATGGCGCTCGGCAGCGCCTGCCGCAGCACTTCCAGCGAGTCCTCGATGCGGAACAGGAAGACCCGCAGGTCATCCGAGGCCGCCAGCCGGATCGTCCAGAAGGTCAGCAGCACGAAGGCCGTGATGACCAGCACCGTGACGAGCGCGCCGGCCAGCACGGCCGGCCAGCGCGGTGCGTGGCCGTGCCCTGCGCTCAGCATCTTTGCCGCCCGCGCCGGCCCCACGATCCTGTCTGCCATCATGCAGCTCCAGGCATAGACCAGCAGCGCCAGCAGGACGGGAATGACCAGCCCTTTCCAGACGACGATCAGGGCTGCCAGTGCCGTGGTCACGAGACCCAGGACGGGCAAAAGGGCGGGCATTTGGGGTTTCACGCGAAAAATTCAGCTCTGAAGGGTAAGCCGGCAACAGGGGCGACAGAGATACATCCATCACCGCTACCGGACGAATATACAGGCATCTGTGTCCAAAAGGCGAAAAACCGGCAGGCAAGCGGTTGGCATGCCGGGATGAACACCCGCTGCCGCATGCCGGCGGCCCGTGCGTAAGCCGTGTTTCCGGCCCTCGCAGGGCAGGTGCACTCCTGTCCCGATGCCGCTCCCGCGCAAGGTTGCCCCTGGGGGGCGTGCCTGTCTTTCCGGATCGGTGGAAGGTGGTGGATATGTGTCTGCCCGCTGCCGATGGCTTCATCAAACGAAACAGCCGCCAGACCGGCTGGAGCCGGTGGCGGCTGTTTCGGAGCAGGGCGTGCCGATCAGTATTCGTTCAGCGAGGCGCCCAGCAGCGTGATGTTCGAGCTGGCCATCACCGAGGCCAGCTGAGCGATCTCGGTGGCCTTCGTCTTGTTCTTGCGGCCCACGATCAGCGCACCGCCGGCACGCTGGCCGATCACCATCGCGTCAGACGCTTCCTGCGCCGACGGCGTGTCGATCAGGATCACGTCGTAGTGGCCCGACAGCGTATGCAGCAGGTCGAGGAAGATGTCGCGGCCGAGCAGTTCCTGCGGGTTGGGCGGCTGCGGACCCGAGGGCAGCACCGACAGGTTCGGCAGCGTCGGAAACTCCATCACTTCTTCCAGACCGGCGCGGCCGCTCAGGATGCCCGACAGGCCCATCTGGTTGCGCAGGCCGAAGTTCAGGTGCTGGGTGGGGTGACGCAGGTCGCCGTCGATGATGAGGGTGCGCTGGCCGATTTGCGAAAACGCAACACCCAGGTTGGCACAGACGAAGCTCTTGCCGTCGCCACGGTCCACGCTGGTGATGGCCAGCGTCGAGCGCTCGGGCGAGCCGTCGAACCAGCGGGTCATCAGCTGGCTGCGCAGGCCGCGCAGGGCTTCGGCAAAGGGCGAATACGGATTGACCGCACTCGTCACCTTGTCGGGCAGGGCCAGGGCCGAGGCGCGCGAGGACGAATAGCCGAACTGGATGGCCAGGGCTTCCTCGACATCGGCGTGGGACACCATGCGCATCCGCATGGCTGTCTCGCCAAAGCGCAGGTTGGTCACGCGCTGTTCGTTCAGCACCAGGTCGATCTGATCCTGGCGCAGCTTGCCGTTGGCAACCAGGATGCCGCCCATCCTCAGCGTCTTGCGGTTGCCGCTGTTGAACTCGGGCAGCCTCGAAGCCGATTCCTCGCGGACCAGGGCATTTCCGGTCGTCGTCGGGCGGGCGCCCGGCTGGTGAGCGGAGGAGCCAGTCGTCGGGTCGTGGTCGAAGGGGTTGTTCATGTTGGCGAAAAACTCTGTGAAGACGAGGAAGACAAGGTCGGCACGCGGACAAGCATCGGCAGACTCAACCGGGATTGTCCCTGATTCTTGATTGTGGCGCAGCGTTGTCGTGCTGCCGCTACCAGCAATCCTGAGTCGAACGTCTGTAAATCTTGTGTCCGTGTCGGAGTCCAGATGGTATCTTGCACCATGATGGCTGCACCAGCGAGGCAATACTGCACATCGGGTTGATGACCGGCAATGGTGCCGATTGGGCAGGGCGCTGGACGGAAGACCTTGCGCGTTGTCCAGGGGCATGCTGCGGGATTCCCGTGCAGGAGAAGGGCGGCGTCGTGATGTTGTCGCCTGGGGGCTGTGGCTTTTACATGACGCTTACGTGGCGCGTCATTTCGGGCAGCCCCCGGAGGGCAAATTTCACACTTCGTCGCCTTGGCTGGCCCCGCGGTCGGTTATGCTGCGGGTCAGACGATCCTGTCGATCCCCCAAACACCCTGCCAGGCTCCGCCCGCATCAGGCCAATCCTGCAATGAGCGTCGATATGCGTGACAATTGAGGCCATTACTTTGCAGGATGCTGGGATAATACGCAATGCAGGCTTCTCCCGCGCCGTTTCAGATGAACAGCGCGGGCTTTTGTCGTGTTGGTGTGGCGATGGCCCTTCGTGCTGGTCGCATCAGCGCCGGGTTGCGGGTGCCCCACGGGCTCACTGGCTGCTGATGACTGTGCGGAATCTCATCGCTTCTGCCCCTCCTCTGATTCACAATGGGCGCCCCTGTGCCCTTTCCAGGTAAACCTATGC
>JAUNHU010000159.1 GCA_030523825.1 Lautropia sp. | reverse complement strand
GCAATGGCTGGGTCGAGTTCGAGCTGTACCACCACGACAACGGCCAGATCAGCAGCACTGAAACCCACCGGCTCAGTCAGGCCGAATTCGTGCGGCTGCTGAAAACCGGCAACCTGCCCGGCACCTGAAAAACGCAGCAGCGCACCGGTCGGCAAGCCCAACGCCTGAAAGCGCAGCCACGCGCCTGCCGGCAAGCCCGGCCGCAGCGCCGGGTGCCCTCAGTCCTCTTTCGGTGTCACCCGCTTCACCGGGCCGGCAAAGGTCGGCGGCAAGCCATCCTCGCCGGCAGCGCGCTTGCGAAACAGCGCTGCACGCGCCAGCAGCACCGTCGTCACCGGCACGGTAATGCCCATGAACACCGCGGTCAGCAGTGCGCGCAGCACCAGCGTCTGATAGGTGAAGGAAAAGAAAAGCACCAGTGCGACGCCCAGACACCAGACGCTGAGCGTGGAACCCAGCGCCAGCGGATGCAGGCGCACGAAGAAATCCCTGATGCGAACCAGCCCCAGGGCACCCGTGAAGGCCAGCAGGCCACTGGCAATCACCAGCAGCCCGATGATGATGTCGGCCCATACCGGCAGTGCGCCACCGACCCAGGTTCCGTGGTTCATTCGATCACCTCCCCGCGCAGCAGGAATTTGGTCAGCGCCGACGAGCTGACGAAGCCGAAGACGGAAATGAGCAGCGCCGCCTCGAAATAGGTGTGCGAGGCGTAGATGATGCTGCTGGCCAGGATCATCAGCATGCCGTTCAGGTACATGTAATCGAGCGCCATGACGCGATCCTGCGCCGACGGCCCGAAGAACAGCCGGTAGAGCGTCAGCGTCATCCCTGCCAGGAAGCAGGCCAGCGCAAAATAAACCGTTCCGATCAGCCACAGACTCATTCAAAAATCTCCATCAGCAGCGTCTCATAGCGGGCCTTGAACCAGGCTGCAAAATCCTGCCCCTCCGGCACGTGAAACACATGGAACAGCAGGCGGCTGCGGTCCATTGCCAGCTCGCACCAGACGGTACCAGGCGTGGCGGCCGAGATGGCAGCAAGCACCGCCAGGCCGTTCGGGTCCTTCAGTTGCAGGGGGACCACCACCCACTGGCTGCGCGGCGGCCGGCCGCGATAGCGGAACACCCGCCAGCATACTTCCAGATTGCCTCGCAGCATGTCGAGGAACACCCGGGTCATCAGCACCACCACCGCCCGAGGGTTGGAAATGCTCAGCCGCGTGGGCCGCAACGATTGCGTGGACAGCGGCACGATGATGGCGATGAGCAGGCCGAGCACGATGTGACTGGCGGCAACAGAACCATTGAGCACCAGCCACAGCAACAGCAGGCACAGCGACAGCAAGGGCGCAGGCAACAGGGATTTCATGGTTTGCCCTCCTCCTTCGGCCATTCCACGCCACGCTTCATGATCTCCCTTGTCACCTCGGGCGGCGGCAGCGGCCGGGTGTTCATCACCGTTTCGATGTAGGGCCCGGGGTTGCGCAGATCGACCGCCGCCGCCTGCAGGAAGCGGACGACAGGCTCTGCCCGGAAGGTAATCAGCAGGCACAGGAACAGCAGCAGCGCAATGGGCGCACACTCCAGCACCTTCAGTTGCGGCACCGGCCGGTCACGCGGCGTCCAGAACATGCGGATGCCGGTGCGCGACAGCGCGATCAGCGCAGCCAGTCCGGCCAGCACGATGAGCACCAGCATCAGCCAGCCCAGCACCCCCACCGACTGGCCCATGCCACCGCGAGCCCCGACCGGATCGAACAGCCCCGACAGGATCATGAACTTGCCCAGAAAGCCAGACAACGGCGGCAGCCCGGTGAGCAGCAGCGTGCAGGCCATGAAGGAAAAGCCCAGAAAGGCCACGGCAGCCGGAATGACCCGGCCGGTCAGCGCTTCCTGATGTTCATCGAGGTTGGTGTCCTCCGAGGGCTCGATCTCGTCGAGGAAGAACGGGATCGGGTCGGCGTCGTCCGGATTGGGAAACTCGCTCTCAAGCAACCTGCCACGGTCGATCAGTTCGATCAGCAGGAACATGGCACCGGCCGCCATCGTGGAACTCAGCATGTAGTAAAGCGCCCCGCCCGTGACCAGCACCTGGTCGAAACCGAGGGCGGCCAGCAGGGTGCCCGATGTGACCACCACGCCAAAGCCGGTGATGCGCCCCAGCTGACGCGCTTCGAGCAGGCCGATGAAACCGAAGGCGATGGTGGCAAGCCCACCGCAGATGAGCCATTCGCTGCCCCAGCGCATGCCCTCTGCCTCGCCGGCGAACATCAGCGACCACAGGCGCAGCACGGCATAGATGCCCACCTTGGTCATGATGCAGAACAGCGCGGCCACCGGCGCACTGGCGGCCGAATAGACCGGCACCAGCCAGAAGCTCATCGGCCAGATGGCGGCCTTGGTGAGAAAGGCCATCGCCAGAATGACCGTGCCGATGTGCAGCAGGGGCCGGTCGGCCGCCGACACTTCGGAAACACGGGCCGCCAGATCGGCCATGTTCAGCGTGCCGGTGACGCCGTAGAGCAGCGCGGCCCCGACCAGGAAGAACGACGCTCCCACCAGATTGATGGCGATGTAGTGCAGGCCGGCACGCACCCGGTGATGTCCCGGCGCGTGCAGCAGCAGGCCATAGGAGGCGGCCAACAGCACCTCGAAGAACACGAACAGGTTGAACAGGTCGCCGGTGAGAAAGGCACCGTTCAGGCCCATCAGCTGGATCTGGAAAAGCGGGTGGAAATTGACGCCGATGCGATCCCAGCGCGCCACCGCAAACACGATGGCGGCCAGCGCCATCACACTGGTCAGGAACAGCATGGCCGACGACAGCCGGTCGAGCACCAGCACGATGCCGAAGGGCACCTGCCAGTTGGCCGGCAGGTAGATGCCCAGCGTGCCGATCGACGAGGACGGCTGTCCGGGTGAAGCAGGTGCCACACCGTGATGAACCGACCAGGCCAGCACCACCGACAGCACCAGACCCACCATGCACGAGCCAACGTTGATCCAGGCAAGCGAATCCCGCCGCTTGTCACCCAGCGCCAGCATCAGCGCGGCCGTGATCAACGGCAGCAGCACCGGTGCAATGATCAGATGGGGGGACATCACGCCGATCATCGCTCATCCCCTTCAGCGCAGGCAAAACCGCAGATCATCATCGGCTCGTTCACCATTCGGCGTCCCGGTTGCCATCGACGTGGTCGGTGTCGGCAAGCCCGCGTAGTGCCAGCATCACCACCAGATACATCGCCGTCATCGCAAAACCGATGACGATTGCCGTCAGCACCAGCGACTGTGGCAAGGGATCGGTGTAATTGGCCAGATCGGCAGGCACGCCCTCCACCAGCACCGGTTCGCTGTCCATCTTGAGCCGGCCCATGCTGAAGATGAACAGGTTGACGGCATAGGACACCAGCGACAGGCCCATGATGACCTGGAAGGTACGCGGGCGCAGCAGCAGCCACACCCCCGAGCCGCACAGCACGCCAATGGCGATGGCCAGGATCACTTCCATGTCATTTCTCCCTTGTCGGAACGGATGAGGGTCGGCGCCTCGCGCACCGGCGTCTTCACCTCGGTGTCAGCCCCGTCTTCGGCATTGGCCGGGCGACGGGTGCGGCGGATGGACTGGTGAGACAGCGCGGTCAGGATCAGCATGGTGCCGCCGACCACCACGGCGAACACCCCGATGTCGAACAACGCGGCACTGGGCAGATGCACCTCGCCCAGAATGGGCAGCTTCATGTGGGCAGTATGCGTGGTAAGGAACGGGTAGCCGAACAGCCAGGCGCCCAGCCCGCAAATCAGCGCCGTCATCAGCCCGTAGGCAATCCAGGTCGGCGGACGCAGCTTCATGTGCGATTCCACCCAGGCCGTGCCGGCCACCATGTACTGCAGGATGAAGCCGATGGAAATGACCAGACCGGCAATGAAGCCTCCGCCGGGCTGGTTGTGACCCCGCATCAGCAGATAAAGGGCGACAACGATGGCCAGCGGCTGCAGCAGGCGCACCAGCACGGCCGGCACCATCATGTAGCCCAGCGCCGTGTCGGCAGCGGAACGCGGGTTGACCAGGTCGGTAGCCATGTCGGGTGGCAGCCGTTGCTGCATCGGCAGTTCGGAGCTTTCCTGCGGCGGGCGGAAGCGGCGCAGCAGTGCATAGACGGTGAGTGCCACTGCCGACAGCACGGTGATCTCGCCCAGCGTGTCATAGCCGCGGAAGTCGACCAGCATCACATTGACGACGTTGGTGCCACCGCCTTCGGTGAGTGCCTTCGAGAGGAAGTAGGGCGAGATGCTCTGCGGAAACTCGCGCGTCATCATTGCCCACGAGAGAAACGCCATGCCCGAGCCGACGATGACGGCCAGGACGAAATCGCGCCCGCGGCGAAAGCGCACGAGGGCCGGCAGCCGACGCGGAACGCCGGGCATGTCCTCGATCCGCTTGGGCAGCCAGCGCAGGCCCAGCAGGAACAGCACGGTAGTCACCACCTCCACCGTCAGCTGGGTGAGCGCCAGGTCGGGCGCCGAAAACCAGATGAAGGTGAGACAGGTGGCGAGACCCGCTGCACCCATCATCATCAGGGCGGCCAGCCGGTGATACTTGGCCTGCCAGGCCGCACCGATCGCACATACCCCGCCGATCACCCACAGCCCCATGAAGACCGGATCGGGGCGGATGGCATCGCGCATGCCGGGCAACAGCGGCGCATTCTGCAGGATGATGAAGGTGATGACCGCGCAGGGCAGGAACATCAGGAAAAGCTGCTGCTGGAGCCGCCGGGTGGCAAAGACCTTCATGCCGTAATGCCCGATCCGGCGCAACGCAATGAGCAGCCCCGAAAACAGGCGCTGGCCGTCGATGGTGGCAACAAGCGCCCGACGCCCGGCGGAAG
>JAUNHU010000158.1 GCA_030523825.1 Lautropia sp. | reverse complement strand
CCATCATCTTCACGATGGACCGCAACAACCCCTGGTTCGAGCCCGACGCCACCATAGCCACCGTCGCCCCCCTCATCGCCACCGCCAGCGGCCCCCTCGGTCACAACCTCGACTACCTGCTCGACCTCGACCGCACCCTGCGCCACCACCACATCCACGACCCCTACATCTGCGACCTCATCGACGCCGTCCGGGCGTTTTCGGCGGATATTTGAAACAACGCTGCCTCCTCAACCAGGCGCCAAGATTGACAACTCCCCCCGGGGCCGGTATCAATGGTGGTAATCAAACCGCCAACCAGCCCACACAGACCAACCAAAATGCCAATCGAACAACAATTAACAGAAATTCTCAACAAAAACAAATCAGGCGCATTTTTATTTGTAGGATCTGGATTCTCTCGCCGGTACCTCAAAACGGAAGACTGGAAAGGTCTTCTCAGAAGGTTTGCGCACAAATAAAACCCTTTGAGTTCTATAACTCCCAAGCAAACAACTACCTCCCCTTGACCGCAAAATACATTTCCGAAGATTTCTTTAGCCTATGGTGGGAATCGGACGAATACAAAGAAAGCAGGGAAAAATTCTCAAATTCATGTGAAAACAAAACATACCCATTGCGCCTAGAGATATCAAAATATCTCGAGTCAAGCACATCCAATACAAAACCACCAGAACTTACAGAAGAAATAAATCTTTTATCAGAATTAAACATAGACGGAATCATCACAACAAACTGGGATCGCCTCCTAGAAGACTTGTTCGGTGATTACCATGTTTATATCGGACAAGAGGAGCTTTTATTTTCACAAACACAAGGTATCGGAGAGATATACAAGATACACGGCTGCACATCCCAGCCAGAATCCATGATCCTGACATCAGACGATTACGATGATTTTGAATCAAAAAACCCCTACCTTGCAGCAAAACTCATGACCATATTCATCGAACACCCAATAATATTCATTGGATACTCCCTGCAAGACAAAAACATTCAAAACATTTTATTGTCGATATCAAAATGCGTCGGACAAAAGCAAATAGAAAATCTCAGAAGAAACTTAATATTCCTTCAAAGGTGCAATAAAATCAACACAACAGAAGGGATAACAGAATCCAGTATAACCATTGACGAGAAATCAATCCCCATCACACTAATCACAACAAACTCATTCTCCCCTGCTTATAAAGCCCTTGGATCAATGCGCCGCCAGATTCCAACACGAATCCTGAGACAATGCAAAGAGCAACTCTATGAGCTCGCAAAGTCCCGCACGCCAGAAAAACAAATCCTCATCATCGACCCAGAAGAAATCGACGAGAAAAAAGACATCGAGTTCGTGATCGGGATAGGCGTAGCAACAACCCACAACGACCAATACGTAGCAAAAACCGGCTACACCTCCATTAGCATCAAAGAAATCATAGAAGACGTCATCAACGACGACAAAAACTACGATGCCTCCGAAATAACAAAAAACGTCATTCCGCAAATAGGAAAATCGGCAAAATACATTCCCTTGTTCAAATATCTTGACAAACAAAACATAAAAAAACAAAAAAGAATACAAGCAATGCGGCCAAAATCTCGACAAATGGATAAACATATCGCGAGAAAAATTCAAGCAAAAAAGCTATGCCAACCAGTTCTCAAAAGGCAAATATAACTCAGTGGCAGACATAACAACCAAAAACACCCCTGAAAAATCAGCAATCCTGATTCCGTTTCTGGAAGAAAATCAAATATTAACAAACGATCTTCTTGAGTTTATAAAATCAAATATTGACAAAATTGACAGTCAAAAAATTCGTATCACCACAACTTCAGAAAACTTGTAGCATTTTATGATCGAATAAAATGGGGGTGGTTCGATAACGAAACATAACTCCCTCAGAATTGAAGATCAATCGCGATTGTGAGTAAGTAACGCGGCTTCGTGCCCCCCCCCCAGTCGCCAGTTCTCCCATAGGCTCAAACCGGCCGTCAACGGACGCAACGTCTACGACGGCAACCTCGGGCCCAAAAACGAACAACTTACGACACCTTTTACCTCGGCGCCCGCTTTGCCCGCTCAGCCGACCTGATGCGCGCCACCACTGCGCGCATCCACCAGTTCTGGCGCGATCACGAAGCCCTGCCCCACAGTACTTGGGCCAGTCTGCGCAAAGCCAGCACCTATCAGGCCATCCGCCAGCTCAAGGCGTCGGGTTCGCTCGATCTGGGCGAGTGCATCGAGCAGTTCTACCAAGACGCAACCGCTAAGAAGCAGGAGATCCGCGAACTCGAAGAACACAACCAGCAGCTGCGCGCCGCATCGAGGAGTTGGGCATGCACCTGCGCCTGACGGTCTTCATCCTCAAACAGTCAGACCGGATCCTTGGCTCTGCACCGCTGGGGGTAGAGTCAGAGGTAGAGTCAGGGCTTGCCTTCGGCATCGCCCTGCAAGTGCTCGTGTTGCTGCATGCTGCGCCACGCTCGAAGATCGAGATCGCACGCGAACTGGGCAGGGAAAAGCCCAATCGGCACCTCAACGAGCTGATGACACGCCTGGTCGCCTCGGGTGACGTTGCCTACAGCATCCCTGAAAAACCCAACAGCCGGCTGCAGAAATACGTGCTTACCGACCAGGGGCTTGGGAAGTTACCCAGCAGGCAACGGTGATCTGCCCGAGAGATCCCCCTCACCCGTGCCGATACACCCAGCGCAGCACCTCGTCCTGCAGCGACTGCATCCGGTGGCCGTTGTAGTCGCCGTTGATGAGCAGCGCGATCGCATAGCGCTCGCCGGAAGCGGCCGTCACGTATCCGGCAATGGCCCGCACGTCCGACAGCGTGCCGGTCTTGATCTGCGCCTGTCCGGCCACGGGATCGAAGCGCAGCCGTGCGCGCATCGTGCCGTCGATGCCCACCACCGGCAGCGAATCGACAAAAGGCACGGCCGTATCCGCATCCTGTGCGGCACGCTTCAGCACCGCCACCAGATCGCCGGCCGAAATGCGCTCCACGCGCGACAGGCCGGAACCGTTTTCCATCACCAGAGACGGCAGGCTCAGACCCTGCTGCGCGTACCAGCGACTCAGCCATTGGCCGGCCGCCACCGGCACCATCGGCTTCTGCCCCTCGATGGCCGCCATCTCCAACAACAGCATCCGCGTCATCACGTTGTTGCTGAACTTGTTGATGTCGTGCACTACCGCCGTCATGTCATGCGGTGAGAGCCAGGCAAAAAAGAATTTTCCCTTTTCACCCGCGCCCGGGCGGATCACCGTCCTGCCCGTGAAGCTGCCGCCCTGTGCCTGCCAGGCAGCCTTGAAGATGCCGTGCATGAACTGCGGATGATCGAGTACCGACGCATAGAACTGCTGCGGACCGCAGGCGCGTACCTGCGTGCCCGTCACGTGGATTACCGGTTTGCCATTTCTTGCCAGCGATTCGTTCACACCCAGCCGCGTTCCTGAAGAACGGCAACGCCCCTTCAGCACGCGCACACCGTATTTCAGCTGCACATCGGCCAGCGGTGGATCTGTCGTCACCTGCCGTTTTTTCGGGTCGACGATCAGTTTCGTCGCCTTGAAATTCATCAGGGCCGGATGGGGGAGAACATTGTAAGCCTGCGAATCATCACCATCGAATGCCGCCCCCACCCCGACACCCGGTGCATAACGGCTGGGGTCGATCACCAGATTGCCCCGGATCTCCCGCAGACCCTGTGCGCGCAATTCGGCCATCAGCGCCTGCAGATGCTCGATCAGCAGACGCGGGTCTCCCCCGCCCTGCACGATCAGATCACCGTACAGCACGCCATCGCGCATCTCGCCCGTCGTCAGGATGGGCGTTGCCCAGCGGTAGTCCGCGCCCAGCATCGACAGTGCCGCATAGGTCGTCACCAGCTTCATCGTGGAAGCCGGATTGAAAGGCTGCTGCCCGTGATGATTCACCTGCAGCGTGCCACTGCCCAGCGGCGCAACCACCAGACCAAAACTGTCGGGCGCTATCCCGGCCTGAATCAGCGGCTGGACCGCCAGCGCCGTCATCATCGTTTCCGACAGCACGGCCGGGGCACCCGCATCGGTTGTCGGCCACGAAAGCAGCGCCGTCTGGATGGAAGCCCCATCACGTCCGGTCGAAGGCATGTCCGGTGCGGGCTCCGACAGCCGTGCCGGTGCCACCGCCCTGCCCTGCACGCCGGCCTCCTGTGCCTGCAACGGCCCGGCCATGCCGGCAACCCCCAGCGCCAGAACCCATGCGCAGGCAGTCCGGCTCAGCACGTGCCGACTCCGCTTTCCAGCCATCAAGCCCCTGTCGCCCGCATCGGCCCCGGCTGCCGGCACGCCGCCATTCCTTGTGCCCAAGCCATCTCCGCCAGCCCGAAGCTGCCAACCGTCATCCGTCTTCGCCGTCATCGATCCACCCAGCCCCGTCCGGCCCGGACATGCCACGCGGGCTCCAGTCTCCGGAAAAGGCATCCGGCCGCGCAGCAACCGTGCTGCACAGCCAGACACCACCCTTCCTTCAGAGACGAACCCCCGTTCAGCGCATGCCGGAAACCGGCGCCTGTCGTTCTCAGTACCGGCCATCTTGAAAGCATATGCTCCCGACGCGGGGCTGCACAGATGAACGTACCACCCCTCCCGACGAATCAGCCCAGCGGCATGGCGTGGCCGCAACAGCCCGCAAGGGTCTTCCGCATCCGGGCCCCCGGGGCAGATGCCACCGCCCCGGAAGGACCTCACGCGGGACACCCCGATCATCCGCCAGGCAGTCGCACAGCTCTTCCATCCCGGCCCCTGACATCAGCCGCCACATTCACCCGCATGCACACCCGGCAACCCGGCAGCCCCCTGCACCCACATCCGCACAGCCTGCCCGCCCCCGAACCTGCCTGCCGCCCGT
>JAUNHU010000157.1 GCA_030523825.1 Lautropia sp. | reverse complement strand
GCATGTCCTCGATCCGCTTGGGCAGCCAGCGCAGGCCCAGCAGGAACAGCACCGTCGTCACGACCTCGACCGTGAGCTGGGTGAGGGCCAGATCAGGGGCCGAGAACCAGATGAAGGTGAGGCAGGTGACAAGGCCGGCGGCCCCCATCATCATCAGCGCCGCCAGCCGGTGATACTTGGCCTGCCAGGCCGCACCGATGGCACACCCCCCGCCGATCACCCACAAGCCCATGAAGATCGGCGCCGGCGGAATCGGATCACGGGTACCCGGTGCCACCGGCTCGGTACGCAGGATGATGTAGGTGATCACCGCACAGGGCAGGATCATCAGGAAAAGCTGCTGCTGCAGGCGCCGCGTGGCCAGCAGCTTCAGCCCCCAGTGGCCGGCTCGCCGCAGCGCGATGAGCAATCCCGAAAAGAGGCGCTGCCCGTCCACGCCGGCCAGCCAGGCGCGCCGCCGTGGCGTGGGCCGGACCAGCAGCTTGCGATGCAGCAGCAGCCACAGCAGCACGCCACCCGCCATCGCGGCCAGGCTCATCATCAGCGGCAGGCTCCAGCCGTGCCACAGCGCGAGGCTGTATTCGGGCAGTGAGCCCCCCACCACCGGCCCGGCCGCGGCTTCGAGCACCGGCCCGATCACGGCCGTGGGCAGCACCCCCACCAGCAGGCACAGCACCACCAGCAGCTCCACCGGCACCCGCATCCAGTGCTCCGGCTCATGCGGCTCGCGCGGCAGGTTGCCCCGCGGCTTGCCAAAGAAGACGTCAACGGCAAAGCGCAGCGAATAGGTCACGCTGAACATGGCCGCAATGGTTGCCAGCACCGGCACCACCACGTCGATCAGGCGGCTGGTCTCCAGGCTGACGGTGGCCGCAAAGAACATCTCCTTGGACAGAAAGCCGTTGAGCAGGGGCACCCCGGCCATGGCCGCGCTGGCCACCAGCGCCAGCGCCCCCGTCACCGGCATCTTGCGGATGAGCCCGCCCAGCCGGGAAATGTCGCGCGTGCCGGTTTCGTGGTCGACGATGCCGGCCGCCATGAACAGCGACGCCTTGAAGGTGGCATGGTTGATGAGGTGAAACACGGCAGCCACCGCAGCCGTGCGGCTGTTCATGCCCAGCAGCAGCACGATCAGGCCCAGGTGGCTGATGGTCGAATAGGCGAGCAGCCCCTTCAGGTCGCTCTGGAACATGGCGAGGAAGGCACCGACAAGCAACGACAGCAGGCCGGCGCCCCCCACCAGGTAAAGCCATTCATCGGTGCCCGAGAGCACCGGCCAGAAGCGCGCCAGCAGGAAGACGCCCAGCTTCACCATCGTGGCCGAATGCAGGTAGGCCGACACCGGCGTGGGCGCGGCCATCGCACGGGGCAGCCAGAACAGGAAGGGGAACTGCGCACTCTTGGTGAGCGCCCCGAGCACGATGAGGCCGAGCAGCAGCGGATAGAGGGGGTGCGCACGAATCATCTCGCCATGCGAGAGCACCACGTCCAGCTCGTAGCTGCCCACCACATGCCCGAGCAGCAGCACGCCGGCAAAGAGGCAGAAACCGCCCGTACCGGTGACGAGCAGCGCCATGCGTGCCCCCATCCGGGCGTCATTGCGATGGTGCCAGTAACCGATGAGCAGGAAGGAATAGAGGCTGGTGAGTTCCCAGAACAGCACGAGCTGCACGAGGTTGCCCGAGAGCACCACACCGGTCATCGCCCCCATGAAGGACAGCAGGAAGGCGAAGAAGCGCGGCACCGGATCGGAGGGCGACATGTAGTAGCGCGCATAGAGGGCCACCAGCGCCCCGATGCCCAGCACCAGCACCGTGAACATCCAGGAAAAGCCGTCCATCCTGAAGACGAGATTCAGGCCCAGCGACGGCAGCCACTCGATACGCTGCTCGATGACCCCGCCACTGGCCACTTCCGGAAAGTGCATGCAGGCCATCACCAGCGCCGACAGGGCCAGCAAACCGGCCACCAGCGACTCGGCATTGCGTGCATTCGACGGCATCAGCACGGCAATGAGGCTGCCCAGCCAGGGCAGGATGACCAGGAGGACCAGGGGCATGGGACGGATTCCGGGGGCGCCAATCGACTCAGGACGACATTATTCTACAAAATGGCTTCATTTACCTGATAAAAAACGGCATTTACCCTTATTTCAATGTCTTTCAGCCAGAATGTGGCTCCGCCGACACGCCACGACCAGCCTACGGCCACCGCCTGTCCGCCCATCGGCTCCGCTGCATGTGAATTCCTGTAAATGCCGTAGCCGCACAGCGGCCCGCAAGGCGCATCGGGCGCCCTTCTCCCGCAAATTCTGTAGACTTTTGACTGAGAAGCCATGCCCATCGTGGAAAGGAAACCTGCCCCCTGCCGGACCAGCGTGATTCCAGCCGCCCCTTGACCGATGCCCCGAACAGAACAGAACCTGCTTTCCCCCGTCATCGACCGCCTCTACCACCTGACCACCCGCCGTCAGGGGGTGGTGGCTGCCCTGGCCCGCGCGGCGGCGGTATTCGTCGCCATCGTCCGCGACATTGCCTTCGGCAACATCCTGCTGTGGGCAACCAGCCTCGTCTACACGACCCTGCTGTCGATCGTGCCCATGCTGGCCCTCACCTTCTCGGTGTCGAAGTCCTTCGGCGTGCATGACCAGATCGAGCCCACCCTGAAGACCTTCCTGGAGCCGCTGGGGCCCAAGGGCGATGAGATCACCGTCCAGATCATGGGCTTCATCAACAACATGAACGCAGGCGTGCTGGGGTCCGTGGGTCTGGCCCTGCTGCTGTTCACCACCATCTCCACCATCCTGAAGATCGAGGGCTCCATCAATGCCATCTGGCATGTGCACACGCTGCGTCCGCTCTCGCAGCGCGTCACGGCCTACATCAGCGTGCTGCTGCTGGGTCCGGTCCTCATTTTCTCGTCGCTGGCAATGACGGCAGCCGTCATGTCCTCGCGCATCGTCCAGCGCATCATCGACGTGGAGCCCTTCGGCCTGCTGGCTGTCGAGGCCGGCAGGCTGCTGCCCTACGTGCTGGTGATTGCGCTGTTCTTCATCATCTACCGCTTCATGCCCAACATCCGGGTGCGCTTCCTGCCGGCGCTGTTCAGCGCGCTGGTCGCGGGCATCGCCTGGCAGAGCGCGGGCTGGGCCTTTGCCCGCTTCGTCAGCAACTCCGGGCAATACGACGCCATCTACTCCGGTCTTGCCATCCTCATCATCTTCATGATCTGGCTGTACGTGAGCTGGGTGGTGCTGCTCTGTGGGGCGAGCGTGGGCTTTTACCTGCAACACCCCGAGTATCTGCAGGCCTCGCCGGGCAATGAGCCGCGCCTCAGCCCGCAGCATCGCGACCAGCTCGGCTTTGCCGTGATGCAGGCCATCGCCGAACGCTACCGCGACGGCGGCGCGGCCCTGCAGACCGCCGACCTCGCCGACCGTTTCTACACGCCGGCCTACGCCATCGACGAAATCCTCGAAGCCCTGAAGGAAGGCGGCCTGTTGCTGCGCGCCAGTACCCCGCCCGGCTGGGTACCCGCGCGCGACCTCGGCAACATCACGCTCTGGCAGGTGCTCGAAGCCATCCATCGCGCCGGCGACATCCACCCGCCCGAGCCCCCGGCCACCAACGCCATCCAGACCTTCCTGCGCGCACAGGAGCGTTTCGCCGGCATCCTCTCCGGCACCACCTTCCGCGACCTCGTCGACCGCGCCCCCCTGGGCAAGCGACACCGTGAAAGCAGCAACGGCACGCAGGACAGAACCTCGCCCCATGGCATCGACGCACGGCCGGCAGCCGTTGCCTCACCAGCAGCCGCACCCGGCGTCACGCCGTGGCAGCCCGAACACCTGGCCGCGCCTGATCCGTTCATCGAGCCCCTGCCATCCGGCGACGATGGCGCCTGGAACGTGCCGTCCCCCGGAAACGCCACCGCGCCCGCCACAGGCGGCGAGAAAGCCACGGCACGCCCCGAAACCACCCCGGCCGGCAACGACGCCCCTGTTGCCGCGCCCCCCGCCGGCGACATCGACCCCTTCACCCCGCCTGCAGACAACCAGCGCCCGCCCGCACCGCCCCTCGCCGGCACCACCCCGAAAACACCCGGGGAATGAGCGCCACCACCACGGCCATTTCCAGATCCACGCCAACCCGAGACCCGTCCATGCTCAGCGTGCCCCCGTTTACCCGAGCCGTCCTGCTCGTCAACGTCATCTTCTTCCTGCTCCAGCAGAACTTCTACCAGCCGATGATGTACTGGCTGGCATTGTGGCCCCAGCCCGCCGGCGCCGGCCCGCTCAGCGCGGTGCCCTGGCAGGAGCCCTGGCAGCTCGTCAGCTACAGCCTGCTGCACGGCGACTTCACCCATCTGCTGTTCAACATGTTCGCGGTCTGGATGTTCGGTGGTGCGGTCGAATCGGTGTGGGGTGCCAGACGCACTGCCCTCAGCTACCTCATCGCCGTCGTTGCCGGCGCCGTCGCCCAGCTCATCGTCGGCGCGCTCGTCTTCACCAACGGTGCCCCCATCATCGGCGCCTCGGCCGGCGTATTCGGCATCATGCTCGCCTATGCGCTGCTCTTTCCGCACCAGCGCATCATGCTGCTGATTCCGCCCATCCCGCTGCCGGCGCGCGTCTTCGTCGGCATCTATGCCATCCTCGAACTCTATTTCGGCATGACCGGCACCCAGCAGGGCGTGGCCCATTTCGCCCACCTCGGCGGCCTCGTCGGCGGCTGGGTCGGCTACAGGTTCCTGCGGCGCTGAGCCCCGCCCCCGACATCCCGGCCCTTCCACCTTCTGCAACATGGTGTATTCCAGACCGCCCCGGCATGAACCCTCAGGCACCGCTCGCCCCCTGCGCTGGCAGACACCGGCCTGTGGCCTGCTCCTTGCCCTCACGC
>JAUNHU010000023.1 GCA_030523825.1 Lautropia sp. | reverse complement strand
GCGAATCGAAATCATGCGGCCGCCACTTGCGGGCCAGTACCTGATGGGGGGATTGAGCTTGCACCGGGTTTTGGGCGGAGAAAGACGCCAGAAAGGCAGGAAACTGACGCGAGGTTTTCCCGGTGCGAGGTGCCACCGTGACGACGGAACCGGAACGGGGACAGGCCGGGAAGCGCCCGGAAACCATGAACCCGACGGATGACCGGGTGGGACAGGAAGAAGACGCAAGCGGGCAACGAACGACCGCAGGAGCGGCAAACGCGACCACAACACACGCGACTGCAGGGTTGTTGCGCCCTCGAAAAAACGGGGGGGACGAGCCGAACCCTCGGCACTTGCGGAAACCGGTTATGGCTGCTTCCTTCCGGACCTGACCAGGTTCCCGGGCCACAATGCGAGGAGGCCCGTCCCGGCGGGCATTGTATATCAATCCGGCGAAGCTGCCGCGCAGGCCCCCCGACGCGGGCGCACACACCACCGGTACCCCCCGTTGCCCACCGGTTTGCGCACCTTTTCTCCGGTAATTGCGACGAAGCCGCAGCCCCGGAACCCCCGTCGCGGCATGACCCTCCACACCGGGAATCGGGGAGGCACGGCCACGATGCCGTTGACGGCTTACCCGCCCGGCACCAGCAGCCCCAAAACGCTGACATGCCCCCCGCACGACGACCGGACCTGCCAGCTCCGACGCCTTGCACCGGCAACGATGGCCCGGGGCTTGCAAATCCCAGCCCCCGACCCGATCTGGAGCATGTCAGGAACTGAATAAGTTCATGCACGAGCCAGGAACACCGGATCGCCCCACCTGGCGTAGGATGACGCCCGAGGGGCCATCCGCGGCATCTGAAACCCGGCCGGGCCCCCTGCCCGCACCGGAGTCGCTGCCCCCGATGCAGCGATTTCATGCTGCGGCGCCATCCGCCGTGTTATTTTTTAGCCCCCCGAACAGGAGAGTTCCAGAAAAGTTATGGGTATCAAGAATGTTTCCACCGACAGCTTCGATGCGGACGTACTGCAATCGGACGTGCCGGTGCTGGTTGATTTCTGGGCCGAATGGTGCGGTCCGTGCAAGCTGATTTCGCCACTGCTCACCGAAGTCTCCCAGGACTACAAGGACCGCATGACGATTGCCAAGGTCAATGTGGACGAAAGCCAGGCCATCGCCGCCAAGTACGGCATCCGGGGCATTCCGACGCTGATGCTGTTCAAGAACGGCTCGCTGGTCGGCACCAAGGTCGGTGCAGTCTCGAAAGGTCAGCTCACCGCCTTCATCGACAGCAATCTCTGATCGGCCTCCGGAATCGGGGAATCCAGCCCATGTCATGGCGCTTGCCGCCCCCACGAGCATGCTTCCGGGCACGCTGAACAGGGCACCCGCCCCGCAGTAATACCCGGATGACCGGCTTCGGGGCGGGGCAACAGAGCCATACGGAGCCATGCGTCTCCCTCCCGGCCGACACCCTCCGGCCTCTCCCGCAAGTTGCCGGCCGGTACGGTCTCGCAGAGCCGGGTTTGACGGTCTGCCGTGTGCCTTTCCCGTGGCTGTTTTCCTGCATGCCGGCTGATCGGGCCCGACGCCCTCCCAGCAGGCAGCCTGCGGACAGCAGGCCGCCCGGGGCGCCGATTCCGGCCCTTTTTGCGAATCGGCCGCTTTCGTAGTACAGTGCAGCACCAGTCCCGAACGGGACGCATGCACCGAGCAGCCTCGGTGGCTCAGGATCGGTTTCCCCAGGGCCATTCTTCAAGACGCACCCAAGACAGAAGCCCCGGCAACCCGCGTCGTCACAGGTTCCCCGCCTGTCGCGCACCCCAGCCGTCAACCAGCGCTCACCGCCGTGCCCGGCCCTCCGGCACGGCTGCACACCCTTCGCACCGGCCCTGCATTCCGGGCTCTGTGCGGCCCCTGGCTCCCTGCACCCCACATCACACACTGCGGCCGCCCTGGCCCGGTGGCAATTCCAAATCAACCTCCCTCCTCCAACCGTTATGTATCTGTCCGAGCTGAAGGCCCTGCACATTTCGCGCCTGATCGAGATCGCGCAGGGGCTGGACATCGAAGCCGCCAATCGCCTGCGCAAGCAGGAACTGATGTTTGCCATCCTGAAACGCAAGGCCAAGCTGGGTGATCAGATCTTCGGCGATGGCGTGCTCGAAGTGCTGCCCGATGGTTTCGGCTTCCTGCGCACCCCCGAAACCTCGTACCTGGCCAGCCCGGACGACATCTACATCTCGCCGTCGCAGATCCGCCGCTTCAACCTGCATACCGGCGACTCGATCGAGGGCGAGGTGCGCACCCCGAAGGACGGCGAACGCTATTTCGCACTGGTCAAGGTCGACAAGATCAATGGCGCGCCGCCCGAGCATTCCAAGCACAAGATCCTGTTCGAGAACCTGACGCCGCTGCACCCCGATGAGGTGCTGCGCCTCGAACGCGAGGATCTGCGCTCGGACGAGAACATCACCGGCCGCATCATCGACATCATCGCCCCGATCGGCAAGGGCCAGCGTGGCCTGATCGTGGCGCCGCCCAAGAGCGGCAAGACCGTGATGCTGCAGCACGTCGCGCATGCCATCACCGCCAACCACCCCGATGCGGTGGTCATCGTGCTGCTGATCGACGAGCGCCCCGAGGAAGTGACCGAGATGCAGCGCTCGATCCGCGGCGAGGTGGTGTCCTCCACCTTCGACGAGCCCGCCACCCGCCACGTGCAGGTGGCCGAGATGGTCATCGAGAAGGCCAAGCGCCTGGTCGAGCACAAGAAGGACGTGGTCATCCTGCTGGACTCGATCACCCGTCTGGCCCGCGCCTACAACACCGTGGTGCCGGCCTCGGGCAAGGTGCTCACCGGCGGTGTCGATGCCAACGCCCTGCAGCGGCCCAAGCGTTTCTTCGGTGCGGCCCGCAACATCGAGGAAGGCGGTTCGCTCACCATCATCGCCACTGCACTGGTCGATACCGGCAGCCGCATGGACGAGGTGATCTTTGAAGAATTCAAGGGCACCGGCAACATGGAGATCCACCTCAATCGCCGGATGATGGAAAAGCGCATCTATCCGACGATGGACATCAACCGTTCCGGCACCCGCCGCGAGGAACTGCTGATCAAGCCCGAGATCCTGCAGAAGGTGTGGCTGCTGCGCCGCCTGCTGCACGACATGGACGAACTGCAGGCCATGGAATTCCTGCTCGATAAAATGAAGCAGACGAAGAACAATGCCGAGTTCTTCGAGATGATGAAGAAGTAACCCCCCGAGTCTGCACGGCACACGGAGACCTGCTCATGCCCATCCGACTGAACGATCTGCGCTGGCCCGCCATTGCCCTCGTCATCATGCTGCTCTTGCGCTATCTGGTGGTGGAAAACACCGCCGTTGCGCTCAGCTGCGACGTGACGCCCTGGAGTTTCCTGTGCGCCCCGCGCACGGCACTGGTGCTCTTTGCCTATCACCAGTATCTGGGCATTCTGGCCCTGGTGCTGGCCGTGGCAGCCGCCATCACCCGCGGCCGCAACATGGCTCGTTTCGCACTGGCCATCAGCGTGGCCGGCCTCACGCTCTACTCCTACGAGCCCTCGGCGGCTGCCGCGCTCATTGCCGGCATGGTGCTGGTGCGGCTCAACGAGAACGAGGCCGTGGCAGCCCGGGCCTGAGCCCGTACAACCGGCCGCAACCTGCGGCGGAGAAGCCCACCACCGTCTCACCCATGAAGCCGCGCATTGCGCTGCTGCGGGTTGCAGCTCCCGGTTAAAACGCTCCTCTCCCGGCGCAGTTTCACGACCAGCCGGAAACCGACACGGCGCCCCTGCGGCGCCGTTTCTCTTTTGGGGCGCAGCCATCAGGCTGCAGAAGAAAGCCCCCCGGATGAAATCCGTTCCAAAGCGCAGCACCACCACCGGGGATCTGACAAGAAACCACGCCCTGCTTCTGGCGCCCTTCTGCCGCGTCAGATCCTGCACCAGTTCCGGGCCTCTGGCCTCATGAACAGACACGCCGGAATGCCCGAACGCCAAGCTGGCCGGGGCCGATAGAAATCCCGAGCCCCGGACAGAGCCTTCATCGCGGCGCCCGACAGCATTTTCCGCGCGCCGGACAGAAAAAAGCCTCCCGCAGGGGAGGCTTCTGGAACCAAGGGGCTTTCTTCCGTGCTGTCAGGGTTTCATCCCCTGCCACGCTGCCATCGGGCACCGAATGAAGGGAGACTCCCCTCGCTGATACCCCGAAAACCCCACCGGGGGCCGTCCGGGGCAAACGCCCCGGACGCCGCACTCACCAGAGATCGGCCCGGTTGTTGCTGCGCAGCCAGTAGCGGCCATCGGAAGCCAGGCCGGCCATCAGGATCAGCATGAAGGCGAAGGACAGCGACTCACCGTTGGAAAAGCCTTCCATCAGCGCAAAGATGATGGCGCCGATGAGGCAGATGGCGGCCAGCAGGCGCTCCTCGACAGCCCCGGCCAGACGCAGGCCATTGAGGCGAATCATCATGAAGCCAAATACCGGCAGCATGTAGAGCACGCTGGGGAAACCCCGGTAGCGGGCATCCACGACCAGCAGCACCGCCATGACGGCACCGGCAAACAGGAAGAAGGTGCGGCACACGCCCAGCCAGTCCAGCCAGTCGAAGCGGCCCCGGCGGCGCAGCCAGAGTTCGGTCATCGGTGGCACGCGCAGCCCGGCCACTGCCGTGGAACGGCCCTCGAAGGACGAGCGGCCAAAGAGCACGAGCCGCAGGGTGACGATGGTCAGGGCCACGGTCATCACGCAGAACAGCAGCGTGGTACTCCATTCGAGCAGGTTGCGGTTCCAGATGGTGAAGTAACGCATCTGGGCCACCACCAGCCCACCGGTGACCGCACCGGCGCCCAGCACGGTCAGCCAGTTGCGCCAGCCGCTGGCGCCACGGAACAGGGCCAGCAGCGTGAAGGCCACCACGCCGATGCCGGCGCCCACCCAGCCCCAGTACCAGGTGGGGTCTTCGGCCACCGGGCCGGTGGCGGGGAACTTGGGCAGGCCATTGCTGTCGAACACGCCCCAGTTGCCACCCATCGCGCCTTCCTGCCCCCGCTTCCAGGGCTGGTCGAAGCCTTCGATGAAGTTGTAGCTCAGCTTGTGATCGGCTGCAGCCTGGCTGAACTCGCGCATGAAGCGCGCCTCGTTCACGCGGCTTGCCACCGCAGCATCGCGCTGGCGACCGGCGCTGGGCCAGCCGGTTTCGCCGATGAGCACGTCCTTGCCATGAAAGAGCTTGCGCATGGATTCGGCCGTGGCGGTGATGTGGCCGATGGCCTCATGGATGCCGACCGGATGGTCTTCCCAATAGGGCAGGATGTGGACGGTGACAAAGGAAACATGTTTCGACAGCTCGACGTTCTCGGACCAGAACTCCCAGACATCGGCATAGGTGACGGGCACCTTGACCTCGGCACGCACGCGGTCGATATATTCGGCGAGCGTCTTGGCCGACTGCTCACGGCGCAGCAGCACCTCGTTGCCGACGATGACGCCGCGCACGGTGTCGGGGTACTGGTTGGCCAGCTCGATGGCACGACGGATCTCGATATCGTTCTTGTCGCGCTCACGGCCGATCCAGGCGCCCATCAGCACCTGCATGCCCAGCGACTTCGCCACCTTCGGCACCTGATCCATGCCCTGGATGACGGAATAGGTGCGCACGCACTGCGAGCGGCTGGCGAGAATCTGCAGGTCTTCGCGCAGGCGCTCCTCGGTGACGGCGCTGGCAGCGTCCATCGGCGTCTCGCCGGGCTTGCGGAATGGCGCATAGGACACGCATTGCAGCTTGTCTGAGGCTGCCTCGACCATCGGCTGCGGCTTGCCTTCCTGATGCCACCAGTTGAGAACCAGCACGGCAGCCAGCAGGCTGAACAGGCAGGTCAGCAGGCTGCGATGGCGGGAGATGAAATCGGACATGGACAGGATTCCAGATTGAGACGGCCGCCCGGGCGGCACGATGGCATGATTGAACCACACCCGGAAGGTGTCATGTGCAGGCAACGGGCCAGTCCGGCAGGAAAAGTTCCCGTGCTTCCCTCCCCCGGTGACAGATCGCGGCGGCCACAAGCGCCAGTCTTCGCCGCCCGACACGATGATGCCGGCAACGAGCCATGAGCCGACGTTCCCGCCCAGCCCGGACACGTGTCATCCCGGGGATGCGGCCGCTATCGGGCGCTTTCTGTATCAGCATGCAAAAAGACACTACAGGACGGTCATGCTCATACAGGCGGCTCGGCATAGAATGTCATGTTGTCCTCGTCACTCGACTGGAAAAATCGATCATGTCCGTATCGGGCTCATCAGTACCCGCTCAGGAAGGCTTCCGGGCCGATCCGCCCCAGGGCTACCACCCCAACCGCCACTTCACCGTGGGCCGGCTTCTGGGTGCCGCCTTTCTCGCACTTGCCATCGCCGTACTCAATTTCGTGGTCTGGGACCGGATCAACCCGCTGGTCGACGCCCCCGCCTTCTACGGCAAGATCAACGGCCTGGCCTACAACTCGGCCCAGCGCTGGGACAACCCGCTCGACGGCACCTACGGCGAGGAATCCTCGATCCTGAAGGACTTCGAGATCCTGTCGCAGTACACCGCCCGGGTGCGTACCTACAGTAGCGTCGACATCCCCGCCATCCCGAAGCTGGCCGAGGAAGCCGGCCTGCACCTCACCGCCGGTGTCTGGGTATCGCGCGACGAGAAGCGCAACCTGAAAGAATTCGATGCCATCGAGAAGGCGGTGCGTGACACCAGCTCCATCGAGCGCATCATCGTCGGTAACGAACAGGTTCTGCACGCCGGCCAGACGCCGGCCGAACTCATCCGCAACATCCGCGAGGTGAAGCGCCGAACCCGCAAGCCGGTGTCCACCGCCGAACCCTGGCACATCTGGATCCGCTACCCCGAGCTGGCGGCCAACGTCGACTTCATCACCGTCCACCTGCTGCCCTACTGGGAAGGTCTGCCCGTGCAGCAGGCGCTCGACTACACCTTCGGCCGTCTGCGCCAGGTGCAGGAGCGCTTCCCCGACAAGCAGGTCATCATCGGTGAGGTGGGCTGGCCCAGCCAGGGCGACCGCCGCGACTCCTCGCGCGCTTCGCCGTCCAGCCAGGCCGAGTTCATCCGCGGCTTCCTGGTTCGCGCCGGCGCCATGAAGCTCGACTACTTCCTGATGGAAGGCATCGACCAGCCCTGGAAGATCGAACTGGAAGGCCGTGCCGGCCCCTACTGGGGCTATCTGGACGCCTACCGCGTGCCCAAGTACAGCCTCACCGGCCCGATCGAGCTTGACCCGAACTGGGAGGCCAAGGCTGCACTCGCCTCGGTCGTCGGCGTGCTTGCCCTGTTCTGGTTCATGTACGTGTTCTCGAACCTGCAGCTGCCGAGCCGCATTGCCTTCGGCGTGGTGCTGCAGACCGTGATCTCGCTGTTTGCCTGGCTGGTGGCCCTGCCCTTCGACTACTACATGCGGCCCATCGACTGGACCTTCCTGGTCATCCTGGTGCCGTCGCTGCTGGCCATGAGCGGCATCCTGCTGTCCAACTTCTTCGAGTTCGTCGAGATGTTCTGGCCGGGCAACCTGCGTCGCGTCTATCGGCCGCATCCGCTGCCGGCCGGCCATCGTGAGCCGAAGGTGTCCATCCACCTGGCCTGCTGCAACGAGAACCCCGACACGGTCATCGCCACCATCCGCAGTTTTGCCAACCTCGATTACAAGAATTTCGAGGTGCTGGTCATCGACAACAACACGAAGGACGAGAAGCTCTGGAAGCCGGTGGAAGCCTACATGGCCACCCTGCCCGAGAACTTCCGCTTCTTCCACCTGCCCAAGTGGCCCGGCTACAAGGCGGGTGCGCTCAACTTCGGCCTGTCGCAGACCGCGCCCGATGCCGAGATCGTGGCCGTGGTCGATGCCGACTACGTGGTCGTGCGCCGCTGGCTGAAGGATCTGGTCATCTACTTCGAGGACCCGAAGACCGGCGTGGTGCAGTCGCCGCAGGCACACCGTGGCTGGAGCCGCCATACCTTCCGCCGGATGATGAACTTCGAGTACGACGGCTTCTTCCGCATCGGCATGCACCACCGCAACGAGCGCAACGCCATCATGCAGCACGGCACCATGATCATGGTGCGTGCCGAGGCACTGAAGTCGCTGGGCCAGTGGTCGGAATGGTGCATCTGCGAAGACGCCGAGCTGGCGCTGCGCCTGCTGAACGCCGGCTACGAGCTGCGCTATGTGGACGTGGTGATGGGCCGCGGCCTCACGCCCGACACCTTTGCCGCCTTCAAGAAGCAGCGCAAGCGCTGGGCTCAGGGCGCCATGCAGATCCTGAAGGGCCAGGGCAGCATGCTGTTCGGCAAGAGCAACCTCACCCACGCGCAGCGCTACCACTTCGTGGGCGGCTGGTTCTCGTGGCTGGGTGATGCGCTGCACCTGCTGTTTGCGCTGGGTGCCATCGCCTGGAGCATCGGCATCATCGCCGCGCCCCACCTGTTCAGCCTGCCGATCCTGCTGTTCACCATCCCGCTCATTGCCTTCTTCTTCTTCAAGGCACTGATGGGGCCGCTGCTCTACATGCGGCGCGTGCGCTGCTCGCAGAAGGACATCTGGGGCTCGGCACTGGCCGGCATGGCGCTGTCGCATGCCATCGCCCAGGGCGTGTACGCCGGTCTCTGGAACAAGAGCGCCGTCTTTGAGGTCACGGAGAAAGGTGGTGGCGTGGGTACCTCGGCTGCCTCGGTGGAAGCGGACGCCAAGGCCGCTGCTGCCGGCACGGATGCCGCTGCGCAGACTGCCAGCGCTGCACCTGCAACTGCCACCGCAGCCGTTGCTCCCGCACCGGCAGCCCAGCCCAAGCCGAAGAAACCGGCACCGGGCAATGCCTGGGGCGGTGCCCGCGAGGAAGCCCTGCTGCTGATCGGCCTGCTGGTTGCCACCTTCGGCATCTGGATGACCCGCCTGCCCAACCACCTGGAGTCGGCCATGTGGATGGTGGTGCTGCTGCTGCAGGCCATCCCCTATCTGGCCACGGTCATCTGCGCCATCATCTCGACCGTCACGGCCGAGGGCGTGGCCCGCAAGACGGCACCCGGTGCCCGCAACAAGGCGGGAGACACCGCCCGGCCCGCAGAAGCCTGACCCCAACGGGCCGGCCCCATCCCGATGGAGGCTGGCCCGGGGGTTGATGGCTCCCGGCAAGGCATCGTCCAGCGCCGAGCCGGCCAGGGCCTGACAGCAGGCCGGTAGAGCAACAAGGCAGGCAGGGTCTCATGGCCCGCCTGCCTTTTTTGTGTCTGTGCCCCTGTCTTTCGCGCTGACCCCTTTTCCGCTTTGGCCCCGCCCAGCCGCCCGGATTTTTCCGGACTGCGCCACCGACTCGCCGATGACCGGCGAGCAACCGGGAACGAGCGGCGGCGCGTCGTTGCAGCATCAGTTCAAAACGCTATAATGGCTGCTTTCCTGCCGTAATGATTGTGCGTTTTCCCACGCCTATTTTCGGCGTAGACTCATCAAAACACCCTATCTCATGAAAGAAGGCATTCACCCTGATTACCGCGAAGTCGTGTTCCAGGACATGGCCAACGGTTTCAAGTTCATCACGCGCTCCACGGTGCAGACCCGTGAAACGATCAAGATGGACGACGGCAAGGAATATCCGCTGATGAAGCTGGACGTGACTTCCGAATCGCACCCGTTCTACACCGGTGCCCAGCAGCGCATCATCGAAACCGGTCGCGTCGAGAAGTTCCGCCAGAAGTTCGCACGCACGGGCGCCACGGCTGCCAAGGCCTGATAGCGCTGCCGCGTCCTGCCCCTGCCACCGGCCGGGGCCCTGCAAGGCCCTGGCTTTTCGCCGGGGCTTTTCATTTGTGCGTCGCGCAGGTGCCAGGCAACGCGCATCCGGCATCGCGCAGCCCCTCCGCGCCCTCGTGACGCCCGGCCCCTGGCCGGCTGCCACGAAGCTGAAGCCATGTACTCACCTCCGGCATCCCTGCCCCTCTCTGGCACCCCATGTGCCGGTGAGCGCATCCGTCAGGACGCAGGCCGATGCCGGCCACCTGGCCGGTGCTGCAGCCAGGCCCGAGCAGGCCGGAGCCTGCACCAAAACCCGGAAAGCTGCCCGACCGCCGGGGTCGATGCACAGGTTTTTCCGTCGGAACGTTCGCGGACTGACGGACAATTGACACTCCCCCCCTTGAAACTCCGCAGGCCGCGCTCAAACAGGATCGGACGATGACAAGCTCAAGCCCCGGCTCACGGGTCAGGCCCTATCTGGTGACATCGGCAGACGCTGCCCGTCTGCCCCGCTGGATTCCCCTGCTGTTCTGCGCCGTCTACGTCTTTGCCGGCCTGTTCGGTCGTGCCCCCTGGCGCCCCGACGATGCCATCGGTTTCGGCATCGCCCACACGATGGCCACCGGCAGCGTCATCGACTGGCTGCTGCCAAACGTGCAGGGCGAAATCGTCGTCGAGGGCGGCCCGCTGTCCTTCTGGCTGGGCGCCATCGGCATGCAGCTGGCGCAGCTGTTCAACACGCTGCTTGCCACTTTCCTCGGCCGTGCGGCCGAACCCTGGCTGATCTCGCCCGATCTGGCCATGCGCCTCACGGCGGCCATCGGCATCGCCATTGCAATGGTGCTGCTCTGGCACGCCGCACGCAACCTGGCGAAGCGCCCCGAGATTCAGCCCCAGGACCCCTTCGGTGCCGGCGCCAGCCCGCAGGACTTCGGGCACGCCGTGGCCGATGCCTCGCTGCTGGCCATGCTGGCCTGTTTCGGCCTCATCGCCCCCATCCACGAAACCACCGCCAACGCGGCCCAGCTGCCGTGCATGGCACTGTTCCTCTACGGCGTGTCGGTGGCCCCGAAACGCCCCCGCCTCGGTGGCGCCCAGGCCGGGCTTGCCATCGTCGCCAGCGTGCTCACCTTCAGCATCCCGCTGGCGGCAGCCCTGCTGCTGTCGCTGCTGGTACTGGTGATCTGGGTTGGCCCCTTCCGGCTGGTGGCTGGCAGCATCCTCGGCACGGCCGTGCCCGTGGTGCTGGCCGGCAGCGTGCTCTGGCCCGGCATGCTGGCCTATTACGGCGATCCCGACGCGGTCGTGCAGGCGCTGCCGATGATGAATGGCGACCATGTGCTGCCGGTCGATGCCTCGGCCAGCCAGCAGGTTGCCGCCTTCTTCACGGCCTGGCTCGACTGGAACACCGGGCTGCTCGGTCTGCCCACGGCCTCCTCGCTCGGCCAGCTGGTCGAGACGATGCCGTGGTATCTGTGGCCACTCTGGCCCTTCGTCATCTGGGGCATCATCCGCTGGCGCGGTGGCTGTCGTGAGGCGCCTATCGCCGCCGCCCTGGTGCCGCTCGCGCTGCTGCTGCTGCTCGCCCTGTTCAACCCGCAGCCCGCCGAGATCCAGCACACCCTGCTGCCGATGGTGCTGCCGGCTGCCATTCTCACGGGCATCACGCTGCCGATGATCCGGCGCAGCCTGGTCAGCATCGTCGACTGGTTCGCCGTCATGATCTTCTCGGTGGCCAGTTTCGCCGTCTGGGCCTACTGGGTTGCCTTCCTGTCGGGCTGGCCCCCGCGCATGGCGACCAAGGCTCAGGAGGCGCTGCCGGGCTTCGTGGCCGAGGTCTCCATCATCGAGTTGCTGATCGGGCTGGCGGCCACCGGCGCCTGGGTGGCGCTCGTGGTGTGGCGGGTGTCGCGCCGGCCGCGTCCCTTCTGGCGGCCGATGGCATTGTCATCGGGTGGCATGGTGCTCACCTGGCTGCTGCTGATGACCCTGTGGCTGGCAGCGGGCAACCACCGCAAGAGCTACGATGAGCTGGTGACGCCCACCCGGGCGCTGTTTGCCAGCCGTGCCGGCTGCGTGCTGCGTGCCGGCGTCGAGCCGGGCGAGATGGCGATGTTCGCCTACGAAGGCGGCGCGCGCTTCCAGCGCCTGCCACCGCTTCGCCCCCGCGACATGCCCGAGGCACCAGCCGCATGCCCGTGGCTGCTGGTAGCCGACGAAAGCGTGGATGAAGCCTCGGCTGCCCAGCCGATCAATCTTCAGGCCGTGCTCAACGAGTACGCGCTCACGCTGCGCACCCAGAACCCCGACGACCGTCAGGCCGAGACCTGGCGCCAGGTCTGGCAGAAGAAGCGCCCCTTCAGCGATACCCGGCGCCTGGCACTTTATGCGCGCAGCCCGTTGGCGCCGATGAAGTGAACGCGGTAGTGCCGCAACTCGTCGATGGATTCGAGGATGTCGGCCAGCGCGGTGTGAGCACCGCGCTTCTCGAAGGATTTGTACACCTCAGGCGCCCAGCGCTTCGCCAGCTCCTTCAGCGTGCTCACATCCAGGTTGCGGTAGTGGAACCAAGCCTCCAGCTCGGGCATGTAACGCGCCATGAAGCGCCGGTCCTGCCCGATGGAGTTGCCGCACATCGGCGTCTTGCCCTCGGGCACCCAGGCTTTCATGAAGGCCAGCAGTTCGGCCTGCGCCTCGGCCTCGGTCACGGTCGAGGCCCGCACCCGGTCGATGAGCCCCGAACGACCATGCGTGCCCTTGTTCCAGTCATCCATGCCATCCAGCACCTCGTCGGGCTGGTGCACGGCGATGACCGGGCCGTGGGCCAGCACGTTCAGCTCCGAGTCGGTCACGACCATCGCCACCTCGATGATCCGGTCGATGTCGGGACGCAGCCCGGTCATTTCCATGTCCACCCACACCAGCCGGCTGGCATCCGGACGGTCGGGCAATGTTGCTTGTTGTGTGTCCATGCTTTAATTGTCGCATGCAACCGATGCTCCTCAGTTACCTGTTCGTCGCCTGCCTGCTGGGCGGCATGCTCGTTCGTCTCTGGCTGGCGAGCCGCCAGATCCGCCATGTCAGCCGGCACAGTCACCAGGTGCCCGCCGGCTTTGACACGCGCATCTCGCTCTCCGCCCACCAACGGGCGGCCAGCTACACCATCGCCCGCATCCGGCTTGGGCTCGTCGACCAGACGATCAGCGCGCTGCTGCTGGTGGCACTCACCCTGCTGGGCGGGCTCGACCTCATCGCAGCACTGTGCCAGCAGTGGCTACCGGGCTCCCCGCTGCTCGCCCAGATGGCCGTCGTCGTCAGCACGATGCTCATCATCAGCCTCATCGAGCTGCCGGTCGAGCTGTGGCGCCATTTCCGGCTGGAAAGCCGCTTCGGCTTCAACCGCATGAGCCTGTCGCTGTTCGTGGCCGACCGCCTGAAGGGATTGCTGGTGGGTGCCGTGCTGGGCCTGCCGCTGCTGGCGGGCATGATCGCGCTGATGCAGCACACCAGCCAGTGGTGGCTGTGGGCATGGCTGCTCTGGACGGCCTTCAGCGTGACGCTGATGCTGCTCTACCCGGCCGTGATCGCGCCCATCTTCAACCGTTTCACGCCGCTGCCCGACGGCTCGGTGCGCAGCCGCATCGAGGCGCTGATGGCCCGCTGCCGCTTTCACGCCAAAGGGCTGTTCGTCATCGACGGCAGCCGCCGCTCGGCCCACGGCAACGCCTACTTTGCGGGTGCCGGCAAGGCACGGCGCATCGTCTTCTTCGACACCCTGCTGGAGCGGCTCGATGCCAGCGAGATAGAGGCCGTGCTGGCGCACGAGCTGGGTCACTTCAAACACAGGCACATCCTCAAGCGGCTGGCGATGCAGGTGGTGCTCAGCCTGGCCTGCTTTGCGCTGCTGGGCTGGCTGTCGTCGCAACTGTGGTTCTATCAGGGCCTGGGCGTACAGCCCGACCTCACCCAGCCCGGCATGCCAGCCGGTGTCACCCTGATGCTCTTTCTGCTGGCCCTGCCGGTGTTCAGCTTCTGGCTGCGCCCCCTGGCTGCCTGGATGTCGCGCCGCGACGAGTTTCAGGCCGATGCCTTCGCCGTGGCGCAGAGCGATGGCAACGCACTCATCAGCGCACTCACCAAGCTCTACGAGGACAACGCCAGCACCCTCACCCCCGACCCGGTGCACTCGGCCTTCTACGATTCGCACCCGCCCGCACTCATCCGCATCGGCCACATCCGCTCGCTGATGCCGCAGGCGGCTCCCTCGACCGCGGCAAGCTGATGTCCAGCAACCCCGAAGACTACGGCCACTACGACGATCCCGATCTGGCCCAGCGCGACAAGAGCCGCAACCGGGTCGGGCGCCATCGGCGCGGCAAGACGGCAGCCGGCAGCGTCGACGGTGCACGAGGTCAGTTCAGCAACGAGCGACTGGAAGCCGACGTGATGGCCGCCTACGGGCGGCAGTTCCTGCTGGCACCGCGCGATGGCGGCCCCCACCTGCCGGCACTGGCCGTGGGCCGCCGGCTCGACTGCGTGGTCGGCGACCGTGTCGTCTACCGCCATGCCGACAGCGGCCCCTGCGCCGTCGAGCGGGTCGAGGCACGCCGCAACCAGGTCATGCGCAGCGACCATTTCAAGAAAAAGACCATCGCCGCCAACGTCGATCAAGCCGCCGTGCTCATCAGCGGCTATCCGTATTTCGACGAGGCGCTGCTGATGCGGGTGCTCATTGCGCTCTCGGCCGAAAACATCCCGGTGATGCTGCTGCTGACCAAACAGGATCTGCTCCAGCCCTTCACGCATGCCATGAAACGCGCCGGCATCTATCCGCCGCTGGGCTACCGGCTGATGCCGATTTCCGCGCAGGAAGACCCGGATTCGCTCGCCCCGGTACGCGAGGCCTTGGCCGGCAAGCGCACCGTGCTGCTGGGCCAGAGCGGCATGGGCAAATCCACCCTGCTCAACGCGCTCATCCCCACCGCCCGGCAACAGACCAACGAGATTTCCGAGGCGCTGGACAGCGGCCGCCACACCACCACCTTCAGCCGCGCCTTCATCCTGCCCGATGGCGAAGGCTGGCTCATCGACACGCCCGGCTTCCAGAAATTCGAGGTGGCGCACCTGAGCCGTTGGGAAGTGCTGCACGCCCTGCCCGACTTCAAGCCCTTTCTCGGTCAGTGCCGCTTCAACAACTGCCTGCACCAGCAGGAACCGGGCTGCGCCATCCGCGATGCTGCGGAACGCGGCGAGATCGACCCCGGCCGGTACCAGCTTTTCTGCGAACTGCCCTTCTGAGGCAGGCGCCTTCCCCCGGCGGCAACCCCTTTCGCCCGGCATGACAGGCTCCGGGCCAGCCGCCGTGCGAACGCACAGGCGCACATTTCAGCGCGCCATCAATCATGTCTGCCGGTAAAACTCCGTGGCGGGCACGACCACACCTGTTTTCTGGCGCGTTACATCCTGTCTGTCAAAAACTGCGACATTCGTTTTTCTGTTGTCGTTTCCGGCAATGCACGTATCGTTGACACAGGAATCTCCTCCAGAACACCGCAATCCGCTGGCATGACGGGAGATTCTCCACAGGTCTTTCGGTCCGCCAACGCCACCCCGATTCCCGTCGAACAAGACCGGATTCGTCGGGATGGACAGCGGCCAGCGTCGTTCAACAAGACACCGTCGTTCGACAGGAGCAGGCAGACACGGAAAGACAGGCTCACAACCAGCAATACCTCGTTCTCCCAAGGAGCGAATCGTGAAGAAGATGAAACATCGTGCCCGACCGCATGTGCTGACCCCCTCCCTGCTGGCCCTCGCCGTACTGGCTGCCTGCGGCCAGGGCGGCGAAGGCCCTGGCACGGCGCCAACGCAGGGCGCCCGCACAGACACCCCGCCCGTGGCAGAAGCACCTGCCGCCACGGTCGATACCCTGGCCCCGGCTGACAGTGCCCAGACCAAGGCCCCTGGTGACATCGGCACCAGCGACATCAGCGCCGAACTGATGATGGAATTGCTGCTTCATGGCACCACCGGCAATGGCTGGCGCGATGAGTTCTTCGCCCACCCGGCCTGGCCCTGGCGTGGCCCCGGCCCGCACGGATCGGTCAACACCGAGGCATTGGGCAGGCTGCCCAATCTGTACGGGGGCCAGCAGCTGCAGCCCGAAACGACCCGCAACCAGTACACCTTCCAGATGAGCACCTGGTACGGTCGGGACACCCAGCCGCCCGCATTCCGCTTCCGTTCGGTGGACACCCGCTTTCAACTGACGCCGGGATTCAACGCCTTGTTCAACCCCGAACCCCTGGGCAAGCAATTGCTCCACAGCGGCTCGCGTACTCCGGACAGCCCGCTCGTCACCCTGGGCAACGCCATCACGACCCACATCCACACAGACGCCTATCGTCCCGAGGCCACACCCGGCGAGCAGCACCAGCTCACGTCGGCACAACCCTGGTCGATCCGTGCCGGCGAGCGCGTACCGCTGCACCGCCCCCTCCACACCTGGCGCGATGCCAACGGCAACTTCGTCGAGCTGATGGTGCTTTCGGGTGCCAGCAAAAACCAGCTGCGTCTGTGCCTCAACCAGCACCTGCCGGGCATCAAGCGTCTCAGCTGCAATCTCTGGGAAGTTGGCACCGACAGCCCATACGGATATGCCCTGAAGCCATTGGGCATCTACGTGGCCGACGACCGCAGCACCGTGCCCGGCGAAAACGGCCACCTGTTCTGGCAGTCCTCCGGCAGCCATCCCCGACACGGCACTCCGCCGCTCGGCAGCCGGGGCATTCGCGCCGATCTGCTCGCCACCGCCCTGCTGCAGACGGTTCAGCCGACAAGCGCCACCGGCATGGACTATCTCGGCTGGGCTGCCGAGCCTTGGGAATCATCCGATGTGCGCGGCAAGCCCCACAGCAACCGCGAGCCGTCCATCCAGGGCTGGAGCTCCGCAGCACTACCCGGCACCAACGGCAAACACCCCTCCTACCATAGCCTCAACTCCTTCCAGGACCCGACTGAAACCGGGCAACCGCTGGCCGTCTTTCCCGAGATCTGGGGCGGCTTGGAGCTGAGTGCCCTGCATGGCCGGGGCTACGGCGGCATGGGCTATGAGCCGCCGGACGGCTCGCCCTCGATGGACTGGATACACGCGAATCACCTGCTCAGCGCCGGTCGTTACCCAACACACGGAAGCCCGCTGCTCACGCTCGGAACCAGCGCCTCGGCAAACTTCAAAACGGCAACTGCGCAGGGCAATCAGGGCGGATCGACCAGAATCGAACTGAGCACCCGCAACACGCGAACCCTCACCTACGGCAGCGTCGTGCCCCGCTTCCAGGTGCTGCAGCGCTGGGAGTCCGCCGCCGGGGATCAGTTCATGGAATTGATGGTGCTGGACAGCTACCGCAACGATCAGTTCCGCCTGTGCTTCAACCTGCATCTGCCCGTTGCCAGACGGCTGTTCTGCTCGATCTGGCAGGTGCCCGCAAACTGGAAACTGGATGAACCGCTCGTGTTCAATGGCATCTATGTTGCCGATGACCGCAGCGTTGCCGGCGAAAGTGGGCATCGGTACTGGATGACGCCCCCCGAGCGCAGCGGCGCCGTCAAGCAACTGAAACAACGGGCACTGAAGGCACGGCTGAAAGCCCTTCAGCTGAAGCAGGAAGGCCACTGAGCGCCCTCTGCCCCGTACCCCCGTCAGGACATGCTGACGGGTATGCTGACGGCATACGGCAGAAAACGGGAACAGGCCCACCGGCATCGGGGCGGTCTGTTCCCGCCATCGGACGGCGGATAGAGACAGCGATCCGGGTCAACCCCGAACAGGCAGGAATATTCTTGATCTCAAATCAGTAGCAACCTGTCAGCACAAACAGATACAGATCACGCAAACTTGATCTCAAATCAATCGCGTCAATCTGCAATCAGGAACCGGTACAGATTGCGCAGCATGGTGGCGGTGGCGCCCCAGATGAAATATTCGTGCCCGTCGGGCGATTGCCAGGGCATCGAATAGAAGCGCATGCAGTAATGCTCGCCATCTTCCTGCCAGCGCGCCAGATGCCGGCGATGGTTGGCCGGGTTCATCAGGAAGGACAGCGGCACCACGAAAACCTCGTCCACCTCGTCGGGTGCGGGAGAAAGCCCGCGGACACCGTGAGCCGCATCCACCACGCCCACCACCGGATGCACGCGAAAACCCGTGCCGGTGGGGTGCTGCGGCAAGCGCCCCAGCAATTGCACGGCACTGTTTGCCAGACCGATTTCCTCGTGCGCCTCGCGCAGCGCCGCTGCCTCCACCGAGGCATCGCTCGCATCCACGCGGCCACCCGGGAAAGCGATCTGCCCGCGGTGCTTGCGCAGCCTGTGACTGCGCACCGTGAGCAGCACGCCGGGGCCTTCTTCATCCGGGCCAGAAAAAGCCGCGTTCTGCAGGGTCAGGGCCTCGTCCTGCCGGGGAATGTCTTCTGCCAGCCCACCCTGCTGCCGGATGGCCGCATTCAGGCTATGTAATTCTTCCACCCCGGGCATCTTTGGCAGCAGCGCGATCAGCACTGCAGCCGGCACGTCGGCGCTGCGACGCAGGATATCGGGTGCCTTGCCGCCAGACCCGCCAGCAGGCCCCGCAGCGCGGCCCAGCTTATCGTGCGGCGTGCCCGCATTACCCTGCAGCAAACGCCCGTTTTTCTGCACACCATTCATGGAAACGGCTGCCGATGCTGGCGGGAGAGACCCTCCTTCCCGGGAGAAATCTGCCGACTCTGAAGGAACATCTCCCCCTTCGCGGGACAGGTCTGCCAGCCCGCCCTTCACGGCCCTGATGCCTGATCTGACACCACCGGCAGCCATCGGCGCAGCAGCGGGCGCCGGTGGCAGCGCGCTTCCCATCCCCTGCGCATCCAGCCACGCCACCAGCTGCGCGTCATCCAGCACCCCACCCCGAACTATGACGGGTTCCGGTTCCGGCTGCCACACCGGCGGACATGAAAAACGCTGCCTCAACCAGTCGATGTTCAAACGACTGGCGGGCAGCGGCTTTTCTGGGGTAGCCGGCAGGATGGGCGCGGCTACCGGATCGAAACGGGGAATCGTGTTGCTCACACCCCCGCTCCGGATCAGCCCTGGGCTTCGGCCTCGGCCTTGGCTGCCTGGGAAACACGGGCCGGCAGCTTTTCCTTGATGCGGGCTTTCTTGCCGGACAGGTTGCGCAGGTAGTAGAGCTTGGCGCGGCGGACATCACCACGGCGCTTCACTTCGATGCCGGCGATCAGCGGCGAGTACAGCTGGAAGGTACGCTCGACACCTTCGCCCGACGAGATCTTGCGCACGGTGAAGGCGCTGTTCAGGCCGCGGTTGCGCTTGGCGATGACGACACCTTCGTAGACCTGCACACGCTTGCGGTTGCCTTCAACCACGTTCACGGCCACGGCCACGGTGTCACCCGGTGCAAAGGCGGGGATGGTCTTGCCGAGGCGTGAAATTTCTTCCTGTTCGAGTTGGGCGATCAGATTCATCAAATACTCCTGTGCATCATGCGCGGGTCTTGTTGTGAATTGGTGCCGGCCTTCTGCAAAGGCCCGCGTACCCGTCAGAGGATGCGGCTAGTAAAGCGCAGGATGATAGCATGTTTTGGCACAGCCGCCCCTTGCCAAAACAGGATCAGGCTTTCTTCCGGCTCGTGTCCAGAGGCGCACGCGCCAGCAGATCGGGCCGCTTCTTCGCGGTGGCTTCGCGCGAGCGCTCCAAGCGCCAGCGGTCGATTTCGCGGTGATTGCCCGAGAGCAGCACCGGCGGCACGCCGGGGGCCACATCGCGCGGCAGCCCCGACAACTGCTCGGGGCGGGTGTAGTGCGGGCAGTCGAGCAGGCCATTCTCGAAGGAATCCTGCTCGGCCGAGGCGCCATCGTTCAGCACGCCGGGCAGCAGGCGCACCACCGCATCCAGCACCAGCATCGCCGGCAGCTCACCGCCCGAGACCACGAAATCCCCCATCGAGATTTCCTCGTCGACCATCGCATCGAGAAAGCGCTGGTCGATGGCCTCGTAACGACCGCAGAGCAGGATGGCACCGGGGGTTGCCGCCATTTGTCGCGCCCGGGCCTGCGAAAACGGCTGCCCCTGCGGCGAGAGATGGATGAGCGGGAGATCGGGCAGGCCCTCGGCTGCCCGGGTCTCGCGGATGGCCTGCACACAGCGCAGCAGCGGCTCGGCCAGCATCACCATGCCCGGCCCGCCCCCGTAGGGCCGATCATCCACCCGACGGTAATTGTCGAAAGTGAAATCGCGCGGATTCCAGCACCGCAGGCGGTAACTGCCCGATTGCCGACCCGAAGACGCTCCCGCGGACTGCGCGCACGAGGCGCCCACATTATCGCCAGACGGGTGCATGCGGGCGCGCCCCACCACCCCGTAAGGCGCAACCGCCTCGATCAGGTCGGGAAAGATCGTGATGATTTCAAAGTCCATGCGCGCCTGCCGGATCAGCGCCAGTCGGCAGCCCAGTCGACGCGAATCTGTCGGGCGTCGAGGTCTACCGACAGCACGATCTGCTTCACGAAGGGGATGAGCATGTCATCGGCCAGGCGCAGCACCTGCTGCGCACCGTGGTCATCGACCCCGGCCACCAGGCCGAGGCGCGCATCGCCCTGCCCGATCACCTCGCAACCAATCAGGTCGGCGTGATAGAACTCGTCGGCGTCCGCCTTGGGAAAATCGGCGCGATCCACCTGGATCTCGACACCCTTCAGCGCCATCGCCTGCTCACGGGTGAGCGGCGGGTGGCCATCGAGCAACACCACCTCGGCCACCAGCGCATCGCCCTGCACGCGGCAGCGGCCGGCACGCAGAATCATCGGCAGGTTCAGCGGGCGCTTGCGCGAAGGCGCGGACGCATCTCCCGGCAGCTTCTGCTCACCGGAATCGACAACGGGCTCGACCAAACGCCAGCGACGGACGCGGCACAACACCGAATCCGTCGCATGACTGAACGGCTCGATCTTCAGTGCCCCGTGGACACCGTGGCTGCCGCGAATCCTGCCGACGCTGATCCATTGCGGATCAGCCATCTGAATCTGCCGTTATCAGGCAGCGGCCTGCTGGGTGCCGACCTTCTTGACCAGACGGGCAACGCTGGGCGAGAGCTGTGCGCCCTGACCAACCCAGTGCTGAACGCGGGCCAGATCCAGACGCAGCGCCTGGGTGTCCTTCTCGGAAGCAACCGGGTTGTAGAAACCCAGACGCTCGATGAAGCTGCCATCACGACGGTTGCGCTTGTCGGTCACGACCACATTGTAGAAAGGACGCTTTTTGGAACCACCACGCGAAAGACGAACCACGACCATTGAATATTTCTCCGACAATCAGCTGGCCCTGTGCCCGCCGATCAAATTCGTATAAGAAGGAAACTCTTGATTGTAGCCGCTGGACGGCCACTTGTCACACAAGCGGCCGCGTGAAGCCGCAGAAACCCGGCAGGAGCAGCAGGGAAGGAGCAAGAGAAACCGCAGAACCCTGCTGCAGACCCGGACTTGAAAACCCCTGGTCGCGCTTGAAAGTCTCCGGTCGCAGATCTCAGTCCCGGCTCCTCGATCCTGAGACTCCTGACTTCCGACACCAGAGCATCCTGCCCCTCCCGCCCCGCTCTCCTGGAGCAGATCCCGTCCGTGCCCCATCCGAACGCCCCGTCAGCCTCCGGAAATTCGCAGATCAATCTCCCTGCACTGCGTTCCGCGCGACACTCGGGCGTCCGTTCGGACATCCGATAGTGGCTGAAAAGGCACAAAACGTATATCTTCGAGCTATCGACATCCGGGAACAACAGGCACCGGGCCATCTGCCCCACCAACCGGGCAATTCCATTTCGGCGCCACCTGTCCCCGCCTTGCGTCGCCCTCGTCGTGCGGTGCAGCCCGTGGAACGCCCCTTGCGCCCCACGCCGGTCTGCCCCGGCCACTGCTCCTGCTTTCGGGTACCTCGCCTGCCGGCGGGTCTGCGCGACGCACTGCCGCATGTCGCTTCGGAGCTTTCCCTTGGATTTTTCACCCGCCCAACAATTATTCATCCTGCTGTTGCTGTTGCTGGCCAGCGCCTTCTTCTCTGCCGCAGAAATCTCGATTGCCGCCTCGCGGCGCTCCAAGCTGCAGGTGCTCAGCGACGAAGGCGATGAACGCGCCAACGAAGTGATGGCGCTGCAATCCCGGCCGGGCAAGTTCGTCACGGCCGTGCAGATCGGCATCAACGCCGTCATCCTGCTGGCCGGTGCCGTTGGCGACTCGGCGCTCAGCCCCACCTTCCTGACCTGGATCAACCTGTTCTACCAGGGCCCCCTGGCCGAGCCCGCCGCCACGGCCCTGTCGTTCCTGGCCATCACCGGCTTCTTCGTGCTCTTTGCCGACCTGCTGCCCAAGCGGCTGGCGATGATCGCCCCCGAAAAGCTCGCCCTCCGGGTGGTACGGCCGCTGCGTGCCTGCATCGTGCTGTTCCTGCCGATGGTCTGGTTCTTCAACACCCTGGCCGACAAGATGATCCAGCTGTTCGGTCTGCCCGCCCAGCGCAGCGATGAAGTCACGCTCGACGAGATTTCGGCCGTGATGGACGCCGGCGCCGAGGCCGGCGTGCTGCATTCCACCGAATACCACCTGATCGAGAACGTCTTCGAGCTGGATTCGCGGCTGGTGTCATCTGCCATGACCACCCGCGAAAGCATCTCCTACCTGCTGCTCCAGGAATCCGAGCAGGAAATCCGCGAGCAGATCGCCCAGCTCACCCACTCGCGCTTCCTGGTCTGCGACGAGGAAATCGACCGCATCGTCGGCTATGTGGAATCGAAGGATCTGCTGTCCCGCATCCTGAACAACGAGCCCCTGACGCTGAAGGATGCGCCCTGGGTGAAGCCGGTGCTGACGATTCCCGACTCCCTGACCCTGTCGGAAATTCTGAATCACTTCCGGGCCAGCCGGGAAGACATCGCCATCGTGCTGAACGAGTACGCGCTGGTGGTGGGTCTCATCACCATGAATGATGTGATGAGCACCGTGATGGGTGATCTCGTGAATGACAACCAGCGACAGATCGTCAAACGCGACGACAACAGCTGGCTCATCGACGGCCTGACCCCGGTGGACTACGTGCTGCGCGCCCTCGACATCGAGGATCTGCCCGAAGACAGCAACTACGACACGCTGGCCGGTTTCATGATGTACACGCTGCGGCGCATGCCCAAGCTCACTGACACCGTCACCCACGCCGGCTACAAGTTCGAGGTGATCGACATCGACCACCATCGCATCGACCAGGTTCTGGTCACGCGCCTGCAGGAACCCGAAAAACCAGCGGAATCGAGCGGCGAGGCTGGCGAGAACATCTGAAGCCAGCGGCAACGCACCGTCAACCGGGCAGCCCCTTCTGATAGTTTCTGAACCGCTCCTGCCCTGATTCCCCAAAACTCCCAAAAAACGAAAGCCCGCTCGATGCGGGCTTTCTGCTGTCTGAAACACCTTCGGGCCAGGGTGCCGGGATGGGAGCCCCCCGGAATGGGAGCATCCCTTTCCCAATGCAGGCGCGGATGGAGGAAATGCCCCATCGGGCCCACGGGGCCAGGGCAGCGCCTCAGCCGGGGGGCATCGGATGACGTGCCATCAGATGGCGAAAACTCCCGTCATCCACACGCGCCGGCCAGGCGCCCGCGCTTCATCACCACGGACGAACCGGATGCGCCTGGAAACCACTGGTGAGGAAAGGCGCGCCACGGCCGTTGACCGCGCCGGGCGAGGTGCGATAGGTGCTGCCCCCCACCTGGGACGAAGGCACCATGATCGGCTGGTAGTAGCTGGTGCCGTAGACGAAGCCTTCCTGCATGCCCGGGGTTGCCCGGCCACCGATGGCCGCAGCCAGCATGCGCTCGAAGCTCTCCTGACGGGCACGGGCTGCCTGAATGGCCTGACGCTCCATGTGACGACGGTCGAACTCGCGCTCCTTCACCACCCAGCTGGTGCGCTCGGCTTCCAGCTCGGCTGCCGACGGGGGCTTGGGCAGCGAATACTCGCGTGCGGTGCTCTGCACGGCACCCTGCGCCGGCTTGTCGCCAAACACCACCGAACCATCCTGCATGCGCGACTTATAGACCCGCGTGACGCTGTCGGCCTGTGCCGGGGCTGCGGCAAGGGCTGCCGCCAGCATTACGGCAGAGACGGCGGCCGCAGGCAGCGCACGGCGTGCGCCCAGGGAAACTGCCACGGCACGAGGCCGACGTACATCGATACTCGAATTCATTTCAACCTCTTGTCTGACGAAAGGCGCGCTGAAGGGCACCAGTGGCGCGTATTCTTCTCCCGCGCCGCCACAAACAGCAAGTCAAACGCCACGACAATCGGCAAAACGTCGGCCCGTTTCACAGAGACCTGAAAAACCTCACAGAGCCTGCTGTCAGCTTTTCCGACCCGGCCCTGAAAGCGGGGGATCGACCGGAATTGCCCCGGTCTTCCGAGGAACCTCGCCGGAAAAGCAGCAGGGCCTTCCCCCCGGAACGAACCCGGGCCGGGCACGTCGCAGACGGGGAAAGGTCGGCTTCATTCAGTGGCTGCGCCCCTCTCCCACCCGGGCGCAATCCGGTCATCCAGGACGCTGTCAGCCCAGCTTCGCCACCAGCTCGGGCACCACCTCGAACAGGTCGCCCACCAGGTAGTAATCGGACACGGCGAAGATCGGAGCTTCCGGGTCCTTGTTGATGGCAACCACCACCTTGCTGTCCTGCATGCCGGCGGTGTGCTGGATGGCGCCCGAAATGCCGATGGCAAAGTAGAGCTGCGGCGCCACCACCTTGCCGGTCTGCCCCACCTGATAGTCGTTGGGGGCATAGCCGGCATCGACCGCGGCGCGCGTGGCGCCCAGCGCCGCACCGAAGCGGTCGGCCAGCGGCTCCAGCACCTCGTGGAATTTCTCCGAGCTGCCCAGCGCCCGGCCACCGGACACCACCACCTGCGCATCCCCCAGTTCGGGGCGCTTGCCGCCAGTGCTCTCCATGCTCACCAGCACCGGCTGGGCAGCCACGGCCACCGCCGCCACCTGCTGGACCGACGCCGACCCGCCCTCGGCAGCCACCGGCTCGAAGCTGGTGGCTCGCACCGTCAGCACCTTGATCGGGTCGCCGCTCTGCACCGTGGCAATGGCATTGCCTGCGTAGATGGGGCGCTGGAAGGTGTCGGCTGAATCGATGGCGATCACGTCCGACAGTTGCGCCACGTCGAGCAGCGCCGCCACGCGCGGCATCAGCGCCTTGCCCCGCGCGGTGGCCGGTGCCAGCACATGCGAATACTCGCGGGCCAGTGCCACCACCTGGGCCGAAACGCCTTCGGCCAGCTGCGCTGCCAGGGCGGCATCATCCACCACCTTCACCTGTGCCACGCCGGCCACCTTCGCGGCGGCCTGGGCCACGGCATCCACGCCGCTGCCAGCCACCAGCAGGTGGACATCGCCGCCCAGCTTTCCGGCAGCCCCGACGGCGTGCAGGGTGGCGGGCTTCAGAACCTTGTTGTCGTGCTCTGCAATGACAAGAACAGCCATGATCTCTCCTTTCCCGTTATGCCCGATCAGATGACCCTGGCTTCGTTTTTCAGTTTGGCCACCAGCTCATCGACGCTGTTCACACGGATGCCGGCGTGATTCGCCACCGGCTCCGACACCTTCAGCGTCTTCAGGCGCGGCGTGGGGTCCACCCCCAGATCGGCGGGCGAGAATTTCTCCAGCGGCTTCTTCTTGGCTTTCATGATGTTGGGCAGCGTCACATAGCGCGGCTCGTTCAGGCGCAGGTCGGCCGTAATGACGGCGGGCAGCGCCACGCGGATGGTTTCGATCCCGCCATCGACCTCGCGGGCGACGGTTGCCTGGCCGTCGGCAACCTCGACCTTCGAGGCAAAGGTCGCCTGTGGCAGGTTCAGCAGTGCCGCCAGCATCTGCCCGGTCTGGTTGGCATCGTCGTCGATGGCCTGCTTGCCCAGCAGGATGAGGCCGGCACCTTCCTTCGCCTGCACGGCAGCCAGCAGCTTGGCCACGGCCAGCGGCTGCAGCTCGACATCGGTCTCGACCAGAACGCTGCGATCTGCGCCAATCGCCATCGCCGTGCGCAGCGTGTCCTGGCTGGCCGTGGGGCCGCACGACACCGCCACCACCTCGGTGGCCACGCCCTTTTCCTTCAGCCGCACGGCTTCTTCCACCGCGATCTCGTCGAAGGGATTCATCGACATCTTCACGTTGGCGATGTCCACCCCGCTGTTGTCACTCTTGACCCTGACCTTGATGTTGTGGTCGACGACCCGCTTGACTGCTACCAGAATTTTCATGAGGCTGATCCGGAAGGCTAAAGTTTCTGCAAACGGCCATTATATAGAGCCCCCTGTCACACCCGCCCAAGGCCCCTGTCCCGGCAATGACAAGCGCATGCGCCAGCCCGCCCAACAGGCTGCGCCCCGTCCACGGATCGCGTCCCGACCCGCACGCCATCCGGCCTGCCACGCCAGGTGGCATCAACCGCGTTCCGTCCCCGCCTCATACCCCGCCAGCAGACCGGGCCTGGCACCCAACCCGCCCTGCCCACCGCCCCGCCGACCGGCCGTCGGCCAGGCGCAGCCCCCGCAGCCCATCACCGCTACCATCGGCCGACTTCGTTTCCAGCCGCCCACGCCATGCTGCAAAAGATTCAGGATGTCGCCGTTCAGATCGGTGCCGTCGTCACCGGCAAGCCCCTGCAGATCCGCCTTGCCCTCGCCTGCCTGTTTGCCCGCGGCCACCTGCTGCTCGAAGACCTCCCCGGCGTGGGCAAGACCACGCTCTCCTATGCGCTCGCCCGCACGCTGGGCCTCGAATTCAAGCGCATCCAGTTCACCAACGACCTGCTGCCTGCCGACATCACCGGCTCCACGGTCTACCAGCGGCACGAACAGCGCTTCACCTTCATGCCCGGCCCGGTATTCACGCAGATGCTGCTGGCCGACGAGATCAACCGCGCCACGCCGAAGTCCCAGAGCGCGCTGCTCGAAGCGATGGAGGAGCGTCAGGTATCGGTGGATGGCACGGCCCACCGCCTGCCCGAGCCCTTCTTCGTCGTCGCCACCCAGAACCCGCAGGATCAGATCGGCACCTTCCCGCTGCCCGAATCGCAGCTCGACCGCTTCCTGATGTGCGTGGAGCTGGGCTACCCCGATCCGAAGGCGGAACGGGCGATCCTCGAAGGCCGCGACCGCCGCGAATGGCTGCAGGATCTCAAGCCGGTGCTCACCCCGGCCGAGCTGATCGCCATCCAGAAGGCCGTGCTGGAAGTGAAAGCCCAGCCTCCGCTGATCGACTACGTACAGAACCTGCTGACGCAATCGCGGCGTGACTCGATGTTTGCCGAGGGCCTGAGCCCGCGTGCCGGTCTGGGCCTGCTGCGCGCCGCCCGCGCCTGGGCACTGCTCGATGGGCGCAACCACGTACTGCCCGATGACGTGCAGGCCGTGCTGCTGCCCGTGGCCGGCCACCGCCTGAAGCCTGCCCGGGGCGCAGCCACCAACCGCCGCGCCCGCGCCGACATGGTCGCCGAACTCATCAAGGCCGTTGCGGTGCCCTGAACCCAGCATGCGCCTGTTCAAACGCACCAGCCAGCAGCCCTGGGAGGGTGACTATCCCATCACCCCGGGGCGCCTCTACGTGCTGCCCTCGCGTGCCGGCCTCATCTTCGTGGCTGCGCTGGTGGCCATGCTGCTCACCGCCATCAACTACGCCCTCAGCCTGGGCTACATCCTCATCTTCACGCTGATGGGGGTGTTCCTCGTCTCGCTGTTCCATACCTGGCGCAACATGGCCGGCATCATCGTGCGCCCCGGCCGTGCCGACCCGGTTCATGCCGGCGAGATTGCCGAATTTCGCCTCACCCTGCACAACACCGGCAACCTCGACCGCTTTGCCATCCGCATCGAGACGGCAACCGGCAACAACGAGATCAACATCATCGACATCGACCGCCAGGCAGAAAAGATCGCCTCGGTCGGCATCCGCACCGAGCGGCGCGGCTGGCACCCGGTACCCCGCATCAAGCTCTCCACCGATTTTCCGCTCGGCCTGTGGCGCGCCTGGACCTGGTGGCAGCCCGATGCCGGCGTGCTGGCCTGGCCCGTACCCGAAAACCCGGCCAGCCCCCTGCCCCAGACCTTCGACCCGAGCGGTCACGTCGAACACCACGCACAAGGCGGCGAAGACTTCAGCCACATCCGCCCCTACCAGCCCGGTGACTCCATCCGGCGCCTGGACTGGAAGGCGATGGCACGTCAGCCGCAGGGCGACGCCTTCACACGCGAGTTTTCCGATGGCGGCACGGGTGGCGAGCTGTTCTTCGACTGGAATGCCCTGCCCACCACCCTCGACACCGAGGCCCGGCTCTCGCGCCTGACGCGCTGGGTGGAAGCAGCCGAGGAAGCGGGGCTGCCCTACGCCCTGCACCTGCCCGGCAAGAAATTCAAGACCGGCCACGGCCCCCGGCAGCGCGCCGCCTGCCTGGAAGCGCTCGCCCGTTTCGGTGAAGCACGCCCATGAGTACCCACAGCCAGCCCGGCGGCAGCATGCCTTCCCGACAGCACCCCACCCCGCGAGACAAGGGCCGCACCCGCGCCGACGCCCATCCGGTCGACGCACACAGCATCCTGCGCCCCTCGCTGCGCGTGCTGGGCGGCCGGCTGGGCGGTACCTGGGAACGCGACCGCCGCGACATGTTGTTCCTGATGGGCGTGGCGCTGCTCTCGGTGCTGCCGCACGCGCTCTACCTGCCCATCTGGGCCACAGCCGGCTTCGCCCTGCTCTTTCTCTGGCGACTGGGCCTGCTGCTTGCCGGCAGCCCGCTGCCCGGCCGCTACGTGCGCATCGCCGCCAGCCTTGCCGTCATCGGCGCCGTCTACGCGCAGTTCCGCACCCTGTTCGGCCAAGAAGCCGGCGTCGTGCTGCTGATGCTCTTTCTTGCGCTCAAGCTGATGGAGATCCGTGCGCGCCGCGACTTCTTCGTCACCCTGTTTCTCTGCTGCTTCCTGCTGCTGGCCGGCTACCTGCATTCGCAGGGCATCGTGGTGGGTCTCATCACCTTCATCACGCTGCCGCTCATCCTCACCGCGCTGCTGACCATGCACTTCCAGGACGAGGAAGTCTCGCTCGGCCAGCGCCTGCGACAGGTCTGCGTGCTGCTGCTGCAGGCTGCGCCGCTCGCCCTGATCCTCTTTCTGCTCTTTCCGCGCCCCAGCGGCCCGCTGTGGGGCAACCAGAACCAGAGCCAGCAAGGCACCACCGGGCTTTCCGAATCGATGTCCCCCGGTGATTTCTCCAGCCTTGCCAAATCGAATGAAGTCGTGATGCGGGTGGAATTCGGCGACAACAGCCCGCCCACCGCCGAGATGTACTGGCGCGGCCCCACTTTCGGCTACTTCGACGGCCGGCGGTGGTCGCCCGGCTTTGCCCCCCGCGGCAAACGCACCCCGCAGCCCGAAGTGCGCATCGACCACCGCGCCCCGCGCTACGACTACACCGTCACCCGCGAACCCGCCCAGCACAACTGGCTGCTGGGGCTGGAAACCACCACCGACACCCCTTCCGTTGCCGGCCGTGCCACCTCGGTACTGCCCACCTTCGAGTGGGTGAGCCCAGCGCCCATCGGAACCCGCATCCGCTTCTCGGGCCAGTCGGGCCCCGATGCCGTGCGCGGTCTCAACGAAACCCCCGACACCCTGGCACGCTGGCTGCAACTGCCCGAGGGCTTCAACCCCCGCACGCAGGCACTGGCCCGGCAATGGCGTGCGCAGTTCGGTGATGATCCCCGCCGGCTCTCCCGCCAGGTGCTCACCTGGGTGCGCGAGCAGCCCTTCAGCTACACCCTCAACCCGCCCACACTCGGCAGGCACACCGTCGACGAATTCCTGTTCGACACCCGCGCCGGCTTCTGCGAACACTACAGCAGCGCCTTCGTCGTGCTGATGCGCAGCATGGGCGTGCCCGCACGGGTCGTGACGGGCTATCAGGGCGCCGATGCCCATGCCGACGGCTACTGGATCGTGCGGCAGGCCAACGCCCACGCCTGGGCCGAAATCTGGTCGGAAAAAGACGGCTGGATGCGCGTGGACCCCACCGCCGCCGTGGCCCCGGAACGCATCCAGCAGGGCAACCTGCAGCCCCTGCAGAATGCCGAATCAGAAGAAGGCACGCTCAGCCGCGCCACCGCCGACTGGGGCCGCTGGTGGGACCTGGCCCTGGATGGCATCACCCACCAGTGGAACCAGCTGCTGCTTTCCTACGACCGCAACAGCCAGCGCCAGCTGCTCGACAGCCTCGGCATCCGCTTCGAGGGCTGGCGAACCCTGGTGGGCATCATGGCCGGCCTGCTGGCCGTGGTGCTTGCCATCACCGCCCTCGTCACCCTGCGCACCCGTCGCCCGCGTGATCCGCTCGATCGCCTGTTCGACGATTTCTGCCAGAAAATGTCGGACATCGGCGCCTTCCGCGAACCGCACGAAACCGCCAGCCAGTTCCTCTACCGGGTTGACCGGCTGCTCGACCCCGACAGCCTCGCCCCCGCCTACGACATCGTCAACCGCTACAACCAGCTGCGCTACGACCAGGGCACGCACCGCCCTGCCGACCTGAGCGAATTCGGCGCGATGGTGAAGGCGTTCCGGCCCTGAAACCCCGGCATCGCGCCTGCGCCCCCATTCTGCGCACGGAACCGGACCTTCCCCCGGTTCCCGCCATCGTCGCATGCAACCAACGGCACCGTACCGGCCGGACCGGGCCACAGCCAGTGCCTGCTAGGATGCGGGGCAATTCTCCGTTGCGGCACGCTTCCCCTTTGCCCCGTGTCTTTTTCAGACCAGAGTTTGGAACAGTTGAAAGTGGCCCCACAACGGACAGCCACGACGCCACCGGGTGAAGTGGCACTCCCCGCTCCTGCCATCGAGCCGTCAAAAGCCCTGCCAGCCATGCCCAGATCCCACCGCTTCTCCCCCGTCGCCATCGCTCTTGCACTGCTTGGCGCCAGCGTGCTGCCGCTGACAGCCAGTGCGCAGAGCACCAGAACAACGCCCGCCGGGAACGGCGACGTACCGGACGTTCGCACGCCGGCCATGCAGGCAACTGCCGCGCCACACACCGCAGCCAATTTCGCCGAACGCATCGAGGTCAAGACATTCATCAGCGACATGGTGCAGAAGCACGGCTTCGACCAGAACGCCC
>JAUNHU010000022.1 GCA_030523825.1 Lautropia sp. | reverse complement strand
ACTTCAAGGTCTACCGCCAGTTCAAGATGTACAACGACCCCGCCTTCAACCCGGCCCTGGTCGCTGAACGCGGAGCCTGAGGCATTTTCTGACCGGGGGCCATCCCATGTCCGCAGCCATCCTGCCCGTCCTGTTGCTGATCCTGCTGGGCGTTGCCATCCGGCAGAGCAGATGGCTGCCGGCGGAATTCTTTTCCTCCATCGAAAAGTTTTCCTTCTTCATCGCCTTCCCGGCGTTGCTGTTTTCGGCCACCGCCCAGCTGGATTTTCACGGCGCGGTGGCTGCCCAACTCGCGCTCGGCTCGCTGCTGCCCAGCGCGCTCATCGTGGCGCTGACGGCACTTGGCCTGCTGTTTGCACCGGCATTGCCCGGGCCGTCGCGTTCATCGGTCATGCAGGGGGCGATGCGCCCCAATTCCTACTTCGGCATCGCGGTGGGCAGCCTGTTCTTTCCCGCCGAACTCACCAGCCTGCTGGTGCTCACGCTGGCGCTGTGCCTGCCGGTCGTCAATCTGGTGTCGGTGGTGGTGCTGTGCTGGTGGAGCGGGCAAAAGCCCAACTTCCGCACCGTGCTGTGGACCATCGCCCGCAACCCCATCATCCTGTCGACACTGGCCGGGCTGGCATGGGCACAAACCGGCTGGCCCCTGCCCCATGCCCTCCTGGCAACCCTCAAGATTCTCGGACAGGCCGCGCTGTGCCTCGGCCTGCTCTGCGTGGGCGGCGGACTGATCTTTTCCCGCCAGGGGCAGCGCCCGCTGGCACTGCTGCTCACGTCCGCACTCAAGCTGCTGTTGATGCCGTTGCTGGCCTTCGTCGCCTGCCGTGCACTGAGTCTGCCCGATTCGGTCACGACCGTGGCCTGCTTCTATTGCGCCCTGCCCACCGCGCCCAACGCCTACATCATGGCCCGCCAGATGGGCGGTGACGCCCCCCTCATGGCCTCACTCATCACGGTGCAGACATTGCTCGCCATCGTCACCGTGCCGCTTTGCATGGGGCTGCTGGGTTAGCGCGGCGCCTTGTCCGCCCACACTCGTGGGGTCAGCACGGAAACGAACAAGTGCATGACAGGCTCGATGCCCCCTCCCTGCGGACATCTTCGGTTGCCCGCACGAAATCCTCGTCCAGACTTCCGGCCTGCACCTCAGCCAGCCACGACCAGTCCCGGCCTGCTGTCTGCTGCACTATCGCAACGAGCGTGCATCCTGTCACATCAGGGCGGGTATCGACACCAGCGCGTGGCGCATAATCCCTGACTCCATCATTCATTCGCAGCAACCTCCTCTCATGGCGCCCACCGCCCGATCGGCCTCTCACAGCCCGCAGCACGCCCCTTCGCCAGCCACGCCATCCCGGCAGGCCGGCCGCATCGCCATTCTGGTGGGCGCCACGGGTCTGGTCGGCACCGAGCTGTGCCGCCAGCTGGAAAACGATGAACGTTTCGAGCGCATCATCGTGCTCACCCGCCGCCCGCTCACGCTTTCTCACCCGCGCCTGCAGGTCGCCGAGATCGACTTTTCCCTGCTCGATGCCTGGACGCCCGAGTTCCCCATCGACACGGTGTTCTGTGCGCTGGGCACCACCATCGCCAAGGCCGGCAGCCAGCAGGCTTTCCGCGCGGTGGATCAGGATCTCATCCTGTCGGTGGGGCGCCTGGCCCAGCGCGCCCGGTGCCAGCACTTCGTCTTCGTCAGCAGTGCCGGCGCCACGCCGCAAACCAACAATTTCTATCTGCGCGTGAAGGGCGAAACCGAAGAAGCCCTGCGCGATCTGGCCCTGCCGCACACGGTGGCGCTGCGCCCGTCGGTGCTGGATGGCAATCGCCAGGAAGAACGCAAGGGCGAGCAGTTCGCCCTGAAGGCGCTGAAGGCCCTTCGGCCCCTGCTCATCGGCCCGCTGGAAAAATTCCGCGCCACGCCGGCCACGCTGGTTGCCACCGCCATGCGCGATCTGGCCCAGCCGGGCCGTGAAGGATTTGAAGTGGTCGATGCCGTCACCATCGGTCGCTGGCACGACCGCATCCGGCTCACCGACTGAGGTTCTCCCGCCGGCCCGGGCGGCCTCGCCCCCGGATACCACGCAGCCAGGAAGACGGCTTCCAATAATCAGGCACACAGGCTGCATGTACGGGCAGCCTGGAGCCCCAAGATCCGCGCACGGGCAGACTCGTCAGCCGCGCACCATCCTGCCAGGGCGGGGAAGCGATGGATCAGGGCGTTTGCGTGCCGGTGGTTTCGGCGGGCATCGGCTGCACAGCCGAAGGCACCACCCGTACCCGCTCGGCGTCGATCTGCCGGTTCAGCCGGCCCGGATCGGGATGATCGCCAAACACCACCGGCAGCCAGCCGGCCAGCGACGCCATCAGCAGCAGATTCACCAGCACCAGACCCGGCAGCAGATACTTGCGCAGGTCGGGGCGCGACGAAGAAGAAGCGGGCGGATCTTGCAGCAGGGACATGAAGGACAATGCCGTTGCAAAACGGCGTGAAGGCAGGAAGAACGAAAGAAGGCCTCAACGACGGGCCAGATGGCTTTCCGCAACAGACAGCGGGCAAGCCCCCAACAGCACCAGACCCGGCTGTCCGGCAAGCCTCTCTCTGGTGGATGATACAAAACTCCACAGAAAACGTCGCATTCAGGCAACTTTCCGAGCATAGCCCAAAGGGTGCGCTCACTTCAACCCGGCCCGTCGGTCTCCTGTGTCCGGCTAGACCCCCCTGTCCCTGCACGCCCTGATTGCGCCAAGCGTGCCTACACGATCCTGGTCGCCTGCCCCTGCCTGCCGGCCGCGGCTCACAGCCCCAATAAAAAACACGCCCCGGGCCGCTGAACACCGCTCAGGGATTTCCCCGGTTTTCGCACGCCCCGCTTCACGCCATCATCGCGCCCCTGCTCCGCACAGCCCGGCCAGCACCGACGGACGGTCGATGAGTCGGCATGAATGGTGGCTGAGTGGTTATCATTCAGGCAGCCCAAGATTCAGGCGGCCACAAGGCGGGCAGCAGCCCGCAGGGTCTTCGCACCCGCATCCATTCCTGCCACCGTGGCCTCCGGCCGCTGGCCGTTTTCATTCATCCCGCCTGCTTCCCGGCCCTGCCGGCCGGTGAAGCCTGCTTTTCCAGAGAACCGCATGACTGCACCGCTCGCCGACACCGCGACCACCATCACCTTTGCCGTCTATCTGATCGGCATGATGCTGATAGGCTGGCTGGGCTATCGCGCCACCAGCAACCTCTCCGACTACATCCTGGGCGGCCGCAGCCTGGGCAGTTTCGTCACGGCGCTGTCAGCCGGCGCCTCCGACATGAGTGGCTGGCTGCTCATGGGCCTGCCCGGCGCCGTCTACCTCGGCGGCCTGTCGGAATCCTGGATCGCCATCGGCCTGTGCATCGGCGCCTGGCTCAACTGGTATCTGGTCGCCGGCCGGCTGCGCGTCTACACCGAAAAGGTCGGCAACGCGCTGACCATGCCCGACTACTTCACCAACCGCTTTGAAGACAACAGCAACCTGCTGCGCATCTTCACCGCCATCGTCATCCTGGTGTTCTTCACGCTGTATTGCGCCTCGGGCGTGGTCGGTGGCGCACGCCTGTTTGAAAGCATGTTCGGCATGCCCTACGACGTGGCCCTGTGGGTGGGTGCAATCTGCACCATCGCCTACGTGTTCATCGGCGGCTTCCTGGCGGTGAGCTGGACCGACACCATCCAGGCCGCGCTGATGATTACCGCGCTCATCGTCGCCCCCGCCGTGCTCATCTACGCCGACGGCGGCGTCTCGGCCAGCCTCGACACCATTGCCCAGATGCGCCCCGGCGGAATCGACCTGATCGGCAACCTCGACCTGATCGCCATCCTGTCGCTGGCGGCCTGGGGGCTGGGCTACTTCGGCCAGCCGCACATCCTCGTGCGCTTCATGGCGGCCGAATCCATCAAGACCATTCCCAGGGCCCGTGTCATCGGCATGACCTGGATGACGCTGTGCCTGCTTGGGGCCATCGCCGTCGGCTTCTTCGGCATCGCCTACTTCGGCCCCCGGCCCGAGGTGAACGCCGGCGTCACCGCCAACGCCGAAACCGTCTTCATCGAAACCGCCCGCCAGCTGTTCAACCCCTGGATTGCCGGCGCCCTGCTGGCCGCCATCCTCGCCGCCGTCATGAGCACGCTCTCCTGCCAGCTGCTGGTGTGCTCCAGCGCTCTTACGCAGGACATCTACAAGACCTTCCTGCGCAAGGAAGCCTCCGACAAGGAGCTGGTCTGGTTCGGTCGTGTCATGGTGCTCGTCGTGTCGGTGGTCGCCATCTGGCTGGCCTCCGACCCGAACAGCCAGATCCTCGGCCTCGTCAGCTACGCCTGGGCCGGCTTCGGTGCCGCCTTCGGCCCGGTCGTGATCCTGTCGCTGCTGTGGCCGCGCATGAACCGCAATGGCGCGCTGGCCGGCATGGTGGTCGGTGCCATCACCGTCATCGCCTGGAAGAACACCGACTGGGCCGGCATGGACCTGCCCACGCTCGCCAAGGTCTACGAGATCATCCCCGGCTTCATCCTCAGCGGCCTGGCCGCCATCATCGTCAGCCTGATGAGTGCGCCGCCTTCGGCTGCCATCCGCCAGACCTTCGACGAAGTCGACGCCGAAGTGCGCGCCAACGCGCACTGAACATCACGGCCCCACCTGTTGTAGCACCAGCAGCAGACCACACGACAGGCGGCCAGAACGCATCAGGGGTCTCGCTCGCCCCTGTCTTCCCCGTTCACCGGAACGGAGGCCATCCCGGCACCACGGCCCAGCCTGATCGCACATCAGGCTGGGTTTTTCATGTCTGGTGCCATCAGCTTCATCCGCCTCAGGAGCGCGAAGCAGCGTCCAGAGAGTTGATGACATTCATCATCATCTCCTTGTACTTCACTGTAGGCTGATGACCGGAGAAGTGCATCAATGCATTTTCGTGGTGCAGCCTGCTCAGTTGCCCCCTTCAGACGGGCAACGGTTCGACGCCTCATCATTCGTCGTGCGCATCGCCGCCTGCCAGATATGGCGCGGCACCCGGTTCATCAGACGGTTCATCAGCCAGCCCACCAGTTCCTCGCTCACCGGCCCGGTCTCGTGCGGCACGATGTCGGCCACCACGTCCCCACCCTGCTTCACCAGCGCCTCGGCCGCCTTCACCGTATGCTGATAATGCACCAGCGGATCGGCCTTGCCATGCAGCAGATGAAGCAGCAACGTGGGCAGCACCTCACCCGCCGGCACCACATAACGGCCACCCAGCACGCTCACCCGCCCGCACACCGGGTGCCCATCGTCGGGCCGCGCCAGTGACGCCACCAGCGCCATCGTCGCCCCCTCGCCCACGCCAATCAGCGCCGTCGCCTCGGGCAGCACTTTCATCTGTGCCTGCCACACGCGGATGCTGCCGATGAGCCCCGGCAACGCAGTCGCCACGGCCTCGGTCAGCGCGGGCTCGTCGGCCGTGGCCAATGCCAGCGGCACTGTACGGCGATCCAGATCGCCCCCGGATGCCGGGCCTGCCGGATGCAGCTCCACAACATCGACCCCCACACCCAACCCACCGATGCCCGCGTGCGGCGACGCACCTTCAGCCTGCCCTTCCGGCTTGTCCGGCTCATCTCCATCCACACTGCCCGGCTCCGCCCTCATCAGCCAGCAACCACCCTCCGCCACCGCATGCGGCCCCTGCAGGGCCACGATGGCCGCCGCCGGAAACACTTCCGCCAGCACGTCACCCACCAGCCGCATCGACTGCCACGACTGCCCGGCATCGGGAAAAAGCAGAAACAATTGCCGCGCCCCATCTTCGGGCGCCGGGCGCAGCACATGCGCAACCGACATGACTCGATCTCCAGAATCCAGAAAAAAACTGCCGGTCATGCTGCCACAATAATGCGCAACAGGGCCAGCCCGGCAACAGACAACCATGCCAGCGCCCCCAGGCCCTTGTCCGCATCCGTTTGCCCCGGCGTCTCCTCCGACACACGCCACAACCACTACCGTTTTTCTTCGCCCTCCCGTTTGACCTTACCTTCCCCCCATGATCTACACCCCCGAACCCCTCTCCCGCGAAGCCCTCGACCAGCTGCCCGGCTGGACGCTGGTCGAGTTCGGCGCCAACGGCTGCCCGCATTGCATGGCCGCGCAGCCCGCCATCGAATCCGCCATCGGCAACAAGCCCGGCCTCACCCACATCAAGGTGGAAGATGGCCGGGGCCGCCCGCTGGGCCGCTCCTTCCGCGTGAAACTCTGGCCCACACTCGTACTGTTGCAAAATGGCCAAGTCCGGGCGCAGGTCGTCCGCCCGCGCCAGCCGCAAGACCTGGACGAGATCACCCGGTGGACCGATTCCCTGTAAGAATCTCCGACCCGCCTCGCTTCACCCAACGCTGGCGCTCCTCCCGCCAGCGTGTCACCCATGTCGCTCCTTGCCCGCCTTCCGTGGATGCGCGATTTCCTGCGCGTCCTGCTCAGCCATTACGTCACCAACGGCATCACCACCGGCCTGGGGCTGCTCTGCATCTCGCTGCTGGTAGAACACTGGCTGGGTGCCCACGTCGCCTCCATCGCCACGGTCGGGGTCATCGCCCTCTCCCCGCCGGATGTCTGCGCACCACGGCGCGGCAAGTTCATCACCATGCTGCTGGCGGCGATCATCGCCATCCCCGTCTTCCACATCGTCCAGCATTTCAATTACAACCCCGTTGAACTGGGCGTGCTCATCACCGCCATCGCTTTCGTCGCCTTTCTGGCGATGGCCTGGGGCAAGCGCGGCATCCCCCTGGCAATGGGCGTGATGTTCGCCGCCATCTTCTCGATGGCCACCCGCAACAACAGCGAAACGCCTCTGCCGCCACTGGAAGCAACCGCTTACTTCGCGCTCGGCACCGGCCTGTACGTGTTGTGGGCCACTGCCCTCAACCTGGCTCTCAACGCCCGCTACCGTGCCCTGATGACGGCCGACACCCTGATGTCGCTCGCCAGCCTGATCCGCACCCAGGCCAGCCAGTTCCAGCAGCAGGAAGGCAGCCGCCCCGGCAGCGAACGCCTCACAGGCGAACTGCTGCGCGCCCATGCCGCCCTGGCAGAACAGATGCAGGCCGCCCGCGACATCGTGCTCGAATCGCCGCGCACCCCCTACCGCCAGCGCCTTGCCGGCCTGCTCGTCATCATCTTCGACATCCGCGACAACCTGCTCGCCAGCGAACTCGACCTCGACACCCTGCGCACCCACCCGCGGCACCGTCACGCCCTTGCCCAGATGCGCGCCGTGCTCGACGAACTGGCCAACGAAGTCACCGCCATTGCCGATGGCCTGGTCTTCTTCCAGCGCCCCCGCCCGGCTGCAGATCGCCGCACCCGCATTGCCACCATCCGCTCCACCAACGACACCATCATCGGCGGCATGGTGCTGGGCCCCACCCCCGCCATGCTCATCCGCGGCATCGCCCACCGCATCGGCCACATCAACGACGAAATCCTGCGCCTGTCGCGCACGGCCCGGGGCGAACAGACACCCAACCTCGACGTGGTCCGCGCCCGCTGGCAGATGTTCGTCAGCCCCACCGCCTGGTCATGGCGCCCGATCCTCTCGGTCTGGGGATGGCGCACCCCCCAGCTGCGCCACGCCATCCGCGCCGCGCTGGCGATCGCCGCCGGCTACGTCGCCTCGGTCAACCTGCCCTGGGGCGGCGTCCACGACTACTGGATTCTGCTCACCATCGCCGTCGTGCTGCGCGGCAGCCTCTCGCAAACGCTGGAACGGCGCAACCAGCGCGTGGCCGGCACGCTCATGGGCTGCATCCTCACGATGGGTATCATCTCGCTGAATCCCAGCCTCACCACCTTCGTCATCCTGCTCACCCTGTCGCAGGCGCTGGCCCACGGCTTTGCCCAGAGGCGCTACCTCATCACCTCGGTGGCCGGCACCGTGGTGGGGCTCATCCAGGCCCACATGCTGGGCCACGGCGACCACACCGCCACCTTCACCCTGTTCGAGCGCCTGGCCGACACCGTGCTGGGTGCCGCCATCGCCTGGATCTTCTGCTACATCCTGCCCTCGTGGGAACGCGGCCAGATTCCGGCCCTCGTGCGCCGCACCGTCGATGCCCAGCTGCGCCACGCCCGGCTTGCCCTCACCCCCACCCAGCTCGAATCCATCGAAAGCACCCCCGAACTGGAATGGCGCCTGGCCCGCCGCGAAGCCTTCGACAGCCTCTCCGCCCTCGTCATGGCCACCGAGCGATCGCTGTCCGAGCCCCGCGCCGTGCGCCCCCCGGTCGAAGCCCTGCAATACATGCAGGTGCACTGCTACCAGCTCCTTGCCCAGCTCAGCGCCGTCAAGTCGCTGCTGGTGCTGCGCCGCGACCGCCTCAACATCGACGAAGCACGCGAAGCACTGGCTTTCGCCACCGACCGCATCGAACGCAAGCTCGACGGCGTGCCACTTGCGCCGCAGATTGCCGACCCGGCTCCCGCCGGCTCGCTGCACACCGAACGCTTGCTGCCCGACCCCTTCGAAAGCAACATCAACCCCTGGCTCATCCGCCGACTCGACGCCTCCGTCGGCATCTCCATACAGATCCGCGACGACGCCGCCCGCGTGCTGATGCTGGTGGATGAAGCGGTGCACTGACCCCACCTCATCAGGCATGAAGTGTCGTCCCCCTGTGCCAATAACGTACAGGTGGTGGCACGACGGACAAACAGGTGCTCTTGCCCAGCCCCCTGAGCGAGGGGGAAACTGCCTTGTCCACAAGCCCCCCGGGCCTGCTTTCTTCCAATGCCTGCTCATGCAGGAAGCACCCAGCCCCATTTCAGGCATGCTCCCCTCTGCGCAAATGCTGCGCACCGCCGTGCCGGGCAGACAAGGGGGCGCGACACATCAGTGCCCGCTGTCACCATGTCCGTTTGCCCCCCGCCATGCTTCGTTTAGACTGAAAACCGGACAGAACAAGAAAGACAATGACACAGGCTGGCAAAAACGGCTGGCTTCGTCACTCGGGCGGGGGCACCATGACAACATCACGCACACAAGACAATGCCAACCAGCCACGCTGGCAAACCGTGCACGACTGGATCATCCGCCAGATCGAATCCGATGCCTGGGCCGAAGGTGCGCGCTTGCCATCCGTGCGTGCTCTGGCCGACATGTTCCACACCAGCGTCGGCACCGTGCAGCGCACACTGGAAGAACTGGAAAACAGCGCCTGGCTGCGCATCGTGCCCAAGGTGGGTGTCTTCGTCGCACCGTTCGACACAGCCCCTGCTCGTGACACCGATTATTCCGGTGTCACCGTTCGGGTAGATAAAGCTGTCGTCGAGATGCTGTCACAGGCCGTGCAACCCGGCCATGTCTCCTTCAGCTCTGCCGTGCTGGCCGATGAACTGGTGCCGCGTGTGCAACTCGACAAATGTCTTGCGCACGTGGCAAAACAGGGCGATGCCCCCCTCCACGGCCTGATGCCGCCACCTGGCCTGCCAGCCCTTCGCCGGCGCATCGCCAGCCTGATGCTGGAACGCGGCGTGGCGTGCAGCCCCGACGACATACTCATCACCTCGGGCGACAGCGTGGCAATGGAACTGGCGCTGGCCGCAACAGTGCCTCTTGGCTCGCGTGTCGCCATCGAAACCCCCACCTATTACGGCATCCTGCAGGTCATCGAACGCCTGGGCATGAAAGCCGTGCCCATTCCCACCGACCGGATCACGGGAATATCCCTCGATCACCTCTCGGCAGCCATCAAGCACCATCACATCGACGCCATCTTCCTGAATCCCACCCTGCACAACCCGCTGGGATTCATCATGCCCGACGAGGCCCGACAACAGCTCGCCGCCCTCGCCAGGGAACACGACATTCCCATCATCGAAGATGACGTGTTCTTTGATCTGGCGCCCGATGCGGAGAACAAGCTACTGACACAAGGAACTGATGCAGGCGCTTCGGCAGGAGAAAACACCGTGCAGGGTCTGGGGCATCAGGACAAAACCGCAGCAGCGTTCATGCCATCCGCGCCTGACGCCTCGCCCAACCGCAACAACCCGCACAAGCAGTCTGCGCACCACGGCAGCAAAAGCTTTCACGCCATCAAGAAATTCTGCCAGACAGCACCATCTACTGCGCATCCTTCTCCAAGACGCTCACGCCCGGCTACCGTGTTGGCTGGTGCGTGCCCGGCCGCTACCGCAACGAGATCATGGCCCAGATGTTCTCGCGCAACCTCTCCGTATCCAGCATCGCGCAGGCTGTGCTCGCCGAATTTCTTGGCAGGAAGTACCTGAAACCACACATCGAATCGCTGCAGAAGCGATTCGCCGAGAACTCACGATTCCTGCATGATCTGGTACAGAACGCCTTTCCTGCCAGCACACGTCATCACCCGCCCCCCGGCGGCTTCATCCACTGGCTGGAGCTGCCGGATCACATCGACATGAACCGTCTGCTGAACGACGCCCTGCAACAGGGGTGCCAGATCAGCCATAACGGCATCTTCTTCCCCGACGGAAAATCCACCCAAGCCATCCGCATCTGCTTCGGCCGTGCACTCACACCCGATGTCATCCAGGCATTGCACGCGCTGGCACGCTGCGCACGAAATCAGCCCACCCCATGCCCTTGATCCTTTGACAGGCTGCTGAAATCTTCCGTCCAAGCCATCCGCAAAAAACTCCACCACATCTGCCCAAACAAGGACTTGCAGGGCCTCAACGGGCGTGGCTTCGGGTGTTTTTCCTTTCTTCAATAGCCTGCCCCCAACTATTGACTCTGGCAATTCAAAGGGGCTCTATTGGCGGAGGCTTCATCAGCCATCAACGGCACACAGGGAAAGCCCGATTCCTTCGTCGCTGAATCTGCTGATCTGGCTGACAAAGCGTCAGACTGGCACAACGCCACCCCATCCCCCCTCTCCTGGAGCCTGTATCGAAAAATCGCATCACACTGTACCTTCACGCGCACTTGCAAACACAAGAGACTCGGCACAGGAGAACTCAAACCAGAAAACCCATGACACTCCTGGCCGCACTGCCACTGCTCATGCCCTTTGTGATGCTGTTGCTGCTGAAGCAGAACGGCCTGCGCTCCAGTCTCGTGTCCAGCCTGGTCGCGCTTGCCACGGCCACCGCATTCATGCCGCAATGGACAGACATCGGCACACTCGGCCTGCGCGCGTCCGGCCAGGCCATTGCCATCGGCATCGGTGTGCTCACCGTGCTTTTCCCTGGGCTCCTGCTGTATCGACTTCAAGACAGCAGCGGCAGCATGCAGGTGCTCACCGCCCTCATTCGCCGCCACTTCCCGCAGGAAGGCATTCAATTGCTGGCACTGCTGATGGGCGTCTCGCCTTTCGTCGAAGCCATCAGCGGCTTTGGCGTCAGTGTGCTGGTAGTGGCGCCGCTGCTGCTCGCGCTGGGTTACAGCGCCCTTCAGGCAGGCACACTCGCCCTGCTCAGTCAGATCAGCGTTCCGCTCGGCGCACTCGGCGTGGGCACGATGGTGGGCGCCCAGCTCGCCGGAGAAGACACCAACCTCATCGGTGCCAGCTCCCTGCTGCTGTCTGCGCCGCTGCCCATCATCTGCGCCCTGCTGATGCTGCGCGTTGCAGCAAAAAGCCAACACGCAAAAACCGTCTCCCGCCCTTTCATGGCGTTCTGGCCTGTCGCCATTCTCGCTGGCCTCACCAAGGCGGTCGCCGATTACACCCTCACCCTGTGGTTCGGCGTCGAAGTGGCAGGCGCACTCGCCAGTCTGCTCACACTTGCCGTCATCATGCTGGCCGGAAGAAAGTCCGTCACCCGCGCCGCTCCTGCCGCCAGCACACCGCATGCAACGCGCGCATCTCATCACCCTGAAGATGCACAGCAGACATCCAGCGCCAGCACATCAGCATGCGTCAAAGCAGGAACGCAGCAATACCCGTGCACACAAATCAGGGAGAACACGGCCGGTTTCTCAGCAGAAACAACCACCACATCCTCTAAGAGCGGAGCAAGAACCAGAGACACAGGCCGCAACCTCGCAGCACTCGGCCCCTACATTTTCCTGATTGCGGCCCTGCTGCTCACGCGCGGCATCAGCCCGCTCCAGCACACGCTGCAAAACACGCTGACATTCGAGCCCTTTGGCGCCGGCTTTCGCTACGCGCCCTTTTACCTGCCCGGATTCTGGGTTCTGCTGGCTGCGCTCTCCGTGCTGATCTTCAACCGCATGACACTGGCTTCGCTGATCCGAACCACACGGACAAGCTGGAAACAATTCTGGCCAGCCGGCCTCACCATCCTTTTCTTTCTGCTGCTGGCGCAGATCATGACACTCTCCGGCATGGCCGGCACACTCGCACAGGCCGGCAGCCGGTTCGGAGAGGGCTATGCCTTCATCGCCCCCGTACTTGCCACCCTCGGCGGCTGGCTCACCGGCTCAACCACCGGCGGCAACGCCATGTTCATCCCCTTGCAGGTGGCCGCAGCCCAACAAACCGGGTTGTCCGTCACACACGTGGTTGCCATGCAGAACGCCATCGCCTCCTACGCCACGATGGGCTCACCGGCCCGCGCCACCCTGGTTGCCGCCACCCTGGCCGACAAGCACATCGAACAGCCACTCGTTGCCGTCATGATCCGCTATGTGCTGGTGGCTACGGTGGTCATCGCGTGCGTCTATGCGTTTTGAGGCACTTCAAATTCAAGCCAATCCCGCCCGGACCATTCAAACCCGCCCCCAGCCTCCCCGGCAGGAGCATCCTTCAGACGCATCTGAAATACGCTGGACGAAACAGATTCACGGTTTTTCCGGAGAGACCATGACGCCCCACAGGTATCACACTTGCAGGAAAAACCCAGGTCCGCCGATGGTGAGAACCTGGCTCGGTGACCACACAGACTGGCCAAGGCACTCGTCCGCTCTATAACAGTTTGAACCACCTTCCGAACATCCGAGTTGGCTACCTTTTCCAGCACTCCCAAAACTTCCCTCTGCTGATCAGGCGTCAGCGGCGCAACAAGTCTTCCGAAATTTGTCCTCCGCTGCTCATAAGCTCTTCCCCAACCATCGGCCAGATTCTTGATTGATGCAGGCAGAGGCCCGATTTCTGCCCCATAACTACTCAATAGCTTTCGCACCATCCACGAATCCAGAACCTGCCCCATGCGTTCGACCACATAGAGATCCATTGGAGAAATCCGCAAGAATTTTGCTGCGTTCTCTTCCCCGGAACGTCCAGGCCAACAGATGATCCGATCCTCAGGAATATCCTCGTCGGCCACAACCGACTCGCCAAACCAGGCTACAGGAACCAATCTCAGGTCTTCACCATCCGGACCACGAACCAGCCAGTCAAGCCCATCGCACGACAATAAAAACCGACGCCCAAATCGCTCAAACGCCCACCCCCCTTCCTTGCAAGGACTCAAGCCGTACCGTTCAAGAGAGCGTCGCAAGACCAAGCCGACATACCGGCCATACGCAACATGCAGATCGCGCTGCCTTGCATACCGTTCCTCTGGCTTTAATCGATCATCTCGCGCCGCGTTGTTCAGCTCCTCCCAGATTTTCGGCAGATGCCTATAGTGAGGATCATGAACCAGAACGTTGGTTCGATGCAGACTTGAAGGAACAAGTGCATTACCCGGAACGCGGCTGTATAGCCCTCCTTGTTTCAATCCCCTGACCGCACGCAACAATGATTCGAGCTCACGCAACGCCTTCCGCCCACTCTCCAGCTGTACCCCCGTGTAGTCATCTTCATAGGACTCCCCCCAGAGTGCACAGATGCGTTCTCGCAACAGATAGTGGGTATTCTCCGAGTTCTGAAAGCTCAGTGCATCCTCAAGATGAGAGCTCACCCCCCTGACACGAGCGATCCGCCTGACAAGATGACGCTCAGCCCTGTCAATCAGCCGAACAAACAGACGATTCTCATAAATCGAATAATCATCCTCACTGAAACGGGCCAACACCTTACGAGGCAATACTCCGCCAAGCGTTCTTTGCTGCCAGCAATGCGAATGAGACGCCAGGTGGTTCAGTGCTGTTGGCGCCAAACGACGAGCACGCGATACAGGAGAAATCATGTCTTCATATCGCAAATCCATTCTCGGTCTGCAAGAGATGGCATGCAAATGCCCCCCGGCTAGCACCTCTTCAAGAACCCTCTCTGCCTCTCCCCGCTCAAAGTGAACAGCAGACTCCAGAGGAAGCATGGGAGAAGCCTGCTCGCAATCGGAGTCAGCAACCTTTGATGCGATGGAAGCAATCGCCTCCGCAAGGAGATCACGTTCCTCCTGCATCTCAACATCCATTACCTCTCGACTCAGCTCGCACCGTTGGCGCAGAAACGACACAACCCCCGAGCCATCATCCAACAACAGGTCATCTTCACGCAATTCGGTGTGTTCGTTGAGAACCGCAGAATCGATAAGCGCAAGCCTGCCGGGTAAAGCCGCAGCGGGAAGGCTCCCAAGCACCTTCCCCGTAAAGCGATCCATCAGCCTCACAAGCCCCGCTCCTTCCGTCTGCGATCCTCCTCAAGAAGATCCAGAGAACGCCTGGGCTCCCCCTCCATCCGCTTCCAGGCTTCCTCAATGGCCCCTCCGAGTCTGCCAACATCATCGCTTGACACATCATGGCGCCCGACCACCTTTCCCCGGCGAAGAACGCGGCTTGCGAGAAGGTGATCCATCGCGTCTCCAGCTTTTCCGCCCGACGCCATGAAGACCGGAATGAATCGCCTGGCCTGACGCTCGAAACGATTTCCCCATCCGAGCTCAAATGTCTCCTGAAGCACACGACCAACGCCACCTGTAACAAGCTCATCAAGAAGCTCACCAGCCTCACTTTCGTACCTACTTATCGCCTCATCAAAACGCTGCATCAGCGACCGAAAGCTGTAGGCAACCATTTCAAGCGGCTGAACATCAAAGCTTCCCTCGTTCTTTGGCAAGGTCATTACATGAGCACGGTCATAGGTCTTGTCCGCAAACTCGTTGGTGCTCTCATCATGATTGGCTGTACCAATGAACCACACATTGGCAGGGACACGGATCTTTCTCCCCTCCACAAGCAACTTCGGGGCACGAGGCAACACGCCTTCCGAAAGGCTGATCAATCTGTCGCCAGGCTCATTCTTTTCAAGAGCAGACAGGAACTCGGCAAAATATTGCTCAGGACGGGACAAATTCATCTCATCAAGCAAGATGATGTTGCACCGATCCTCGTAAAAAGCGGTTTGCGCCCGATAAAGGCCCTGCAAGCAATCTCGCTCGTAGAAGCGCTTCTCAAACGAATTGAAATGCCCCAACAGGTCATCCCTGTCCCGCCACCCTGCCTGCACGGCAATGTCGGTACAGCTTCCGCCGATGGCCTTTGCAAATGCCTTTGCAAGACTTGTCTTTCCCGTTCCACTGATGCCCTGAAAGATGTGCAGCTGACTCATGGCCAAACCTGCCAACAGAAGCCGGATGTCAGCAAGATCGAAATAAAGCTCTCTCCCTGCCTCAGCCTGAGCAGTTCTTTGTTGCAACTCCACGGAGAACTCGTCCAAATCGGTAACCTGCTCCAACCCAAGATCGAGCTCCTTCGCCGCTCGCTCTGCAACCCACTTTTCCTTTGTTGCAGAATCCATCCAGAAAAGCTGCGGAAACGGTGATTCCGCCTCTTGAGATGTAGTCAATGCTTCAACTCGGGCCTCAAGATCCCGAAGGTTATTTTCGAGCAAGATCTTATGACTCTCCAGTACCCTTTTTTCCCTCGCGAGGGTCTCCTTCTCGACAACCCCGACTCGCAAACGACTCAACTCTTGCTTCGCTGCTCCAAGCTCCCGACCCAGATCATCAGCCTTTTGTTTCTCGACATCCAGCACACGCCGTAACGTATCCACTGTAGATCTCAATCCGGCATCGTCAGACTGAGAGAGTTTTTCTTCAAGCTCGGCTACTCGCGCTCTGCTTGTTCGCAAATCCTCCATCATGTCCTCGGGTTTGACACCCCCCAGCGCGTTCTTCATGTAACGATAGCCATCCAGCTCATTCTCCAATGAACGGATTTGTTCATACAGCTTCGAGTTGCTTGCTTGCTCACGCTCAAACCTGGCCTTGTAGTTCTCTATCTCTCGCAGATACTCCCCTTCAATCTCGTCGCGCACCAATTCACGACCTGCCTCAATCCCCCTGTGCTCCTGCTGCAAGCGACGCGCACGATTGTCGAGTTGCATCTGTTTTTCATTCAGCGCAGCCTCAGTCTCGGACAACTCTTTTTCACGCGCTTCAAAACGTTCATTTGCCTCTGCTTCCGCATCTGCAATACGTTTCCTCTCCTCCCTGCACTTCGCCCGAAGCGACTCAAGCTCCATCTTGAGCTCACTCAGGGCCTCCTCATTCTGCGCAACAAACCCCAGGGCAGCGTTCTCCTCGCGTCCGATGATGGCACGCTCCCACTCTACAAGCTTTGCAGTCTGCTGCGCGATCTCGCGAGACCTTTGCCTCAAATCATCCTCTCTCGATGTGCACTCCTGCTCACGCGAGGCAAGGCCGTCAGCATGCGCTCGCAGCGCCTCCTGCTTTTCCGCCACTTCGGCCTTCTGCGCTTTAAGTTTAAGTAGAAGCTCGCTAACCTGAGCAGACACTTCCGCTATCGAGCGCAGCGAATCATCCAGATCAGCACGCTGCCCCCCTTGAAGCGCATCCATTTCCCTCAGCGTCGCTGCTTCTACGGCTGGAAGCGAAGCAAGATTCTCATCAGATGGAAGCTCTTTTCGCAGCCCTTCATGCCCATCTCGCGCCTCTGCGTACAAGCCAGAAATCTGGCTCCCCATGACAGCCCTTGCAGAAGGTTGACTGTTTACCAAGGATGGTTTCCCGCGATTAGCCCTCTTGCCTTTACCCATTTCCCAAATACCCCTTGAACAATTCCATCCAGTTCACCACGAAATCTGCATAGCCTAACGCTTCGTCTTTCCTGATTGTTCCGGCACCAGCATGGCCTGCACCGCGATTTCTTGCATCTGCCATATCAAGCAGTCTCGTCAGGGCCAGATCATTTGCACCAATGAGAGCCATCGGATGGTCATCATGATCGACCGTGGCCAACAGGCACGCATACAACAGCGCCTTCAACGGGCTCTCCCCAGAAGAAACAGCGTTTCTGATCGCACCTAACCGCTGTGACTCCAGGCGCTTCAAGACATGCTCATCCACACAAGGCAGATCGAGCTCTTGCAAATAAGCCTTGGCTTTCTCCGCACCCCAGCCACCGTACCTCCCCGCGCCCGGCAGTCTGCTCAATTGCACCGGGTACGCTCTCAACACCCACTGCAACAGGCTTTCCGCCAGGTTATGCGCCTCTATCAGCAAACTGGCGCAATCCTCACGGAATGGAGTCCCAGAAGACTCGATTTTTATCCTGGTGCGCAGGACGCTCGCCAAGTACTCCGTCATCTTGGCGTTTTTGCTCACCCACGCATGGTTAGCCAGAATTTCCATGCCTGCATCTGCCTCCAGATTGCGCAACCATTGCTCGGCGGAAACCTCCTCGGGCACACTCTCTTGCAGAACGCCAGCAACATACTTCGCCAGCCCAGAGTTTTCAGAGATTTGCTCCTTCAAAGGCATTCTTAGCCAGGAAACGGCATCCCTCAGACCAAAGGGATCTGCTACCAGCCAGGGGCTCCGCCCCGTCGGATCACGGATCACCCAAGTCCACAGCCAGGCTTCATACGGCCTGGAATCCATCAGGGTCACACTTCCTGAAGCAGCGGAAAGTGATGCATAGCCTCCTCGATCACTTGCACGCCTCTTGTCTTCCCAATACTTATCCAGGGCATCCTTCAGGGCATGAGTGTTTGGTTCAGATACAGATTCCACAAAGCGCTGAACGAATGGCCGAACCTCCCTGCCGGAGTCCCTGTTCATAACAAATACAGGAAAACCGCCATCACTCAGACGCTCAGGCTCGATCTCATTGAGATCGTCACTGAGTCTGGGAAGCCACTCTCCTGTCACGCCATCCTGATAGGCATAACCAAGACGATGACGCTCCTCCCTGGAATCACTCATTCCACAGAGCAGATCCTCACCCTTTTGTGTCAATACGCCTCGGCTCGTCATAAGCCCGTCTGGAATCAGCTGATTCGCAATGATGAACGCGATCAGATTCTTGTCGAGGCAAAGCAGCTCCGCCATCTCGCCGTTTTCGCGACAGCCAGCATGGATCAACGCGAGAATGGACACCTGAAACAGGTTCAATTCATGCGCCCCCACATTCGAGTACCTTACCGGCCAGACATGAACCGGCCAGAGAATGGGCCGACCGCCTTTCGGCGAATTGCTCACAAACTGGAGATAGCGCTTATCCTGCATTGAGCGCCTCCCTGTCACACAAGGCGAGAAATGCGGAAAGAGCCGGCACGGCTTCCATAGCCTCGGGGCAAGACGCCATACCTCTGTCACCAACGACCACCAGCAGCTTCCGCTGACGGCTCATGGCGACATTAAGGCGATTCGACACTCTCAGATGACCATACTTATCGTTAAGCAGCTTGTTCCGAACATCCGACTCCAGATCCGCAACGGCCCTCCGCTCGTTTGAACGCACAACCGACAAGAAAACGACATCAAACTCCTTCCCCTGAAAGGCATCTACCGTTCCTACGCGCAAACGCTCCTGTCCATCAGTCGGTCGATACTTGCGGGATAGCCTCACCCCTTGCTCATGCCGCTCCGCAACACCAAGCCGGACAAACTCGTCCCATATGCGTGACACCTGAGATCTGTAGAAACTGATGACGCCAATACTCAGGGCAGGCCCGCACAGGTCTGCGACACGCTTCACTTCTCTGGCAATGGCCTCGGCTTCTGCAACACGAACACGGCTTGCACCCTGCCTCTGTTCTCCTCCCATACGAAAAGGAACATCAAGCCAAGCAGCGCATCGCCCCTCATAGCCAGGAATGGCATGTTCAAAGTCTTCAGCGGGTCTCCCCGACCTAACAGCATCGAGCCCCTCTGCTTCATAAAACTGTTGACTGATGAAATCCCCGAGTGTCGGGTGCATGCGATACTGCGTATCCAGCATGACCACTCGCTTTAGCCCACCCTTTCTTTCCTGCTCAATCAGCGTGTCATGCAAGCGCTCGAACAGGCTCTGCTCATACGCTCGCCTCTGCATCTCGCTCAAGTCGTTCTCTGACGCAAGCTCCTCCTCAAGATCCCTCTGAATGAGGTGCGGAAGCTGCCGATGATCCCCAACGAGAATGATGCGTCTCTGCGCCATGGAGATCGGTACCAACAGGTCAAGGGGATTCGCCCTTGCCGCCTCATCCACGATCACAGTGTCAAACGACAACCTGTCTGCCGACGAAAGCTCATTAAGTGCTTTCAAACTACTCATTTCTCGGCCAGCAGATTTCTGGCACGTAGCTCCAACAATGTTGCTATATTCCCTCACCGATCTGACCAGCTCATCTGTCGATGCCGACAACTCCTCCAGGTATGCACTGATGACTCCCACCTTACCTGCACGAGACTTCTGAACCCCTTCCGCTATCGCGCTTTCCACTTTACCGATAGCATCCAGCTCACGTTCATTCAGGGAACGCTTGAGCCGTGGCGGCCGGTAGTCCGGAAGAAGTCGGTCGATCATTGAGCGCTTGAACACCAGCAAGGCCGAAAGCGCTTCATCAGGAGGATTGACTGCATCAGCAAGTTCGGCCAGCAGAGTCCGTTCCTTGTCTTCCAAGAAACCCCCTCTGGCGTCAAGTGTGCGCAGAAGCTGATACACCCTGTCGGCACCATCATCCGCAAATCCAGGCGCGCTCGTTCTCAATCCCCTGACAAGTCGGAGCAGCTTCTCGGGCATTTGTTCTCGTAACGCCACATCATCCCGACGCAAAACCTCAAGGAACTCCTCCCACTGATGACGAAACTTCAGATCAAGGCGTACACCATGGTCAGCCAACTTCTGAAGGAGGCCATCGACATCCAAGAATATTTTCCGTCGCTCATCAGAAGAAAACCTTCCAGTTCTCAGCCTGCCAAGCTTCTGATCAATCTGCAGCAGGAGGTCACAAGAAGGGTCGTCGCTCTTCCTTGACTCAAGCACCTTACCAACTTCAACGGACTTGTCTCTGCACCAGCGTTCAACCGGATCAACCGCCTCCTCAGTACCGCGGGAACGCCCTCCTATCCTCACAGCAGGGAGACCATAGACATCAGATCGCTCCAACGCATTATCGACGGCATCATGCTGATAGCTGCTGATCAGAACCTGATGTTGCAACGGTCGATCATGGTTGAGTTCGGCCAGTCGCCGTTGCAACGCCGCGATTACTTGCGTCTTCCCTGTTCCGGGAGGTCCTATGATGAGAGCAATATCCGGAGTGTTGATGGCCACACTCAACGCCAGCTCCTGACGTTCGGTAGGAATCCCTTTGAAACAGGCCCGCGCGTAAGGAGACAACCCCTCCTCCCGCCTCCGCAACGCGGATGGAACAGGCAAATCCTGAAGGAGGTGGCGGAGTTGTGGCATCACGCCTTGACCATGCTGAATACGTTCTTGCGCCGATTCCCTTCGGCGTTTAATCACCAGGTCTCCTCTCAACGAATAGGAAACAACACCGGCCCTTGGTGGCGTCAAGAGATCCGCATCTCCCGGAACCTTGAGAATCACCTCATCACGCTCAATACTCAGTATCCCCCTGAACCTCCCCGCACTCTCACGCCTATCCGGACTGAACCGATCTGTATTCAACCCATCTTCCAACAACAGATCATGTTCAATCTCCACGTCCAGGGCACCAGGCAATCCAAGATCAGCCCAACTCTGACGGAATCGCTTCAACTGCTTGCCATCGGCCTTCAGGCGCCAGCGGATTTCTTCGCCAAACAGTTCCTCAACCCCTTCATAACGGAACGATCCAAGCTCTTTGGCCGTTTTATCGGCATGACGCCATTCCAGCTCGCCATAGGAGCGCCACAGATCGAGATACCCGCCCTTATCCCGAATGGCAGCTTCCAGCACAGCCCGCATCTCTCCGCTGCTTAACACCTTGGCAACACTGCCATCGACAAAGGCAATTTGTCCGCAAGCCAGATCCAGTTCCGGCTTCTTGTTTTTATCTTTTGAAAGCCGCTTCAAACAAAAACGGTTTTCACGCACAACAACCTGTGCTCGCCAACCACGCTCGCCAAACAGCTCGAGGATATCGTCTGATCGACCATGAAATCTTCCAACCAGAATCTTTGGCTTTTCCGGAAAAGCGCCTTCTCCGAGCAAAACGAATGTAGCCCGAAGCCAATCGACTGCGCACTCCACGTCAGACGAAAAAATTTCACCTTTTGAATAAAGATAATCAGTTATTTTTTCATCTACAACAATATCAATATTTATGTCCATCCACCCAGTGATTTCAAGACACTTCACCAAAAGATAAGGCGACTCCCTGGCACACACGCACCATAACGAGTGCTCACTTTCTAGCAGACTAGCAGTCCAAGAATCGCCTTGGTCTACATGCGCACGGCTGACACATGTTCCCTGTCTCAACAGATAGCCATCAGCGTTGTTACTCCGTTCAGCAGTGATGGAAACGGACTCCCCGGCCCTCCAGTCACCAATCGTGTCCTCGCATCGGAACCGTACAAGCTCATTGGAGAAGTAGGGCAATTCACTCAGATTCATGTCGTCTCACCACATAAACCGCCAGACATCATGCTCCCCTTCCAGGGGACCCAGATGAAGTTCAAATCGGTCTCCACGACGACTATCTGCCTTCAATCTTTGCCTCCGATTGATGGGGTGTGGCCTTTCTTCCGACTCTTTGCGAAGAATCACCTCCTGCTTCAAACCCGGCGCGAACCACAAACCGTCCTCCTTCAGCTGAACCTCACACAGGGCCTTTTCTTTCAGATCATCTTGAATTGTGCTCAAAAGAGGCTGCGCTGAATCCTGATCGGTAACGCGCAGCACTAACGCCCGATCCGGTTTCCCCCAGCAAAGCTCCTGAGTCCGATCTTCCGGAATCTCAACTCCCTGCTCGACGAACACCTCAGGCGGGATATATCGGTAGGATCTGAGCAGGACCGAGCGGGTATTCTCCTGATGATGATCACAAAATGGGCATTTGTATCTTGTGTTGTAAAAGTACGAGCTACCACAGGCTTCGCACTGGTCACAATGCCCCGTTGCCTGCTCGAACGCTTCAGCCCACTCTGCGAGGCTTGGCCTGGCGCCAGGTTCGTTCAAACCTCGATTGAAGCATCTGTCAAACATGTCTCTCAACACTCTGCTTACCACCAGATCCTGGGTAATTCCTGTGGAGACCTCGTTGCTACAATCTTCCTCATGGCCTACCCAAGGCAGCTCGCCCCGCAGAGCTACGTCCTCAAGCTCAGGCTCTCCATCATTTACCAGATCCCCTTTGAGCGGATGATTTGTTGTCAAAAGCTGGTAAGCCATGACCGCAAAGCTCCAGCTTTCCGTCAAGGTATCCACTCCTGACTCACCACGCATGAGCTCCGGAGCCCCATAGTCCGGCGTATAGACTGGCTGCATTCCCTGTCGAGAACGCCAGGTAATATTGTCGGCATCAATCAGCCAAACCTCAGCATGTTCTACCGAACGGGAGATAAAGACGTTAGCGGGAGACAGGTCTCCATATACCAGCCCCCTGCCATGCAAGTCCGCCAGCGTTCTGGCTAGGCGAGCCAATAGCCTGAATCGTCTGCGCAAACCTCCTGTATCGATATATCCCTGGATACCTTTTTCACCCACCAGGGAATCCTGCGTCACCTGCATGAGATCCACCAAAGGCTCCAGACCATCCATGAGCTCCATGACGTACCCTGCACAAGGTTCCGTTATCAGGGCCAATGGACGCGCAACATGAAGCCCTTCCAACGGGAACCTCATGACATCCTGTATGTCGCCTACCCACTGATGCCGTTTTTCATCCGACAATCTATCTCTCAGTTTGACAAGCACCCCCTGATGGTTTGTTCGATGAACTTTTCCTTGCCCTCCCTCGCCAATACAGTCCAGAAGATCATATTTCTGCCCATGCTGGTCGGTAGCCACTGGAGCCTTACTGACCTTCACATCAGACTTATACTTGCGTTTCATGGTTAGACCCTGAAAATCGAAGCCAAGGTTTTGTCATCACTGTGCATGGGGGTAGCCCAGTCACGCAGTTCGTTCTCAAGCCAGCGCCTTCCTCGACGGCGTTTACGCTTCAAGGCATTTTCAAAAAGTGCATCCATGAATTCTGACAAAGCACCTTCACGAATATCATCGCCGACACCATCAGTCATCATCACCACACCATCCCCTGGCTGAATCAACTCCGACTCGGCAATGTGCCACCTGGCTTCGCGAAAAACGGAGTCAAGTGCCCAGGTCTGATTGCCAAAGCCGTCTCTCTCAGGCGTGATGCAGTGGATATTTCCCCTGGATCTGATAGCCAGCATTCCATCACCGAGCTGAGCGGCAAAAACTCTTCCATTCCGCTCAACTCGTGTAATCAGAAGTGTTGTTGCCGCGTCTTTCGGCAGGACAGGCCTGATGGCATCCAGCCATAAGCCATGTATCCTGTGCAAGGCTGCCCAGGGGCTTGTGCCGTGTGCAAGCTCCCGTAATACGCGCCTTGAAACCTGGCAAGCCCTACGTGCACCCAGATCGCTTTGGGGCCGGGACCCCAACCCATCTGCTACAGCAGCGACCCACCCGCCGGCACACCCCGACAGCATCAGGGCGTCCTGATTTGGTTCTCCCAGATCCAGATGGCGAGGCCCGATGACACTCGCACCACATGCCGAGAACCTCATCGGAGATCAGAAATTGCTCAGATCGAGATCAGGATCATCTGTCGGCGGCGGAATGACCAAGGGGGCTCCCGCATTCGGATTCTGACTCGTAGACCTGCTTGTGACACTCATGGTGACGGCCCGGAAAAACCGATGAATGTCTCTTGCGTTGTGCGCCCGGAAAATCGGTGCTTCCGGGTCATTGGCAAATGTTTTCAACATTCCCTCGTCTGCATCGGGGCCTATCGCCATCGCCATGCGAGTAGCCTTCTGCGCCCGATCAGATTGACAAAGTCGCTGGAGCGGCTCCTCCCACTCATCAGTCGGCAAACCGTCAGACAAAAGGATCAACACTGGCCGGTAGGCCCTGGATGGGATGCGCTCCTTGTCCTCCAGAAGCTCGCAAGCCAGTTCAAAAGCAGCTCCCATGGGAGTCTGTCCACTAGCCCCCAGATCGGTAAAGCCAGCTATGCTATGCGCGGGGATCAAATCCGTATGCGTCCTGGCCACCCCACCAAAGCTGATGATCCCTACCTGAATCTCCGCACGAAGACGACTTTCCTTGCCAAAGGTGGCAATCATTTCTTTCAGGGAAGCATTGAGAGCCTGGATCTTTCCATTCTCGCCCATGCTGCCACTGACATCAGCCAGGACGATCACAGGCAACGGCCGAGGAGCCGATACCGTAAACTTCTTCAAACTGCTCATGATTTCATTGCCCAAGAAGGTGTTTTTCTATCCCGGATATTCGGAAGGCTTCTAAGGCACCCCGAAGCTCCCGCCGCGAAACGAACCATTCATGGATATGTATGGCGTTTCAGTCGGGCATTAACCCTCCTCCCAGATATTCAGACGGAACGTCCCGTCTCTCTAGGCATGCCTTGGTCCGGCTCTCCGCCTTCACATATCAGAATCAGATCTTTCAGCATCAAGGTTCGTCGGCATCAACTATGCCGCCCTTAGTCACAATCAAGCAGACACCAGTCGATGAAAGGGCCAGATCGGATGCCAGGCGTCAGCGCTTGGATCAGATTTTTACGTTGTTCTTATCAACCCAAGGCAGTTTCAAGTAATGATGGCTATTAGCCCCGACCTCTGATCCAGGTCATCACAATGAGCAAGCCGTTCGTCCGACAGATGTTGAAAGATCGCCCCAAGACTAACCTCTACGCAGGAGCATCGGATGGAAAAATCAAAGTCACGCGCATCAGCATCCCCTGATCGACTCCCAGGGCACCAGACCATCCGTCTTCGGCCATCTGGCTGATTTCAAACACTACCAGATTGCAGATACTAGGCGCCTTACTGTTTCCACACAGGCGCTGTCATGGCTTCCACAGGAAAATCCTCCGATGACCGTGGCCCCTTCCCCGAGTCAAACCCGACTCGTCACGACCCGGCCTCACAAGCACAAACATCAGCCTCATCACAGCAAAATGCACATCATGTCCCTGAGCAGATGCTGTCATCCCAGGCCAATGCAGAGACAGGCATCACCCGCATCAGCCACGATCAACGCTTCAAGAACCTGATCCTCGACTACCCGTTGCAGGCACTGCAATTCTTCGCCGCCCCCGAGGCACCCGGTGTCGGCGAGCGCGTCGAGATCAAGCCCCTGCGGCAGGAACAACTGAAGGATCGCCTGAGTGACCGTTTCTGGGAACTGGACGTTCCACTGGAAGTGACCTGGCAGGACGGCCGTCGAGAAACGCTCCTCTACGTGCTTGAGGAAGAAACCGAACCCTCGCGCTTTTCTGCCTCCCGCCTGGCCTCCTATTGCCTCTCACTCAGCGATCTGATGAAAACAACACGGATCGTGCCGGTGGTGATCTTCCTGAAAGGAAGTGCAGCCAGCGATGGGGATGCCACCGAAGGTGGTGCAGAAGGCGCCGATCACCCCGCCCCGAGAGCAACCCGCCAGAACCGACGGACTGGAGTGAAACGCCTGATCCGGAACACGCTCGAACTCGGCTCGGAGCGCACGACCTATCTCCGCTTCCGCTACATCGCCTGCGTGCTGCCCGACCTGGAGGCAGAAGACTTCTGGGACAGCCCCAACATCGTCGCCCGAATCTGTCTGCCGAAGCTGCATCGCCGGCCAGACCAGAAACTGCAGGTCTACGCCCGGGCGATGAGCGGCATCCTGACGCTGGAGAGCGATGCAGACAAACAGGCAAAATATACGGACTTCGTGGATGGCTACCTGCCGCTTGACGATGATGAGCAGCGCCGGTACCGTGAACAACATCGGAAGGAGGGAAGCAAGATGGCCGGTTATCTGACGAGAGCGAGGGCCGAAGCCCTGGAAGAAGGCATTCTGGCCGGGCGGTTGGAAGGACTGGAACAGGGTCTCCAGACAGGCCGGCTGGAGACCCTCACCCGCCAGCTCCGGCGCCGTTTTGGCGAACTGGATACGACGGTGGAAGCACGCCTGAAGTCCGCCTCATCGGCGGAGCTGGACCAATGGATCGACAACATCCTGGATGCCCGGAGCCTGGACGAGGTGTTCCGGGTGCAGTGAGAGACTCGGCAGTACCGTCGTGCCCCAGGCAGAAAAACACGCCGGGGCACCCTGCCGCTCAGTGCGACATCACCTGATTCAGGAACGCCTTGACGCGGGCGTTGTGGTGGCGCCCGCCGAAGAATTCGTCGGGCGGTGCATCGAGGGCGATGCGGCCTTCGTCGAAGAACATCACGCGGTCGGCCACTTCACGGGCAAAACCCATTTCGTGGGTCACGATCAGCATCGTCATGCCCGAGGCGGCCAGCTGGCGCATCACGTCCAGCACTTCCTTCACCATTTCGGGGTCGAGTGCCGAGGTGGGCTCATCGAACAGCATCACGCGCGGCTGCATGGCAAGCGCCCGCGCAATGGCCACGCGCTGCTGCTGGCCGCCCGAAAGCGCATGCGGATATTTGTGGGCATGGTCTGACAGCCCAACACGGGCCAGCAGGGTGCGGGCGCGTTCTTCGGCTTCGGCACGTGACAGCTTGCGGGTGCGCCGGGGGGCCAGCGTCAGGTTTTCCATCACGCTCAGGTGGGAAAACAGGTTGAACTGCTGGAACACCATGCCCACCTCGCGCCGCAGTGCATCCAGCTGGCGATGGTTGTCGCTGACCTCGATGTCGTCGATGACGATGCGGCCGCTGTCATGTTTTTCCAGCCGGTTCAGCATCCGCAGGAAGGTGCTCTTGCCCGAGCCGGACGAGCCGACGATGACGGCCACTTCACCCGGCATGAACTGCGTCGTCACGCCACGGATGACCTGATGGGCTCCGAATGCCTTGCAGACATCGTGCACCTCAATCAGCGGTTTGGCCGCGCCATCCCGCAGCGCCCCAGACGAAGCGCCGTTCGCATCCCCCGCAGCCGCCGGCGGATTCAAGGGATTGGCAGATGCTGCGCCAGCCGGCAATGCAGCCGCCTGGCTACCGGCCGAACCGGCGCCTGAAATCTCTTGAGCACGAGTATTCATTTGCGGCGCTCCTCCACGTCCATCCGGTGTTCGATGGCTGCCGAGATCTGCGTCATCACGGTGGTGAGCAGCAGGTAGATGACGGCGGCCGTGGTGAGGGCCGGCAGCGGCTGGAAGGTGGCCGACTGAATGCGGTTGGCCACGTTGGTGAGTTCGACGACGCCGATGGCATAGGCCAGCGACGAATCCTTCAGCAATGCGATGAAGTTGTTGACCAGCGGTGGCAGGCTGATCTTGAACGCCTGCGGAAACACCACGTCACGGAAGGTGTACCAGCGCGACAGGCCCAGCGAGCGCGCCGCTTCGGTCTGCCCGTTGGGCACGGCCAGCAGGCCGGCACGGATGGCTTCGGCGTTGTAGGCTCCGGCGTTGAAAGCCAGCGCCACGCAGGCCGAACTGAAATCATCGAGCTTCAGCCACGGCATGAATTCGGGCACGGCCAGAAACACGAACAGCACCTGCACCAGCAGCGGCGTGCCCCGGATGACCCAGATGTAGAAGGACGCCACCCAGCGAACGAGGGCAAAGCCCGACAGCCTGCCCAGCGCTGCCAGCACGCCAAGCAGCAGGCCGAAGAACCCCGACACCAGCGTGAGCCAGACGGTGATGCGGCTGCCTTCGGCAAATTGCGCTGCGTTCGAGCCGATGGGCTCGGGCAGCATCGACAACGGCCGCTCGATGAAACAGAGCAACAGCATCAGCAATGCCACGCCGACCGCAATGGCCAGCGAGCTGCGCGCCTGGCGGGACCAGCCCGTGGGCCATTTCGAGAAAAGGAGGATCATGATCGGCGTGACGCGGGTCGGCAGGTATCAGTTCGATTTGCAGCGGATGTCGTCGCCGAAGTATTTCTTCGAGATCGACGCATAGGTGCCATCGGCCATCACGTCGGCCAGCCCCTTGTTGAAGGCATTCAGCAGGTCGGTGTTGCCCTTGTTGACAGCAGCGGCCATCTGCTCGACGAACAGCTGCTCGCCCATCTTCATGTTGGCATCGGGCACCAGCTTGATGGCTTCCAGTGCCACAAACTTGTCCGTCACCCAGGCATCGGCACGGCCGGTGGTCATCGCCATGCGGGCATCACGGTCCTGCGGGAAATTGCGCACCGAACCGGCCAGCTTGTTCTGGGTGAGGTAGTTGAGGAAGGTGGTGCCCGTCTGCACGGCCACGGTCTTGCCGGCCAGATCACCCACCTTGCTGACGGCGGGGTTCACCGACACGATGGTGGCACCGCCGCAGTAGTGCGGGGTGGAGAAATCGACGACCTTGGCGCGCTCCTCGGTGATGCCGTGCGAGGAAATAGCCAGATCCCAGCGGTCACGCTGCAGGCCGGCCAGCAGCGAGTCGAAGCTCAGCACCTTCCATTCGACCTTCACGCCCATCCTGGCTGCGATGGCTTCGGTGAGTTCCACCTCGAAGCCGGTCAGTTTCTTGCCTTCAAAGTAGTTGAAGGGTTTCAGGTCGCCACCGGTGGCGGCCAGCAGGGTGCCGTCTTCCTTGATTTCGGCCAGGGTGCGTGCCTGTACGGCGCTCGTGGTGGCTGCAACGACGCAGGCACCGGCGAGAAGTGCGCGAAAGATTTTCATGAAACTGTCCCGATCTGATGGATGAAACGAGGCAGGCAGGCCACCCCGCAAGGGAAATGCTGCAATCGACACGCCCCCGGACCACAGGTGCCGTCTTCCAGATGCGAAGAACAGGCTCCCGGCACGAGCCGGCCGCGTCACAACGCTTAAAACCCCGGATTGTACGATGCAGACCACGGACTCCGGCGCAAGACTCGCCACCACAGGCGCTCATCGTTTCCCCCATTACCTGTACGTCGGGCAAGGGCTTTTCAGCACAAAAGCAACGTCCGGGTAATCATACTGCGATGCCAGCCTGATGGAATCCTCTAATCCCCAGGCATCCGAATCCCATCCACGGGCTGGCGCCGCCCTGCCGTATCAAGTGCACACAGGCAGCATAGGAGGCTGCCCGCTGCCGGAGCCTCCCACGCACCTTTTCGCCCCGCCGGGCAGGCAAAAGGGGCACAAAAGGTGCACGTATGGCTGGAAGCATGCTGTTTCCGGAAGGTTTCTGCCGTACCGCACACGGGCAAAGAGCCTTGCCGTTCCTGCGTGACTGCTGCAAACCGATCGCCCCGCTGCTCCGTCATGCGGTTGATCTGATGCAGATCGGGGCTGTCAGCCCTTCCCACAACCTCGGGCGCGCCGTGCCACCGCCCATCCAGGGTCGTTGCGACCGCGCGAACCGCGCTGGGGACAGCCTGTTGCCCGCATGAGCCAACCAGCGCATGCAGCGACAACAACGCCCATTCAAGAAACAAACAGGAGATGTCATGAATCTGCTCACTTCCTTCATCGGCGGACACCATCTGCCCGCACGCGCCGATGCCGAACGCTTCGACAGCATCGACCCGGCCACCGGAGAGGTGCTGATACAGGTTCAGGCGGCCACCGCCGGGGACATCGACGCAGCCGTGCAGAGCGCCACCGAGGGCCAGAAGGTCTGGGCAGCCCTCACGCCGGTCGAGCGCAGCCGCATCCTGAACAGGGCGGTCGCCATCCTGCGCGACCGCAACGACGAGCTGGCCGAACTGGAAACCCGTGACACCGGCAAGCCGCTCTCCGAAACCCTTGCGGTCGACATCGTCACGGGTGCCGACGTGATCGAGTATTACGCCGGCCTGGCCCCCGCCCTCGAAGGGCGGCAGATTCCGCTGCGCGAAACCAGTTTCGTCTACACCCGGCAGGAGCCGCTGGGTGTGGTGGCCGGCATCGGCGCCTGGAACTACCCGATCCAGATCGCCATGTGGAAAAGCGCCCCTGCCCTGGCCGCCGGCAACGCGATGATCTTCAAGCCCAGCGAAGTCACGCCGGTCACGGCCGTCAAGCTCGCCGAGATCTTCATCGAGGCGGGCGTGCCGCCCGGCGTCTTCAACGTGGTGCAAGGCGGCAGGCAGGTGGGCGAGGCACTCTCCACCCACCCCGGCATCGCCAAGGTGTCGTTCACCGGCGGGGTGGAAACCGGCAAGAAGGTCATGTCGGCAGCGGCCACGTCCACCCTGAAGGACGTGACGATGGAACTGGGTGGCAAGTCGCCGCTCATCATCTTTGAAGAAGCCAACCTCGATCTGGCCGCCGACATTGCCATGATGGCCAACTTCTACAGCAGCGGTCAGGTGTGCACCAACGGCACACGTGTGTTTGTGCCCACTTCGCTCAAGAAGCGCTTCGAGGAAGCGATCCTGCAGCGCGTGGCCCGCATCCGCATCGGGAGCCCGCTGGATGAGGCCACCAACTTCGGCCCGCTGGTGAGCTTTCCGCACATGGAGCGTGTGCTCACTTACATCGAAAAAGGCAAGGCCGAGGGGGCACGCCTCCTCTGTGGCGGCCACCGGCTGGAAGACAGCGCACTGGCACGCGGCGCCTTCGTTGCCCCCACGGTGTTCACCGACTGCCGCGACGACATGACGATCGTGAAGGAAGAAATCTTCGGCCCGGTCATGAGCATCCTCTCCTACGACACCGAGGAAGAAGTCATCCGCCGGGCCAACGACACCCACTACGGCCTCGCGGCCGGCATCGTCACGCCCAACCTGAAGCGGGCCCACCGCGTGATTGCACAACTTCAGGCCGGCATCTGCTGGCTCAACAGCTGGGGCGAATCGCCAGCCCCGATGCCGGTCGGTGGCTACAAGCAGTCTGGTGTCGGCCGCGAAAACGGCATCCAGACGCTGATGCACTACACCCAGACCAAGTCGGTTCAGGTGGAGCTGGGCGAATTCGCCTCGGTGTTCAGTTGATGAACCGGGGCGCCGCGTGCGCCCCGCCCGTATCCCTCGCCGGGGAGCACACCGCTGTCATTTACCTGTGCCGCCAGAAGAAAGCGAGCACCTACTCTCTCAAAAACCTGCGTCAACGCCATGACGCGATCCAGGAGACATTGCATCCAAACGCGGAGGGCCGGCCACTGCCGGGGGCAACCCGCTCTCCCCTGCCCCGATATGCCCGCCCCCTATCTTCCTGCCTGTCGATAAGCCATGCCTGAATCCACCACCTACGACTACATCATCATTGGCGCGGGCTCTGCCGGCAATGTGCTGGCTGCCCGCCTCACCGAAGATCCCAACGTCCGCGTGCTGCTGCTGGAAGCCGGCCTGCCCGACTACCGCTTCGATTTCCGCACCCAGATGCCGGC
>JAUNHU010000156.1 GCA_030523825.1 Lautropia sp. | reverse complement strand
CACTAACCGCCAATTTCCGTCTGAAAATCTGACATTGAGGCACAGTCGTAAATTTGACTTACAAGAATGGATTCACCCAAAAACCATCCGTGATTCATGAACGTGCAACCCATTGAAAAACAAATGGTTTTTTGTCAAAAATCCATATTGCCGAGATAAGAAAGCACACAACTTACCTACGTTACACAATAACCATCAAAAAATACATCAATGCGTATATATAACACATTGAACACTAGATAAGCACCCATCAGCAGGAAAGACTGATTCATCAAGAAACAAAATAATTTAAAACCGCCAAATTTACAGAATTCCTTACGTTTAATATGGAGCCCGGCTCCTGGCTCGTTGAAATGGTTTTCTAAAAATTATTTTCTAATGAAAAATATATCGACACCCTGAACCCTACCCGTCCCGAAGGTGCATGCACAAATGTCAGGAGCAGCCAATAGGCACGACAACGGCTGGACGCTTGACCGGGCGCTCCAGTTTCATGCCCTGCCTCCTGCGCTCAAGTGTGATCGGGTATGGGTTCGCAACCAGGTTCCGGACATCGGAAGGATGGCTGTGCCGTGATTGCCGACTAGGGAGGAAGCTCCGAATGGATGGCGCGCAAGGCTTGCGCAGGCTCGGCAAGGGAGCCGCCGGCCATCCGGCCGGGGCCTGCTCCCCACGATGCCCAGCCAGATGCACGAGCGCCTCCCAAGGGATATCCCCAATTTCCGGGAATGCGCACGGCACCAGCAGCACTGCTTGACTATCATCCTTGCAATAGCCACTTTCACAATACAGGAATCAGCAATGCAGAACAGTGCCTCTCCCGACCAGTCCCCTGCCGACAAGGCTACCCCCTCGACCTCCGCAACGGCTCCGGCCAGTGCAGCGGCAGCTGAGGCGGGCACCCGGGATTCGGGCGAGGGGAAACGCCGCACAGCCTCCTCTCCCCGCACCGGCCCGGCCCGTCGTCAGGCAGCAGGCGCCAGCGACAAGCCGGCTGCCCCGGCACGGGGGCGACGCAGGACATCACCGGCCGGTGCGACCGACGTGCGCGAAGTGAGCCGAGGCGACACGCCACCACGACTGGACGGCAAGGGGCTGGAAAGCTTCGTGACCTCGCAGAAGATCGCAGCCTCGCGTGAGGTGCAGATCGAAGCCGTGGGCAGGATTCTGGAAAATCCGGAGAAGAAGACTGCCCAGGAGCGGGCCAGTGCATTGCGCGCCATTCTGGAAGGCGCATCGCCCGACGACCGTCAGGTGCTGCGCGCCATGCTGAAGGGCAAGTCCGGCCAGAAGAACCCGGAAGGTGGCGTGAACCCCGACGAGGAACTGGCAACGAACTGGCGCGAAGCCAATTACCCCTACAAGAACCTGCTGCGCCGCTCCACCTACGAGAAGGAGAAATTCAAGCTGCAGGTCGAGCTGCTGAAGCTGCAGGCATGGGCCAAGGAAACCGGTCAGCGTATCGTCATCCTGTTCGAGGGACGCGATGCGGCCGGCAAGGGAGGCACGATCAAGCGGGTGATGGAGCACCTGAACCCCCGCGGCGCCCGGGTGGTGGCCCTGGAGAAACCCACCGACACCGAGCGGGGGCAATGGTACTTCCAGCGCTATGTGGCGCACCTGCCCACCAATGGCGAGATCGTGCTGTTCGACCGCAGCTGGTACAACCGTGCCGGTGTCGAGCGTGTGATGGGTTTCTGCACCGACGAGGAATACCGCGAGTTCATGCGCCAGGCGCCCGAGTTCGAGCGCCATCTGGTGCGAAGCGGCATCCACCTCATCAAGTTCTGGTTCAGCGTGAGCCGCAAGGAGCAGCGTCGCCGCTTCCGCGAGCGTGCAGCCCACCCGCTGAAACAGTGGAAGCTCTCGCCCATCGACAAGGCATCGCTCGACAAATGGGATGATTACACCCGTGCGAAGGAAGCGATGTTCTTCGAGACCGACACCGCCGATTCTCCCTGGACGGTCATCAAGAGTGACTGCAAGAAACGGGCTCGCCTGAACGCCATCCGCTACATCCTGCACAAGCTGCCCTACACCAACAAGGCGCTCGACAAGATCGGCAAGCTGGATCCGCTGATCGTGGGTCGTGCGCATGTGGTGTACGAGCGGGGTGAGACGCCTTCCGCCCTGCTCTGACCCGTTGCGAATGCCTGCACGGGCAGAAGCGCAGTTCCCCCTGACAGCCGGGGCTACACCGAAGATGGCACGGAGATGCGGGCCTCCCCGGCTACAGTGCTACAACGGTGCAGCCCCCTACCCTGCCTGCCAAAAGAAAAAACCCCGGTCGCAAGGACAGGGGTTTTTTTTGGGGTGGAGCACCGCTCCTCGAAGACGCCGGCCCGACTTGCACTCAAGACACAGTCAGTTGGTCACATCCCCAGCGCTTCCTGCGGGAAGCGCTTCTTTCTGCATGACGCTGCGCTCAGGCTGCAAAGCGCACGGCGATGACAAAGGTCTTTCAGCCAGCGACCTTTTTCAGGATGGCGTAGAGCTCATCCTTCAGATGCAGTTTTTCCTTCTTGGCAATCTCGATCTCGGTCTGTGTGGCCGGTTCGAGATGCGACTCCATGTTCTTGATTTTCTGATCCAGCTCGTTGTGCTTGTCAAACAGACGGGCAAAGTGCGCGTCTTCGGATTTCAGCTTGGTAATCAGGGCGCGGTATTCTGGGAACATCGGTATTCACCTCCGTCGGGTCAAATCTTTTGTACAGCTAATCTAACACAATGTAGTATCTGTTCAGATAGCGCGTCGATTCCCTACAATCATTGATTCGGCCCGCCGCCGCGGCCCGCGAAGCCCCCACCCTGCTGCGGATCGGCCTGCCCAGCCCGTTTCCCCCGCCCGGCATGAATCTGCCTTCCCAGCGCCGCATTGCCCACCTCGACATGGACGCCTTCTTTGCGTCGGTGGCCTTGTTGCAATTTCCGCAACTGGAAGGGCTACCGGTGGTGATCGGTGGCAGCCGGATGACGGCGCAGCAACTGCTGGACGAGATCAACCGGTACCAGCCGGGGCCGGACGGCCCCTGGCCGACACCGGCAGACATTCCACCGGCGCTCTTTTCACGTCTGGGGAATTATCGCGGACGAGGCGTGAGCACCACGGCCACCTATGCGGCACGCGAGTTCGGCATAAGCTCGGGCATGGGGCTGACACGGGCAGCGCAGCGCTGCCCGCATGCCATCCTGCTGCCGATCGACTTCGAGCGCTACCGGCATTTTTCACGGCTGTTCAAGGACATCATCCTGTCGGAAGCGCCGGTGATGGAAGATCGTGGCATCGATGAGGTTTACATCGACTTCAGTGCACTGCCGGGCGCGGCGGACGACGGCGGGTTGGCTGTCGCCCGGCGTATCCAGGAACGCATTGCCCGCGAGACCGGGCTGAGCTGTTCGATAGGCGTGGCGCCCAACAAGCTGATCGCCAAGATGGCGAGCGAATTCGAGAAGCCGAACGGCATCAGCATCGTTTGGCCAGAGGATCTGCAGCGCCGGATATGGCCTCTGCCCGCACGCCGCATCAATGGCATCGGCCCGCGAACCAATGCACGGCTGGAGGCGCTGGGCGTGCGCACCATCGGTGAGCTGGCGGCCTGCGAGCTGTCCTGGCTGGTGCAGCACTTTGGCGCGCATCAGGGGCAATGGCTGCACGACAGTGCCTGGGGGCGAGACGAGCGGCCGGTGGCCAACCGGACGGAGCCGGTCAGCATCAGCCGCGAAACCACCTTCGAGCGGGATCTGCACGCGGTGCACGACCGGGCCGAGCTGGGGCGCATCTTCACGCGACTGGCCGAACAGACGGCAGCCGACCTGCAACGCAAGGGCTACGCCGGGCGCACCATCGGCATCAAGCTGCGCTACAGCGATTTCCGCATCGTGACCCGCGATCAGAGCATCGGCGAATACCTCCACGATGCGGCCAGCATTCGCCGCGTGGCGGGCCAGTGCCTGAAGCGGGTGGATCTGGGCAAGCACCTGCGGCTGCTGGGCATCCGGGTGAGTTCGCTGAAGCGACTGGATGAACTGGACGCGGAAAATGAACGAGGTTCCGGTTCACGGAGAGGCGATGAGGATCTTTTCGAGATGCTCGCTCCTGAGCCGGCGTGCCCCGCTTCTCCGCGGCCACCGGCGCGCCCCGTGCGTGAAGATGAGCCTGCCCCGCGAAGGCAACGGCATGAGAAGATCGGCGAGCCACACGATGGCAACCCGCAGGCCGAGCTGCCTTTCTGAATGTCGCTCTCCGGGAAAAGCAGCACACCGACTTGACGGACACGGATGGATCAAGCAGAATCCCATCTTCTCTGAACGGGTATGGTCACTGCCACGGTGACTGGCTGGTTGCCTGTTTGGCGCTGTTTCCATCATCTCTGGATGATGCGTCTCAGGCGGGATAGCAAAGTGGTTATGCAGCGGCCTGCAAAGCCGTCTACGCCGGTTCGATTCCGACTCCCGCCTCCATTTCCCCTTCTGTTTTCCCTGTTTTCAGCCTCCGGGCTCGATGGTGTTCCGTCGGTTTTCTCGCCGGATGTGCATGGCCCTGTCTGGCTGTCTGGCAAAAAACGCGGCGACTGCCAAGCAAACCTTCAAGACGCGAACAGGACACGCTGCTGAGTGCTTTCATGGCGGTGCGCGCCCCCGATCAACAGAAGGAGCTGCGCCGCGCCCCCCTGATGCGAAGGCGCGCAAGCAACCCTGGGGTCGTCAGCTTGGCGGGGCGGCCAGTCGGGGCACGGGCAGATAATGCGGATCATGCGTGAAGGCGCACGCATGTTCCGGGACGGGACGCCCCGGAACCGGGGCAGAGTCGTTTTCTTTTCAGGCGCCGGAGCGGCCGCTGAGCTGCGGCCATGCCTGACGCAGATACCAGACCATCGAGATGAAGGTGAGCGCAGCGGCGATGGCAATCATCCAGCTTCCCCAGTACTGGCTGTCGATGCGGTCGAACAGCGTCTGATGGTAGAGCAGCATGGGAATGGCCACCATCTGCACGGCCGTCTTGACCTTGCCCATCCAGT
>JAUNHU010000155.1 GCA_030523825.1 Lautropia sp. | reverse complement strand
GTCTTTCCGATACCGCGCAAGGCATTTTCCGGCTATTCTCTCAGATGATGAAAGACAGCGGTGGCATGCGCACTGCCATGCCAGACTCCACGAGGGGGCCGGCAACGTCCTGACTTTGGCCCAGTATGCCGACCGTCTGGATGCGTTGAACCAGACGCTGTCGGAAGACGATGAAACTGCCCAACAGCTGCTGGAGGCGCTCTATGACTACGGGGAACAACTTGCCTGAAAAAAAATCAACCAACCAGACGCCTGCCATGCAAAACCCACCTGTCTGCACACCCGACGACATCTATTATTTCCGTGAGGGCAGCAACTGCCGCATGTATCGCTGGATGGGCGCACACCCGTGCTCCTACGCGCTGCAGGCTGGTCAGCCCGCCCAGCAGGGTTGCTGGTTCTCCGTCTGGGCCCCGAATGCCCGCGAGGTCGAGGTCATCGGAGACTTCAACGGCTGGCAACATGGCGCCAGCCCGCTGGCCGTGCGTGGCGACAGCTCGGGCATCTGGGAAGGTTTCGTGCCCGGCGCCTCGGTAGGCGATTGCTACAAGTACCGCATTCATTCGGCAGCCACCGGCGAATGGCTGGAAAAGGGCGACCCCTTCGGTTTCTCGTGGGAAGAGCCGCCCTGCACCGCCACCCGCATCGCCGACCTGAGCTACGACTGGAACGATGACGGCTGGATGAGCACCCGTGCGCGTGCCAATGCGCTCGACGCCCCCATCAGCATCTATGAATGCCACCTGGGCTCGTGGATGCGCCCCGCGGACAATCCGCAGGGCTTCCTCAATTACCGTGACATCGCGCCGAAGCTGGCCGAGTACGTGAAATCGCTCGGTTTCACCCACGTGGAACTGATGCCGATCACCGAGCACCCGTTCTACGGCTCGTGGGGCTATCAGACCGTGGGTTATTTCGCGCCCACCGCCCGCTACGGCAGCCCGGCCGACTTCAAGGCCTTCGTCGACATCCTCCACCAGCACGGCATCGGCGTCATCCTCGACTGGGTGCCCTCGCACTTCCCCGGCGACGCCCACGGCCTTGCCCGCTTCGACGGCACCGAACTGTATGAGCACTCCGACCGCCGCCAGGGCTTCCACCCCGAGTGGAACAGCTGGATCTTCAACTACGGCCGCCACGAGGTACGCAGCTTCCTGCTGTCCAGCGCCACCTTCTGGCTCGACTACTTCCACATCGACGGCATCCGCGTGGATGCGGTGGCCTCGATGCTGTATCTGGACTATGCCCGTCAGGACGGCCAGTGGATTCCGAACCGCAAGGGCGGGCACGAGAACCTCGAAGCCATCCATTTCCTGCGGCAGCTCAATCAGGCGGTTTACCGCGATTTCCCCGACGTGCAGATGATTGCCGAGGAGTCGACGGCATGGCCGGGCGTGTCGCGCCCGGTGGCCTGGGGCGGTCACAGCAACGACAATCCCGACACGCTGAACGGCCTGGGCTTCGGCATGAAATGGAACATGGGCTGGATGCACGACACGCTGTCGTGGTTCCAGAAGGAGCCCATCCACCGCAGCTACCACCAGAACGCGCTCAGCTTCAGCCTGTATTACGCCTTCAATGAGAACTTCGTGCTGCCGCTCTCGCACGACGAGGTGGTGTACGGCAAGGGCAGCCTGCTGACGAAGATGCCGGGCGACGACTGGCAGCGCTTTGCCAACCTGCGCCTGCTGTTCGGCCTGATGTGGACCCATCCCGGCAAGAAGCTGCTGTTCATGGGCGGCGAGTTCGGCCAATGGAACGAATGGGCACACGAAGGCAGCGTGGACTGGGCTGCAGCAGACACCTATCTGCACGTGGGCGTGAAGCGCCTGGTGGGCGACCTGAACCGCGTGATGCGTGCGCAGACCGCACTGCATCAGCGTGATTTCGACGGCAGCGGCTTCGAGTGGATCAGCGCCGAGGACAGCGCCCAGAGCGTGCTGGCCTACCTGCGCCACGGCCACAACCCCGACGACACGCTGATGGTGATCTTCAACGGCACGCCGATCCCGCGTCACAACTACCGCGTCGGCGCCCCGCGCGGTGGCCGCTGGACCGAACTGCTGAACACCGACGCCACCGACTACGGCGGCAGCGGCGTGGGCAACCACGGCTTTGTCGAGGCCACCTCCGAAGGCATGCACGGCCGGCCGTTCTCGCTGGAACTGAGCCTGCCGCCGCTGGGTCTGCTCATCCTGAAGCCCGAGCCGGTTCCGGCCAAGCCCAAGGGCAAGGCCAGTGCCAAGGAAGGTGCCACTGACGCAAAGGTGAAGGAAGCAGCCTCGTCAAAGACTGAGGCCTCGGTGAAGGCCGCGCCCAAAGCCGAGGCCAAACCCGAGCAGAAGGAGAAAGCCGCTGATGAGGAACAGGCCAAGCCGGCCAGGGCGAAGACTGCTTCGGCAGCAAAGCCCGCAGCAGGCGCAGGAGCTGCTGCCATGGCAGCCATGACGGCAGCGGCCATCGCGTCGTCAGGCAAGGCGCCTGCCCCCGCGAAGGCTGCCACCACGCGGGCCAAGGCTCCGGCCAAGACAGCGACAAAAGCCAAGGCAGCCACGAAACCGGCAGCCAAGGTTGGCACCACGGCCGCCGCCAAACCCAAGGCCACGCGGAGCACGGCAAAGAAAGCCTGATCCGGCAAGCGCGCCTTGGGTCCGGGGGACTGGAAACAGCCCCCCCCGGTGGCGCCGGCGCCCTGCATGCTGGATGCAATATGCAGCATGCTGCATTCCCGCAGGCGGGCATCGGGCATTGTTCGTGGGGGGCACTTGCCCCCCCAACTCTCGGCCCCCAAGCTCAACGGCTCAGCAGTTTCGGCAACCTGGCAAACACCTCAAACGGTGCAGACAAGCCCCGCCGAAGCAGCCGGTTTCTGACAACAAAAAAGCCTCGCGCCTGAATGGCGACGAGGCTTTTTTTGTTGGCTTTTTTGGGCTTTTGGGCTTTTGGCAGTTCGGGGTCTTGAGCCTGTTAGCCTTTTGGCCTGCTGACGTACTGGCCTTCCGGCCTTTTAAACCCGTTGGCCGATTGGACGAGGATCAGGACACCCGGCCGATGACTCCCTTCACCAGCCAGTCCATTTTCTTCAGCGCGGCGTCTTCCATTTTGCCGCCCAGCTGACGCACACTGCCGTCGTTGTCATGCAGCGTGCCCTCGAAGATGTGCAGCTTGCCCTGCGTGAGACGCTGCCGGGCAACCTGCACCTGCTGGCGCACCCGCTGCGGCACCGTGGCCCGCGAGACAGCCAGCCGAACCATGCCGTCGGCCAGCCCGCCCCAGGTGTTGTCGGGCTGCCAGGTACCTGCCAGCACCTGCCGGGTACGGGCGAGGTAGTAGTCTTCCCAGCGCGGCAGCACCGAACCCAGCAACAGGCCCGGCCCCAGCTGCTTGCTGTAGTCTGCCTGAAAGCCGATGAATTTCAGTTTGCGGTCACGGGCCACTTCGGCCACAGCCACCGTGTCGGTGTGGTGCGTGAAGACATCGGCCTTTTGCGATACCAGCGTGTAGGCAGCATCGCGCTCCTTGACCGGGTCGCGCCAGTTGTTCGTCCAGATCACCCGCACCGTGATGTCGGGGTTTACCGAACGCGCACCCAGCGTATAGGCGTTGATGCCCATCAGCACCTCGGGCACGGGCACCGGCGCAATGTAGGCCAGAATGCCCGAGCGCGTGGCATGCGCCGCCACGATGCCAGCCAGATAACGCGCCTCGTAGAAGCGGGCGTTGTAGTTGCCGACGTTGTCGGCAGCCTTGAAGCCTGCGTGGGTTTCAAAGCGCACATCGGGAAACTCGCGCGCCACCCGGATGATGGGGTCCATGAAGCCATAGGCCGTGCCGAAAATGAGCTTGCAGCCATTGGCGCACATGCGGCGCAGCACGGCATGGGCATCCTTGCCCTCGGGCACCTGCTCGACCGGCACCAGCTCGATGCGGCGGCCCAGCTGCTTCTTCAGCAGCGCAGCGCTTTCGGCATGGGCATGGCTGGCCGCATGGTGCTCAGTGCTGGCATCGAACAGAAAGCCGATCTTGAGGGGGGGCTGCTTTCTGGCTGAAGCCGTGGCGGCCAGGGAGAAGCTGCCCTGCGACAGCAACAGGCCACTGCTGGCAGCCAGCAACAGGCGACGGCGTTGGGAATCTTGCATCTGTGGCAAACGATATCGGATGGATGGCTGACGGCTCGCGTCAGTGCTGTTCTTTCTGGCCCGAGGGAATCTGGCCCTCGACGCCCTTCACGTAGGAGATCAGGTCGGCCAGGAAGGCATCATCACCGACCTTACCCGAGGGCAAGAGTTCACGGTCGTCGGCCGAGACCAGCGGTCCCTTCCAGATCTGCACCTTGCCGGCAACCAGCTCCTTGCGCTTCTCCTCGACGGCCTTGACGACATCTTCAGGCAGCCGGGAGGCCAGGGACACGAGATCTACCCGGCCTTCGCGGACTCCGGCCCAGCTGGACTGGGGACGCCAGCGCTTCTCGGCCACCTCGCGCACGCTCTCGACATAGTAGTCGGTCCAGTTGAAGCCGACGGCCGCCACCTGAGCCTTGGCCGACACGTCACTCATGTCGACGCCCCAGCTGATGGCGTTCACGCCGGCGCGCTCGGCCACCTTCAGCGGGTCGCCGGTGGCGCTGTTGAACAGCAGCACGTCGGCGCCGCTGTTGATGAGGGACTGCGCTGCCTCGGTTTCACGGACGGGATCGACCCAGCCGTTGATCCAGGCCACCTTGACGCGCGCAGACGGATTGACTGCCTGGGCGCCCAGCGTGAAGGCATTGATGTTGCGGACCACGTCGGGCACCGGCAGCGTGGCGATGAAACCCAGCGTGTCGGTACGGGAAAGCTTGCCGGCCAGCACGCCCGCCAGCCAGGCACCTTCGTAGGCGCGCACGGCGTAGGTGCGGATGTTGTCGGCGACATCGCCCAGACCCACCACTTCCCAGCGGACATCGGGATGCTCGGCAGCCAGGCGCTGCATGGTCCAGAGATAGCCGGAATCGGCCGCAATGATGAGCTTGTTGCCGGCGGCCACCAGCTCACGGAAGACCTTCTCCGCCTGGATGTCGATGATGTTGTCACGGACGGTGATATCGACCGCAC